>NZ_JBFUJV010000006.1:0-166758 GCF_056401175.1 Nocardioides sp. P4_G10 | reverse complement strand
GACGTCGTCTGCCGGGCCGGCGGCATTTCGACCCCCTCAGCGCCCCCAGATCGTCCGGAAGGGCGTCGAGCAGTCGACGTCGACCTCGACCGGGTCGACGGTGTTGAGGTGGTAGATCCGGTAGCGGCCGCACGCGGTCTGCACGAACGCGTACTTGCGGATCAGCGAGCTCTGGATCGCGGTGGTGCCGAGCTCGCTCCACGTGTTGATGAAGGTCGCCTCGACGAACCACGTCGGCGGGTTGCTCCCGGTCAGCACCTCCTCCAGGTCGTCCAGGCCCGGGTCGAGGGTGCGCATCGGCAGCGACCAGAGATACGGGTACGGCGACTGGGCGCCGGTGGCCCACTGGATGTCGGCGCGCCCGCCGTAGACCAGCACCCGGTCGCCGGGCCAGGCGGCGGCCGCGATCGCCTCCCCGGTGCGTACCTCCACGGGGACCCGGCCCGCCACCCACGCACCCGTCCAGCCGACCATCGCGACGATGCTCGAGACCACCACGAGACCCACCGCGACCGGGGTGACCCGGTGCCGGACGCGGTCGAGGTGGTCGTGCGCCACGAGCGCGGCGAGGGCGAGCGCGAGGCCGGGGAGCGGCACGAAGAGGTACGGCGACCAGAAGCTGCCGCTGAGTGCGACGCCGATCAGGTCGAGGCTGAGCATCACGGCGATCGCGACCACCGGCACGGGGTCGTGCCGCAGGAGGCTGCGGAGCCGGACCGCGAAGAGCGCGACGACGAGGAGCATGCCGGTGCCGACGAAGATCAGCAGCAGCACCGAGATCCGGCTCGTCGCGCCCTCCGACTCCTGCGTGGCGATGACGTGGCTCGCGTCGGAGCGGAAGGTGACGACGTCGTACCACAGCGTCTGCAGGCGTACGCCGGCCCCGATCGCCCAGGCGACGACGACCGCCACCGGGATGGTGGCCCCGGCGGCGGCGGCCCCGGCGCAGCGGAGCGCGTCGCGCCGGCTCACCTGCCGCGCGACCAGCGACCCGGCGATCAGGACGGCGCCGAAGACGAGGCCGCCGACGATGCTCTGCTTCATCCCCACCGCGAGCATCGCCAGCAGGCCGGCGAGGAACGCGTCGGGCGGTGAGACCCGGCGCACCGCCCGCAGCGCCAGCCAGCACGAGGCCATCACGAGCGGGATGCCGAAGAGCTCGCCCTTGGCGGCGACCGGGTCGATCTCGGCGTTGCTGACCAGGGCGGCCGTCGCCACCGCCACCCAGCCGGCCAGGCGGCGCACCGCGGCCGGGTCGAGCACGCCGGCGCGGACCACCACCTCGCGGGCCGCCGCGGCCGCGGCCAGCACCAGCAACGAGCACGCGAGCGCGCCGACCAGCCGGTGGGCGTACGGCCCTCCGATCCTGTCGGTGGCCTGAACCAGCCACAGGATCGGCGGCGGCCGGTCGACCCAGTAGCGCCCGTAGAGCGAGTCGGGCTCGGGCTGCCAGGCGCGGGCGACCATGAGGAACCCCGCCTCGTCGGGCCGCAGCGGCCACAGCAGGGACGGGAAGCGCGCGAGGAAGGCCACGACCGCCGCCGCCCAGACCATGCGGCCCGCGCCCGACCGGTCGCCCCCCACCGTCCCCACCCTGACACTGTCCCAGAGCGCTCCGAACCGCCCGTAGAATGGCGGCGTGGAGATCCCGGAGAAGTTCGCTGCGCTCGGCCTCACCTACGACGACGTGCTCCTGCTGCCGGGGGAGTCCGACCTCGCGCCCAGCGACATCGACACCACCACCCGCCTCACGCGTGAGATCTCGATCCGGGTGCCGCTGATCAGCGCGGCGATGGACACCGTCACCGAGGCGCGGATGGCGATCGCGATGGCCCGCGAGGGCGGCATCGGCGTCCTGCACCGCAACCTGTCCATCGAGGACCAGGCCCGCCAGGTCGACCTGGTCAAGCGGACGCAGACGGGCATCATCTCCAACCCGGTCACCATCGGTCCCGACGCGACGCTCGAGGAGCTCGACCGGATCTGCGGCGAGTACCGCGTCTCCGGCCTCCCCGTCGTCGACCTCGACAACCACCTCCTCGGCATCATCACGAACCGCGACCTGCGCTTCACGCCGGTGGCGGAGTGGGCGACCACCAAGGTCGACGAGGTGATGACCCGCGAGGGCCTCATCACCGGCCACGACGGGATCTCGCGCGACGAGGCCACCACCCTCCTGCGCGCGCACAAGCGCGAGCGGCTGCCGCTCGTCGACGGCGAGGGCCGGCTGAGCGGCCTGATCACCGTCAAGGACTTCGTCAAGGGCGAGCAGTTCCCGCACGCGTCCTACGACGACGACGGCCGGCTGCTGGTCGGTGCCGCCATCGGCTACTTCGGCGACGCCTGGGAGCGGGCCACCACCCTGGTCGAGGCCGGCGTCGACGTCCTCGTCGCCGACACCGCCCACGGCCACGTCCACCTCCTCCTCGACATGGTGCGCCGCCTGAAGTCCGACCCGGCCACCACGCACGTGCAGGTCATCGGCGGCAACGTCGCCACCCGCGAGGGCGCCCAGGCGTTCGTCGACGCCGGCGCCGACGCGGTCAAGGTCGGCGTCGGGCCGGGCTCGATCTGCACCACCCGCGTCGTGACCGGCGTGGGCGTGCCGCAGGTCACCGCCGTCTACGAGGCGTCCCTGGCCACCAAGCCGGCTGGTGTCCCGCTGATCGCCGACGGCGGCATGAAGCACTCGGGCGAGATCGCCAAGGCGCTCGTCGCCGGCGCCGACGCCGTGATGGTGGGCTCGATGCTCGCCGGCTGCGAGGAGTCGCCGGGCGACGTCGTCTTCGTCAACGGCAAGCAGTTCAAGTCCTACCGCGGCATGGGGTCGCTCGGCGCGATGAGCAGCCGCGGCAAGAAGTCGTACTCCAAGGACCGCTACTTCCAGGCCGAGGTTGCCAGCGACGACAAGATCGTGCCGGAGGGCATCGAGGGCCAGGTCGCCTACCGCGGGCCGCTCTCCGCGGTCGCCCACCAGCTCGTCGGCGGTCTCAACCAGTCGATGTTCTACGTCGGGGCCCGCACCATTCCGGAGCTGCAGGACAAGGGCCGGTTCGTCCGCATCACCTCGGCCTCGCTCAAGGAGAGCCACCCCCACGGCGTGCAGATGACGGTCGAGGCGCCCAACTACAGCGGTTCGTGATCGCGACCTAAGTAGCGTTCCCGCGCGGCCCGGCAGGGCCTACGTTGGCTGGAGTCAGGGGATCGGGCCCCGCGACGACCTTTCATCGGCACGCTGTGCTCGATCCCGGTTTCTCTCGGGAGGAGCGCTTCAGTGCGCAGAAAGTATCTGGTCGCCACCGGCTCAGCCGGTCTGCTGGCCATCGTCACGCCAGCCCTGTCCGTCGCCGCACCAGCCGGTGACGACGCCGTCACGCCGGCCCAGCAGGAGGCCCTCGACCTGGGCATCCAGGTGGCCTCCAAGGAGTCCGACGCCGCCGCCCTGACGGCTCGGACCAACCCCAACCCCAACCCCTACCTCGCCAACCTGCCGGACATCCACGACGCCAACTACTTCGCGTGGAACAAGCAGATGCACGAGCAGGCGGCGCGCCGCGCCGACTCGGCCAAGCTCGCGTCCAACCGCCGCGCGGCCTTCGGCACGAACGGCCGGGGTGTCAACGCCCGCGGCGTGCTCACGCCGTTCGTCCACGACGAGGAGGAGCCCGACGGGACCCGGGGGTCCAACGACTCGCACGTGGACGCCGAGCCGATCCCGGGTTTCGGCACGGCCGCGAGCCGCATGCCCGCCGTCCGCATCCTGGGTGAGCTCGCCGCGCCGGTCGGGGCGCCGCGCACGCTGGCCACCACCGAGGACCAGGGCTCGATCCCGCTGGCCACCCCGACCGGCATCGCCGGCGGTGCGACGGTGACGAACTCCGTGCTGGGCGACGGGCCGCACGGTCCGGTCGCGTCCGGCGGCGACGGCACCAACGACTTCGACTTCTACTCCGTGGACGTCGCGGCCGGCGAGACGCTGACCGCCGACACCGAGGGCAGCGGCGCCGGCACCGACACGATCCTGGTCGTCTGGGACGCCGCGGGCGAGCCCCTGGCCGCCGACGACGACAGCGGGACGGGCGTGCTGAGCTCGCTGTCCTTCACGCCCGAGGCGCCCGGCACCTACTACGTGATGGTCGGCGGCTACGCCCTCGACCCGCTGCCGGCCGACCCGTTCGACTCCGGCAGCGGTGCCGGCGGAGCCGACACCGGCGCCTACCGCGTCTCCATCGCGAGCCGGACCCTCGACACCGACTACTACTCCGYGCGCCTGCGCCCGGGTGACGTCGTCGGGGCCGGCGCGGAGGGCTCGGCGACCGGGCTCACGGTGCGGACCCCGTCGGGCGAGGAGCGCGTGGGTGGGATCGGCACCGACGCCTCCGCCCTCTACCCGCCCACCTCGCCGCTCATCGGTGGCGGCAACACCGCCATCGCCTACGTCGCCGAAGAGGTCGGCTGGTACTCCGTCGAGGTCACCGGCGGCAGCGGCGCGTACGACGTGACGGTCGAGGGCTACCGGCCGGGCACGCAGGGTGACCGCGGGCGCCGGCAGACCGTGTTGCTCGACTTCGCCCCCGGCCGGGTCAACACCGGCACCTGGGGCGGCCCCGGCCAGCGCAACGTCTCGCCGTTCGCCGCGTTCGTGCCGCAGTGGGGCATCGCCCGCACCGAGGCCCGCCGGATGGAGAACCGCATCCTCAACCAGGTGCGGCGCAACCTGCAGGCCGAGATCGCCGGCACCAACCCGGCGGTCACCGTCGACGTCCTCAACGCCCGCGACAACCAGGAGCTCATCGGGCAGGAGAACGTCTCGCGGATCTACGTCGCCGGCACGATCGCCGAGACCGGCATCAGCACCATCGGCATCGCGCAGTACATCGACCCCGGCAACTTCGGCCACCAGGACGAGGCGATCGTGCTGCTCGACGTGCTCAGCGCACCGGCCGGGCCGGCGTCGTCGCTCAACACCTACATCAACGCGAGCAGCGACAGGATCGCGTTCGTCACCGCGGCGGTGGCCAACGTGACGGCCCACGAGGTCGGCCACACGATCGGCAGCTACCACACCGACAACGCCGACGAGATCCACAACATGATGGACTCCGGCGGCGCCAACTTCGGGCAGAACCTCTACGGGGTCGGCCCGGACAACGTGGGCGGCACGGCTGACGACGAGAACATCGAGTTCCAGACCGACACCTACGCGCCGGTCGAGGGCTTCACCGGCCTCGAGGACACCGAGAACGTGACCTCCTGGGCCTACGCGGGGCGCTGACCCGCAGCAGTCCCACCCGCGACGCGGTCGTCCCTCCGGGGGCGGCCGCGTCGTACGTCGACGGCGAAGCGGTCAGGGCCGGAAGCCGGGTCGCGCGGGACGGAGGTCCTCGACCCGCGCTGCAGCCGGTCGGGCGAGCAGGCGCGAGCCGGTGCGCGCGACGACGAGCTCGGCACTGCGGCGCGTCACCAGCCCGGGGGAGCGGGTGAGGTCGCGCCCCGCGCCGAGGCGTCGGGCCGGCCGCCCGGGCACGGTGCTGGTGACGACGACGACGCCGGTGCGGTCGGTGGCGGCCACGTGCAGGCCGCCGGCGACCTCCCCGACAGCGGGGGAGGCGTACGGCGACCACTCGCCGGCGAGTGCCGTCGGACGGCTCCATCGACGACCGTCGAGCGTGCGCACGCCGAGCCGCCCGGAAGCGCTGACCTGGTGCAGCCGGGTCGTGCCGTCGTCGGCGGTGGTGAGGGCGGGCGTCGAGGTGAGCGACGCGGCCGGTCCGCGGAGTCGCAGCAGGCGCCCGCGCTCGAGGGACTGCGCGTAGGTCGCTCCGCGGGACCCGACGGCCACCAGCCACGTGGAACCGGTGGCGTCGTTGCCGAGCACGGGTGCGCTGTGGGTCGACCAGGACGCCGGCCGGCCGACCCGGTCCGGGTGGGTCCACCGTCCCGCGCGGGTCAGGCGCCGGGTGACCAGCGTGCCCTCCGCGGAGACCGTCGCGAGCACCGGTCGCCGGGTGCGCGACTGGGCGAGCGCCGGGCTCGCGGTCGGGGCCGAGGTGCCGACGGCGCGCAGGGCCAGCCGCCCGCGGCGCGTCGTACCGACCATGACCCGGCCGTCGCGCGAGGTGGCGGCCACCCAGGGGCGGCCGTGGTCGTCGAGGCTCAACGCGGGTGCCACCACCGGGGTGAAGGCCCCCCGGCGACCGACCCCCCGCGTCGTTCGGCCGGGGGCGGTCAGGAGCAGGGTCCCGCGGTCGTCGACGCGCGCAGTCCACGACCCGCCGAGCCCGTCGGGCACCGACACGACTGGCCGGTCCGAGCCGACGAGGGGGGAGGGGGCGACGTCGGCGAGGTGCAGGTAGCGGAAGTCGCCGACCGGGACCGTGCGGGTGCCGTAGCCGCCGGCGGAGCCGTGGTTGTACTCCTCGATGGTCACGGTGCCGGGACCGATGTCGCTCACCCAGGCGACGTGGCCGACGCGACCCGCGTCGGTCTGGGCGACGGCGCCGATGGCGGGCACCGAGTCGACCCGGTAGCCCAGCCGGCGCGCGACGTCGTCCCAGTTGGCGGCGTTGCCCCAGTGCTCGCCGCGGAAGTGGTTGTCGAAGCCCGCCATGCCGTTGCGCTCGTGCAGGCGCCAGGAGACGAAGCTCGTGCAGTTGCGGAGCACGAAGCCCCAGGAGTCACCGATCGAGCCGTTGATCGACCACACGTTGCGGGCGCAGGTCGGTCGCGGGCCGCGCGGGTCGTAGAGGTGGCCGGAGACCGGGTCGAGGACCGGCGGCGGGGGCGGCGGGGGCGGCGGGGGCTCGACGACCGGCGCCGGCGGTTGCCCGGGCTCGGGTGAGGGCACGGGAGCGGGAGCGGGCACGGGCTCCTCGATCGGCGCCTGCGGCACGATCGGGCACTGGCCCTGCCACGCCCACGGATAGTCGTCGGCCGCGTGCGCTGCCGTGACGCCCACACCCAGCACCCCACTGGCCAGGCATGTCGCCACGACAGCGCGCGCGAACCTTCTGCTCCCTCGTCCCCCCACCTGCAGGACGTTAGGTACGGCGGCGGGTGCGCGTGACCGGCTTTGCCGAGCTGTGCACGAGCCGTTGCCGAACGCTCACGGTCACGGTGCGACCCCGGTCGGCGACGAGGTCCTCGGAGAGCTGGCCGGCCGTGCGGCCCGCAACGGTCCCTGTCCTCCGAAGGCGCCGGCTGCCACGATGAGGCGTGACCTCCGCGAAGATCGCCATCGTCGGCGCCGGCGCCGTCGGCTCCACGCTCGCCTACGCCTGCCTGGTCCGCGGCGTCGCCACCACCGTCGCCCTGCACGACGTCGACGCGGCGAAGGTGCGGGCCGAGGAGCTCGACCTCCGCCAGGGCCTGCAGTTCCTGCCCACCGCCCACGTCGAGGGGTCGGCCGACGTCTCCGTGTGCGCCGGGGCGCAGGTCGTCGCGGTGACGGCCGGCGCCAAGCAGCAGCACGGGCAGACCCGCCTCGACCTCGCGGCCTCGACCACCAGCATGCTCCGCTCCCTGATGCCGGCCCTCGTGGAGGCGGCCCCGGACGCCCGCTTCGTGATGGTCACCAACCCCGTCGACGTGGTGACGTACGCCGCCCAGAAGCTGACCGGTCTCGGCACCGAGCAGCTCTTCGGCTCGGGCACCGTGCTCGACTCGGCGCGGCTGCGCGGGCTGGTGGCGGCGCGCTGCGGCGTCGCGGTCCAGAACGTCCACGCCTACGTCGTCGGTGAGCACGGCGACAGCGAGATCCCGCTGTGGAGCAGCGCGAGCATCGGCGGAGTGCCCGTCACCGACCTGGTGGCGGCCCCCGAGCGGGACGCGATGGCCGCCGAGGTGGTGGGCGCGGCCTACGAGATCATCAAGGGCAAGGGCGCCACGAACTACGCCATCGGCGTCTCCGGCAGCCGGATCATCGAGGCGGTGCTGCGCGACGAGAAGCGGGTGCTGCCGGTCACCACGCTGCTGTCCGACTACCACGGCATCAGCGACGTCTGCCTCTCCGTGCCCACGGTGGTCGGGTCAGGTGGTGCCGAGCGGCGGCTCGAGGTCCCGATGAGCGAGGCCGAGCTCGCGGGGCTGCGCGCGAGCGCCGACCGCATCCGTGCCACCGCCCGCGACCTCGGCTTCTGAGGCGTCACCTACGCTCGCGTCGTGGAGGAGAAGAACGCCCCCGAGCGCCGCTCGTACGACGCCAGCGGGCGCCGCGCGGCAGCGGAGCGGCGACGGCTCCACGTCGCCGAGGTGGCGGCCCGGCTGTTCGCCGAGCGGGGCTGGAACGGCACGACCCTCGCCCTGGTCGCCGCCGAGTCGGGGGTGTCGGTCGAGCTGGTGACCAAGACCTTCGACGGCAAGGCCGGTCTCTTCATGGAGGCGTTCCGGTCCGCCGGGTTCGGGCGCCGCGGCGGGCTGCGGGAAGCCTTCGCCGGGCTACGGCTCGACGACGAGCCCGACCTCGAGGCGCGGCTCGACCGGTTCGTCGAGTTCGCCTGCAGCATCGTCGTACCGATGGGGCCGCTGGTGCTGGTGCTGGCGCACGGTGCCGAGCAGGACACGGCCCTGCGTGACCTCGTCCGCGGCGCGCACCTCGGCCATGCGGCGATGTGCGGCGACCTGGTGCGGCTGCTCGCGCGCGGGGAGCCGGCGCCGGACGCGGTCGACGAGGTCTACCTGCTGACGCGCGCGGAGACCTACGTGACCTTCGCTCAGCACCGCGGCTGGACGGTCGAGCGGTACGCCGCGTGGCTGCGGCGGTCGCTGCGCACGGCCGTCGACGGGCCGCCCACGTCCACGAACGGTGGAAGCGTGCCACCCGCCCCAAAATTGGGTACGATGTAACCGGATCCAAACGTGGGGTGTGGATCCCGGGTCCAGAAGGTCCGGTCGGGTGGGGGCCCGGCCGGACCTGCTGCTCGCCGATAGGCTGCCGCGCATGAGCGAGATCGAGATCGGCCGTGCCAAGCGCGGCCGCCGGGCGTACTCCTTCGACGACATCGCGATCGTGCCCTCGCGGCGCACGCGCGACCCCGAGGAGGTCAGCACCGCCTGGCAGATCGACGCCTACCGCTTCGACATCCCGGTGCTGGCCGCGCCGATGGACTCGGTCATGTCGCCGTCCACCGCGATCGCGCTGGGCCAGATGGGTGGCCTCGGGGTGCTCAACCTCGAAGGTCTGTGGACGCGCTACGACGACCCGACCGGCCTGCTCGAGGAGGTCGCCGGGCTCTCCGGTCACGAGGCCACCCGCCGGATGCAGGAGATCTACACCGAGCCGATCAAGCCGGAGCTGATCACCGAGCGGCTCAAGGAGGTGCGCGCCGCCGGCGTCACCGTCGCGGGCTCGCTCTCGCCGCAGCGCACCAAGGACCACGTGAAGGCCGTCGTCGACGCCGGCGTGGACATGTTCGTCATCCGCGGCACCACCGTCTCCGCCGAGCACGTGAGCAGCCAGGCCGAGCCGCTCAACCTCAAGGAGTTCATCTACGAGCTCGACGTCCCGGTGATCGTGGGCGGGTGCGCGACCTACCAGGCCGCGCTCCACCTGATGCGCACCGGTGCCGCGGGCGTGCTCGTCGGCTTCGGCGGCGGTGCCGCCCACACGACGCGCACGGTCCTCGGTGTCGCCGTGCCGATGGCCAGCGCCGTCGCCGACGTCGCCGCCGCCCGCCGTGATTACCTCGACGAGTCCGGCGGCCGCTACGTCCACGTCATCGCCGACGGCTCCATCGGCAGCTCGGGCGACATCGCCAAGGCCGTCGCCTGCGGCGCCGACGCGGTGATGATCGGCTCGCCGCTCGCCCGGGCCGTCGAGGCCCCGGGCCGCGGCTTCCACTGGGGGAGCGAGGCGACGCACGCCCAGCTGCCCCGCGGCGAGCGCGTCGGCTTCGAGCCGGTCGGGTCGCTGGAGGAGATCATGTTCGGCCCCTCCCGCGTCGCCGACGGCACCATGAACCTCATCGGCGCCCTGCGCCGCGCGATGGCCACCACGGGCTACACCGAGCTCAAGGAGTTCCAGCGCATCGAGGTCGTCGTCCAGCACTGATCGCGGAGTCGTGAGGTCATCCGGTGACCCCCCGGCTCCGCGCTGTCGATTCGACCGCCCCTGAGACACTGGCGCCATGACGAACACGCCACGGAGTTCTTCTCCTCCGCTGCGCTCCCCCGGAGAACGCCGCGGGGACCCCGAATGACGCTCGCCAAGGCCCTCGATGCCGATCAGCGCGCAGATGCGCTCCAGCAGCTCGGGTCCGGTGAGCTCGACGTGCTGGTCGTCGGCGGCGGGATCGTCGGTGTCGGAGCGGCGCTCGACGCGGTGACGCGCGGGCTCAAGGTCGGGCTGGTCGAGCAGCGCGACCTCGCCTCCGGGACGTCGTCCCGCTCGTCCAAGCTGGTGCACGGCGGCCTGCGCTACCTCGAGATGTTCGACTTCGCGCTGGTCAAGGAGGCGCTGGAGGAGCGCGGCCTGCTGCTCACCCGGCTCGCGCCGCACCTGGTCCGGCCGGTGCCGTTCCTCTACCCGCTCGAGCACGCGTGGGAGCGCCCCTACGTCGGCGCTGGCGTCGCGCTCTACGACACGATGGCGATGACCGGCAGGTACGACATGGGCGTGCCCAAGCACAAGCACGTCTTCCGCAAGCAGCTCGCCCGGATGGCGCCGGACATCCGCACCGACAACCTCCACGGCGCGATCCGCTACTACGACTGCCAGGTCGACGACGCGCGCCTGGTGATGACCATCGCCCGCACCGCCGCCAACAACGGCGCCCACGTCGCCACCCGCACCAAGGTGACCGGCTTCCTGCGCGACGGCGACCGCGTGGTCGGCGTACGCGCGCGCGACCTCGAGGGCCAGCGTGACCTGGAGATCCGTGCCCGCGTCGTCATCAACGCGGCCGGGGTCTGGACCGACGAGGTGCAGGACCTGGTGGGCGGCGAGGCACAGCTCGACGTCGACGCCAGCAAGGGCATCCACGTCGTCGTCCCCAAGGACCGGATCCGGTCGGAGTGCGGCTTCATCACCAAGACCGAGAAGTCGGTGCTTTTCGTGATCCCGTGGGACGACTTCTGGATCATCGGCACGACCGACACCGCGTGGGACCTGGACCTCGCCCACCCCGCCGCCAGCAAGACCGACATCGACTACGTCCTGGAGCACGCCAACCGGCTCCTCAAGGACCCGCTCGACCACCGCGACGTCGTCGGGGTGTACGCCGGACTCCGGCCGCTGCTCAAGCCGACGCGCAAGGAGGGCGAGATGGGGGAGACCACCAAGCTCTCCCGCGAGCACACGGTCGCCAACCCGGTGCCCGGCCTCGTTCTGGTCGCCGGCGGCAAGCTGACGACGTACCGCGTCATGGCGCGCGACGCGGTCGACCACGCGATCCGCGACTTCGACGCCACGCCCTCCTCGATCACCGACCGGGTGCCGCTGATGGGTGCGTGGGGCCACGAGGCGCGGACCAACCAGCGGGTGGCGCTCAGCCGTGCGTCGGGTCTCGAGATCGGGATGATCGACCACCTGCTCGGCCGCTACGGCGGACTCGTCGACGAGCTGCTGGCCCTGATCCACCGCCGCCCCGAGCTCGGCGAGCCCCTGCCCGGGGCCGAGCACTACCTGCGGGCCGAGGTGCTCTACGCCGTCACCCACGAGGGCGCGCGCCACCTCGACGACGTGCTCGCCCGGCGGACGCGGGTGTCGATCGAGACCTTCGACCGCGGCATCGCCGCCGCGCGTCCGGCCGCGGAGCTGATGGCCGAGGGGCTGGGCTGGGACGACGCGCAGCTCGAGGACGAGGTCGACCACTACCTGCGGCGGGTCGAGGCGGAGCGTCAGAGCCAGCTCATGCCGACCGACCAGGAGGCCGACGAGGCACGGGTCAAGGCCCGCGACATCGTCTAGAGGCGTTGGACCGGACCCGGCGCCGATCCCCCGAAGGCCTCGCGCAGGCCGGACCGCTTGCCGCCGGCCTCCAGGGCCTCGGCGACCTTGCCCACCGGTCGGGCCCCGGGCCACACGTGCACGACCATGAGCGCGAGCGAGACCAGGGCGCCCCCGAGGTAGGTGAGGATGCTGCCGTCGGGGAGCACGAACGCGGCAGCCACCGAGGCGATGGCCACGAACTCGGCGATGGCGAACCGCATGATCATGAGCGCCTGCCAGCGGGTGCGGGCCTGCGCGGCCGCGTCGTCGTCGGTGAGCGCCGGGGACAGCCCGGGGGTGCGGTAGCCGACAGCCTCGAGCAGCAGGTGCGCGGCGACGCCGGCCAGCACCTGCACCGCCAGCGTCACGAGCGGGACCGACTCCGGTGCGGGCAGGACCACCGACAGCGCGACGCCGATGACGACCAGGGCGCCCATGAGCGAGCCCGCCAGGATCCGGGTGGACAGCGCGAAGGGCGCGGACGTGGGCAGCGGCGTCGACATGCGGCGAGCCTAGACCGGGTGACCGGCGGTCGGGCGTTGGACAAAAGCGACTGATATGTCGAATGTTGGGACGAAGTGACCAACCAGTAGCAACGGCGTCGGGGGCGACCTACGCTGCAGGGATGAGTGAGCAGACGCCTGCGTCCGGTCCTGTCACCGACGGGCCAGCCGACCCCGAGCACGACGCCACCGCCGCCTACGGCCTCGACCGCGCGTACGTCGCCAGCCTGACGCGGCGCCTCGTCAGCACCACCGGTGAGACGGTCGCCGTCGCGTCGCCGATCGGCGGCACGCCGCTCGCGCACGTCCCCCAGTCGAGCCCGGTCGACGTGGCCGAGGCGTTCGCCCGCGCGCGCCGGGCGCAGGCGTCGTGGGCGGCCACCTCCGTCGACGACCGGGCGGCGGCGCTCCTGCGGCTGCACGACCTGCTGCTCGACCGGCAGGAGGAGCTCATCGACCTCGTCGTGTGGGAGTCGGGCAAGGCCCGCAAGGACGCCTACCTCGAGGTCGCCCACCTCGCTCTCACCGCGCGCTACTACGCCCGCACCGCCCACGAGCACCTCGACACCCGGCGCGTCGGCGGCATGTTCCCGGTGCTCACCCGGGCCGAGGTCAACCGCGTGCCGAAGGGTGTCGTCGGCATCATCTCGCCCTGGAACTACCCGCTCACGATGGCGCTCTGCGACGGCATCCCGGCGCTCCTGGCCGGCAACGCGGTGGTGTCCAAGCCCGACGCGCAGACCGTGCTCACCGCGCTGCTCGCCGCCCAGCTGCTCGAGGAGGCCGGCTTCCCGCCCGAGACCTGGCAGGTCGTCGCCGGCCCCGGTCCCGAGGTGGGCGGCGCGATCGTCGCGAACGCCGACTACGTCTGCTTCACCGGCTCCACCGCCACCGGCCGCATCATCGCCAAGGGGTGCGCCGAGCGGCTGATCGGCTGCTCGCTCGAGCTCGGTGGCAAGAACCCGATGCTCGTGCTCCGCGACGCCGACGTGCACCGGGCCGCCGAGGGCGCGACCCGCGCGGTCTTCTCCAACGCCGGCCAGCTGTGCGTCTCGATGGAGCGCCTCTTCGTCGCCGACCAGGTCTACGACCGCTTCGTCGACGCCTTCGTCTCCCGCACGCAGGCGATGACCCTCGGGGCCAGCCAGGAGTGGTCGGTCGACGTCGGATCGCTGATCTCGCAGGCGCAGCTCGACACCGTCACCCGCCACGTCGAGGACGCCGTCGCCAAGGGCGCCCGCGTGCTCACCGGTGGCCGGCACCGCCCCGACCTCGGGCCCTACGTCTTCGAGCCCACCATCCTGGAGGGCGTCTCGGCCGACATGGACTGCTTCGGCAAGGAGACCTTCGGCCCGGTCGTCTCGCTCTACCGCTTCCACAGCGAGGACGAGGCGGTCGAGCGCGCCAACGACGGCACCTACGGCCTCAACGCGTCGGTGTGGACCCGCGACACCGCGCGCGGCCGGGCGCTGGCTCGCCGCATCGCGTGCGGCACGGTCAACGTCAACGAGGCCTACGGCGCGACCTTCGGCTCGCTCGGAGCGCCGATGGGCGGCATGCGCGAGTCGGGCCTCGGTCGTCGGCAGGGTGCCGAGGGCATCCACCGCTACACCGAGGCGCAGTCCGTCGCGGTCCAGCGGCTGGTGCCGATCGCGCCGATGTTCGGGATGTCGGAGGAGACCAACGCGAAGGTGATGACCGGGGCGCTGCGGCTGCTCAACAAGCTGGGCCTGGCGTGAGCGGGGACCCCGTGACCACCCACTACGACGTCCTCGTCATCGGGTCGGGCTTCGGGGGGTCGGTCTCGGCGCTGCGGCTGACCGAGAAGGGCTACACGGTCGGCGTGCTCGAGGCGGGCGCCCGGTTCGCCGACGACGAGCTGCCCGAGCACGGCGGCGACGTGAAGAAGTTCCTCTTCCGCCCGGAGGTCGGTCTCTACGGCATCCAGCGCATCGACATCGTGCACGACTGCTTCATCCTCGCCGGCGCCGGTGTGGGCGGCGGCTCCCTCAACTACGCCAACACCCTCTACGAGCCCCCGGAGCCCTTCTACCAGGACCGGCAGTGGTCGCACATCACGGACTGGCGGTCCGAGCTCGCGCCCTACTTCGACCAGGCCAAGCGGATGCTGGGCGTCACGACGTACGCCAGGACCACGCCCGCCGACGTGGCGATGAAGAAGGTCGCCGACGAGATGGGGGTCGGCCACACGTTCGTGCCGACGCCCGTGGGCGTCTTCTTCGGAGAGCCCGGGCAGGCCGAGGGCGAGACGGTGCCCGACCCGTTCTTCGGCGGCGCCGGGCCGGAACGGTCCACCTGCATCAACTGCGGTTCGTGCATGACCGGATGCCGGCACAACGCGAAGAACACCCTGGTCAAGAACTACCTCCACCTCGCCGAGGGCAACGGCGCCGTCGTGCACCCGCTGACCACCGTCACCGACGTACGACCCCGCCCCGAGGGCGGGTACGAGGTCACGGCCCGCTGGACCAAGGCCAAGCTGTCGCGCCGGCGTGCGGTGAGGACCTTCACCGCCGACCACGTCGTCTTCTCAGCCGCCTCGATCGGCACGCAGCGCCTGCTGCACCGGCTCAAGGCCGAGGGCTCGCTGCCCGGGATCTCCGACAGGCTCGGGGTCCTCACGCGCACCAACTCCGAAGCCATCCTCTGGGCCACCGCCAACGACGACGCCGTCGACTGGACGGAGGGCGTCGCAATCACCTCGAGCTTCCACCCCGACGAGCACACGCACGTCGAGCCCGTCCGCTACGGCCGCGGTCGCAACGTGATGCCGCTGATGGCCACCGTGCTCGTCGACGAGGTGCTCGGCGAGAAGCGGTGGCGCACCTGGGGCAAGGAGCTCTGGCGCCAGCGCGACGGACTGCGCGACCTCTACTCGCTCGACACGTGGTCGCGTCGCACAGTGGTCGCCCTCGTCATGCAGACGCTCGACAACTCGATCACCACGGTGTGGCGCAAGCGCGGCGGCTTCGGCTACCTGTCGTCGACACAGGGCCACGGCGCCCCCAACCCGACCTACATTGCGTCGGCGTACGACGCCGTACGCCGGCTGGCGCGCATCATGGGCGCCCGTCGGGCCTACGGCGCGATCGGTGAGCCCCTCGGCATGCCGTTGACGGCGCACTTCATCGGCGGGTGCGCCATCGGTGACTCGTCCGCGACCGGTGTCGTGGATCCCTACCAGCGCCTCTACGGCTACGACGGCCTGCACGTGGTCGACGGGTCGGCGGTGTCGGCGAACCTCGGGGTGAACCCGTCGCTCACCATCACCGCGCAGGCCGAACGGGCGATGGCGTTCTGGCCCAACAAGGGCGAGGCCGACCCGCGCCCCGAGCTCGGGGCGACCTACCGCCGGCTCGCGCCGGTGGAGCCGAAGAACCCGGCCGTGCCGGCGGCCGCGCCGGGGGCGCTGCGGCTGCCGATCGTCGGCGTCAGCTGATCCTGCGGACTTCTCCGAAACTTGCTTGCAGGCGGGCCGTAACCACCCCTCGCAGAGGTCGTTGGGCCGGGTGAGGGGCCCGGCAGTCATGCTCCCTCCCAAGGGCCGGGTCTCTCGTCTCGGCAACTGTTCGCAGTGGCTGGGAGCCAAGCCCCAGGGCTCGATCACCCTCCCTCCCCGATCGGGCCCTGGGGCGTTCCCCGCCCGGTCCCGGCCCGATCCCGGCCCAGCGGCACACGTCGATAGACTCGGCGCGTGACGCAGCCTGGAGAGCACGACCTGGTCCTCGTCGTCGACTTCGGGGCGCAGTACGCCCAGCTGATCGCGAGGCGGGTGCGCGAGGCCCGGGTCTACTCCGAGATCGTCCCGCACACGATGCCGGTGGCCGAGATGCTGGCCCGCAAGCCGAAGGCGATCATCCTGTCCGGCGGCCCGTCGAGCGTCTACTCCGAGGGCGCTCCGGGCATCGACGACCACGTCTTCACGGCCGGGGTGCCGGTCTTCGGGATGTGCTACGGCTTCCAGCTGATGGCCAAGGGGCTCGGCGGCGAGGTCGCCCACACCGGCGCGCGCGAGTACGGGCGTACGCCGGTCTCCGTCTCCGAGCCGGGCACCCTCCTCGAGGGCATCCCGTCCGAGCACAAGGTCTGGATGTCGCACGGCGACTCCGTCGCACGGGCGCCCGAGGGCTTCACCGTGCTCGCCTCGACCGAGGACACCCCGGTCGCCGCGTTCGAGGACGTCGACCGCGGTCTCGCCGGTGTCCAGTGGCACCCCGAGGTGCTGCACTCCGAGCACGGCCAGAAGGTGCTCGAGCACTTCCTCCACCACATCGCCGGCGCCCGCCAGACGTGGACCATGCTCAACATCGCGGAGGAGCAGATCGAGCGCGTCCGCGAGCAGATCGGCGACAGCGGCCTGGCGATCTGCGGCCTGTCCGGTGGCGTCGACTCGGCCGTCGCCGCGGCCATCGTGCAGCGCGCCATCGGCGACCGCCTGCACTGTGTCTTCGTCGACCACGGGCTGCTCCGTGAGGGCGAGGCCGAGCAGGTCGAGCGCGACTTCGTCGCCGCGACCGGTGTCAACCTCCACGTCTTCGACGCGCGCGACACCTTCCTCGCCGCCCTCGCCGGTGTCACCGACCCGGAGGAGAAGCGCAAGATCATCGGTCGCGAGTTCATCCGCGCGTTCGAGGCCGCCGAGGTGCAGGTGCTCGGCGAGGCGGCCGAGCACGGCGACAAGGTCGGCTTCCTCGTGCAGGGCACGCTCTACCCGGACGTCGTCGAGTCCGGCGGCGGTGCCGGCACCTCCAACATCAAGTCGCACCACAACGTCGGCGGCCTGCCCGAGGACCTCGAGTTCGCGCTCGTGGAGCCGCTGCGCACCCTGTTCAAGGACGAGGTCCGCCTCGTCGGCGAGCAGCTCGGCCTGCCCGCCGAGATGGTGTGGCGCCAGCCGTTCCCCGGCCCCGGCCTCGGCATCCGCATCATCGGCGAAGTGACCGCCGACCGGCTCGACATCCTGCGCCGTGCCGACGCGATCGCCCGCCAGGAGCTCACCCGCGCCGGCCTCGACCGCGACATCTGGCAGATGCCGGTCGTGCTGCTCGCCGACGTCCGCTCCGTCGGAGTCCAGGGTGACGGCCGCACCTACGGCCACCCCGTCGTGATCCGCCCGGTGACCTCCGAGGACGCGATGACCGCCGACTGGGCACGCCTGCCCTACGACGTGATGGAGCGCATCTCCACCCGCATCACCAACGAGGTGGCCGAGGTCAACCGGGTCACCCTCGACATCACCTCGAAGCCCCCGGGCACCATCGAGTGGGAGTGAGCTGGCCCGACCCCAAGGTCTAGGGTCGCGACATGCCGCGCGCGCTGCACCACCTGGACCTCTGGGTCGCCGAGCTCGCCACCGCGGAGGGGGAGTGGGCGTGGCTGCTCGCCGCGTGCGACTGGCAGCGCGAGGAGGGGGCGCTGTCGTGGGTGCACCCGGACGGCACCTACCTCTTCATGGAGCACTCGCCCGACCAGCACGGCGAGCACGACCGGTTGCGGCCGGGGGTGAACCACCTCGCCCTCACGGTCGAGACCCGGGCCGAGCTCGACCGGGTGCGGGCGGAGTCGACCGAGCACGGCTGGCACGAGCTGTACGCCGACCGCTACCCGCACGCCGGTGGCGAGCAGCACGTCGCGCTCTACCTCGAGAGCTCGGAGGGCTTCGAGGTGGAGGTCGTCGTCGGCGACTGACCACGCGAGCCGCGGGCCGAACGACCCACCACGGGGTGGTCGCGCGGAACGACGCGAGAGGTCTAGGTTGCTGCGTGGCCCAACTGAACCACCGCTGACCCCTCGGAGGCACGCGTGTCCGACACCTTGATCGACGCGACCTGGCTGGACTACCTGCTGGTCGCGATCTACTTCGGCTTCGTGCTGGGCATCGGCGTGATGGCCCGGCGGTCCGTGTCGGACTCGATCGACTTCTTCCTGTCCGGCCGATCACTGCCGGCGTGGGTGACGGGCCTGGCCTTCATCTCCGCCAACCTCGGTGCGGTCGAGATCATGGGCATGTCCGCCAACGGTGCGGAGATCGGGCTCCCGACAGTCCACTACTTCTGGGTCGGCGCGGTGCCGGCGATGCTGTTCCTGGGCGTCGTGATGATGCCGTTCTACTACGGCTCGAAGGTCCGCTCGGTCCCGGAGTTCATGTTCAAGCGGTTCGGCACCGGGGCCCACCTGGTCAACGCCATCAGCTTCGCCGTGGCCCAGCTGCTCATCGCGGGCGTCAACCTCGCGCTGCTCGCGGGCATCCTCCACGCGCTGCTCGGCTGGCCGATCTGGATCGCGCTCGTCGTCGCCGGCGCGATCGTGCTGTCCTACATCACCCTCGGCGGCCTGAGCGCCGCGATCTACAACGAGGTGCTGCAGTTCTTCGTCATCGTCGCCTCGCTGCTCCCGCTGACCCTCCTCGCGCTTCACCGCGTCGGCGGCTGGGACGGCCTCAACGACAAGATCACCGCCGCGGCGAACAACGCACCGGCCTCCGCGGAGGTCGCCCCGGCGAGCCAGCAGCTCGAGTCGTGGCCCGGGCAGGCCCTCTCCGGCTTCGACTCCTCGTTCTTCTCGGTGGTCGGCATCGTCTTCGGTCTCGGGTTCGTCCTGTCCTTCGGCTACTGGACGACCAACTTCGTCGAGGTCCAGCGGGCGATGGCATCCGACTCGCTCTCCTCGGCCCGCAAGACGCCGATCATCGGGTCCTTCCCGAAGATGTTCATCCCCTTCATCGTGATCGTCCCGGGCATGGTCTCCGCGGTCCTGGTGCAGGAGATGATCGACCTGAAGAACGGCGGCACCCCCGCGGGCGGGGCGAGCGGTGACGGAGTGGCGTACAACGACGCCCTGCTGCTGCTGATGCGGGACGTGCTGCCCAACGGCCTGCTCGGCCTGGCGATCGCCGGTCTGCTCGCCGCCTTCATGGCCGGCATGGCCGCCAACATCTCGGCGTTCAACACCGTCTTCTCCTACGACCTGTGGCAGCGCTACATCCGCAAGGACCACAGCGACGACTACTACCTCCGCATCGGACGCCTCGCCACCGTCGCGGCGACCATCATCGCGATCTTCACCGCCCAGATCGCCATGGGCTACGACAACGTCATGAACTACCTGCAGACGCTCTTCGGGTTCTTCAACGCGCCGCTGTTCGCGACCTTCATCCTCGGCATGTTCTGGAAGCGGATGACGCCGACCGCGGCGTGGGTCGGCCTCGTCGCCGGCACCGTGTCGGCGGTCGCCGTCGACCGTCTGGCGGCCGCCGGTGTCATCGACCTGCCGGGCCAGGGCGCGGCCTTCCTCGCCGCGTCCACGGCCTTCGTCGTGGACCTCGTGCTCAGCATCGTCGTCTCCCTGGTGACGAAGCCCAAGCCCGCCTCCGAGCTCAAGGGTCTCGTCTACTCCGAGACGCCGAGGGAGGACCGCATCGATCCCGAGGAGGCGTCCTACCCGTGGTACCGCCGCACGGTCCCGCTCGCCGCCATCTCGCTCGTGATGGTCATCATCCTCAACGCCGCCTTCTGAGAAAGGGGCCACCATGTCCGACACCTCTGGCACGTCCGACAATGCCGCCGCTCCGCACAAGGCCGGCGCCTTCGACATCCGCAACATCATCGGCGCCCTCATGGGCCTCTACGGCGTCATCCTGACGCTCGCCGGGTTGTTCGGCGACCCCGAGCTCGAGAAGACCGGAGGGGTCAACGCCAACCTGTGGACCGGGCTGGCTCTGATCGTGGTCGCCGCGGTCTTCCTCGGGTGGGCGCGCCTCCGGCCCATCGTCGTGCCGGAGAAGTTTGACCGGCCCGACGACGACCCGACCCGCCCGGCGCCGCAGCGGAAGCGCCCCCCGGCACAGTGACGCGGGTCTAGGGTCTCCGCATGGAGAGCCTCGACCACCTCGTCGGTGGCCTGACGAGCGAGCTCGACACGCGTCTGGCGGACGTCGACGCCCTGCTCGCGGCGCGCTACCCCGGTGAGCGTGCGGGACGCCAGCCCGTGCACACGGTCTACGTCCCCGCCGACCGCTTCCACCCCGACCTGGTGGGCGACCACGGTGCCGCCGCACTCGCCGCGACAGACGAGCACGCCGACCGGTTGCTCGAGCTCGTCGACGACGACCGTGACCTCGTCGACCGGGTGCGCGCCAAGCTCCGGCGCGAGCCCGTCGAGGACCTGCGCATCGACTTCGAGGACGGCTACGGCACCCGCTCCGACGAGGATGAGGACGGCGACGTACGACGAGCAGCTGCCGGGCTGCGCGCCGCGCTCGACGCCGGGACCGCCGCGCCCTTCACCGGCATCCGGTTCAAGGGGTTCGAGGCGCCCACCCGCAGCCGCGGCCTGCGCACCCTCACGCTCTTCCTGGCCGGGCTCGTCGAGGACGGCCCGCTGCCGGAGACCTTCGTCGTCACGCTGCCCAAGGTGACCGCGGTCGAGCAGGTAGAGGCACTCGTCCACGTCGCCGCGCGGCTCGAGGGCGAGCTGGGCCTCGACGACGGCGCCCTGCGCTTCGAGATCCAGGTCGAGACGCCGCAGTCGATCCTCGGCCCGGACGGCAGCGCCCTCGTGGCCCGCATGGTCCACGCGTCCGGTGGCCGCTGCACCGGCCTGCACTACGGCACCTACGACTACTCGGCCTTCTGCGGCATCGCCGCGGCCCACCAGAGCCTCGAGCACCCCGTCGCCGACCACGCCAAGGCGGTCATGCAGGCCGCGGCGGCCGGCACCGGCGTACGCCTCTCCGACGGCTCCACCAACGTGCTGCCGGTCGGCACGCCGGACGACGTGGCGGCCGCCTGGGCCAACCACCTGCGACTGGTCCGCCGCTCGCTCGCGCGCGGCTACTACCAGGGGTGGGACCTCCATCCGGCCCAGCTGCCGACGCGCTTCGCGGCGACGTTCGGGTTCTACCGCGACGGGCTCGCGTCGGCGGCGGGCCGGCTGCGCACCTACGTCGAGCGCCGGGACTCCGGCGTCCTCGACGAGCCGGCGACCGCACGCGCGCTCGCCGACTTCCTGCTACGCGGGATCGACTGCGGCGCCCTGTCGCAGACCGAGGTGACCGAGGGGACCGGGCTGGACGCGCATCGGCTCGCCGGGCTGGCGCACCGCGCCACGGAGACAGGAGGCAGTGGCTGATGAGCACGCGAGAGGGCACGGGAATCGTGCTGGGACCGAACCGCTACGGCAAGGCGGAGTCGCGCGTCGTGCGCATCGTGCGCGACACGGCGCGTCACGAGATCCACGACCTCAACGTGTCGACCTCGCTGTACGGCGACTTCGCCGCCGCACACACCGACGGCGACCAGTCGCAGGTGCTGCCGACCGACACCCAGAAGAACACGGCGTTCGCGTTCGCCAAGCGGCACGGGGTCGCCTCGCCCGAGGACTACGCGATCGCGCTCGGCACCCGCCTGCGCGAGGCCACGCCGGCCGCGGACGGAGTCGTGGTGCAGGTCGAGGAGTACGCGTGGGACCGGATCCCGGTCAACGGCTTCGGCCACGACCACGCGTTCGTGCGCCGTGGCGGCGAGGTGCGCACCGCGGCGGTGGAGGTGACGTCGTCGGGACCGTCGGTGACCTCCGGGCTCAAGGACCTGGTGGTGCTGAAGTCCACCGGCTCGGAGTTCAAGGGTTTCCTCCGCGACGACTACACGACGCTCCCCGACGCCGACGACCGCATCCTCGCGACCGCGCTCCGTGCCGACTGGCACCACCGGGACGGCGCGCGGCCGGACTGGAGCACGTCGTACGAGTCGGTGCGGGCGCTCCTGCTCGAGACCTTTGCGACGACGTACAGCAGGGCCCTGCAGGAGACGCTCTACGCGATGGGCCGGGCCGTGCTCACCGCCCACGAGGACATCACCCGGATCGCCTTCTCCGCCCCCAACAAGCACCACTTCCTGGTGGACCTCGAGCCGTTCGGGCTGGACAACCCGGGCGAGGTCTTCATCGCGGCGGACCGCCCCTACGGGCTGATCGAGGCCGAGGTCGTGCGGGAGGGGACGGCGTGAACGTCCCACGCTTCAACAGCGCGACCGACGAGGACGCCCGCCGGGTGCTGCTCACCTGCCTCGACGCGCCGCAGTGGGCCGACCGCGTGCTCGCCGGCCGGCCCTACGACACCGTCGGCGAGGTCGAGGCCGCCATGGTCGCGGCGTCCGCTGCCATCTCCGACGGGGAGCTCGAGCAGGCGCTCGCGCGGCACCCGCGCATCGGCGAGCGCGCCGACGCGGGCAGGCACGACGCCGACCACTCCACGCGCGAGCAGTCCGGTGTCGACCGGGACGACGCCGACCTGGCCCGGCGCCTCGAGGAGGGCAACCGGGCCTACGAGGACCGCTTCGGCCGGGTGTTCATCGTCCGGGCCGCGGGCCGCAGCGGCACCGACATCCTCGAGCACCTGCAGCAGCGCCTCGACAACAGCGACGAGCTCGAGCGCGCCGCGACCATCGACCAGCTGACCCAGATCGCGGTCCTGCGAATGAAGGAGGCGTTGTCCTGATGGCCTCGCTGAGCACCCACGTCCTCGACACCGCGAGCGGACGTCCAGCCGCGGGCCTGCGGATCACCCTGGAGTCGGCCGACGGCAGCGTCCTCGCCGAGGCACTCACCGACGACGACGGGCGGATCGGGGCCCTCGCCGCGGACCTGGCGGCGGAGGACCACGTCCTGCGCTTCGACACCGGCGCGTGGTTCGCCGCGCAGGGCGCTGCCGCCTTCTACCCCGAGGTGGTCGTCACCTTCGCCGTCGGGAACGACGAGCACTACCACGTCCCGCTGCTGCTGAGCCCCTTCGGCTACTCGACCTACCGAGGCAGCTGAGCATGGCCGAGCAGTCCGCGGCGGAGACCCTCGTGCGGGCCGGCCGCGCGGTCGTCGACGGAGCCGAGCGGTCCGCTTCCGTCCGTCTCCGCGACGGGGTCGTCGTCGCGATCGGTGCGTACGACGCCGACGCCGCGGGCGCGGAGGTGGTCGTGCTGGCCGACGACGAGGTGCTGCTGCCGGGGCTCGTGGACACCCACGTCCACGTCAACGAGCCGGGTCGCACCGACTGGGAGGGCTTCGCCAGCGCGACCCGCGCCGCGGCTGCCGGTGGTGTCACGACGATCGTCGACATGCCGCTCAACAGCATCCCGCCGACCACCACGGTCGCTGCGCTCGAGGCGAAGCGGGCAGTCGCCGCCGACCAGGCCTGGGTCGACGTCGGGTTCTGGGGCGGCGCGGTCCCGGGCAACGTCGCCGACCTGGCGCCCCTCCACGACGCTGGGGTGTTCGGCTTCAAGTGCTTCCTGCTCGACTCCGGCGTGGAGGAGTTCCCCCACCTGGCGCCGGCCGAGCTCGCCGACGCGATGGCGGAGGTCGCGCGGATCGGCTCCCTCATGGTCGTGCACGCCGAGGACGCCGACGAGGTCACCGAGTGCGCCCACGGTGCGGCGTACCGCGGCTTCCTGGACAGCCGGCCGGACGCCGCGGAGGAGCGCGCGATCGCGCTCGTCATCGAGACCGCGCGGCGCACGGGTGCCCGCGCCCACGTCGTGCACCTCAGCGCCTCAGGTGCCGTGCCGGCGCTGCGGGCCGCCCGGGCCGACGGCGTCGACCTGAGCGTGGAGACCTGCCCGCACTACCTCTTCTTCGAGGCCTCCTCGATCGCCGACGGCGCCACCGCGCTCAAGTGCTGCCCGCCGATCCGCGACGCGACCAACCGCGACGCCCTGTGGCGGGCGCTCGTCGAGGGCGACATCGACCTCGTCGTCACCGACCACTCGCCGTGCACCGCCGACCTCAAGCGCCAGGAGACGGGCGACTTCGCCGACGCCTGGGGTGGGATCGCCTCGCTCCAGCTGGGCCTGCCGGTCGTCTGGTCCGGCGCCCGCGAGCGGGGCGTACCCCTCGCGGAGGTGGTGCGCTGGATGGCCACCGCCCCGGCCCGCCGGGTGGGGCTGGCCGGCAAGGGCGAGATCGCCGTGGGCGCCGACGCGGACCTCTGCGTCTTCGCGCCCGACGAGGAGTGGGTCGTCGACGCGGCGGCGCTGCACCACAAGAACCCGGTCACGCCCTACGCCGGGCGTACGCTCACCGGCACCGTGCGCGCGACCTGGCTGCGCGGACGACGGGTCGACCTGTCGGGCCCGCCGCGTGGCCGGCTGCTGAGGAGAGGGCTGACGAGAGGGGTGGCGCGATGACGTACTGGGTCCCGAGGGGCGGGCTGCCGCCGCAGGCCGACCTGACGACCGGCCAGTCCGGTCGTGCGGTCTTCACCGAGTCGTACGCCGTGCTGCCGCGCGGCACCATGACCGACATCGTCGCCAGCCGCCTGCCGCACTGGGACGACACCCGGCTGTGGGTGATCGCCCGGCCGCTGTCCGGCTTCGCCGAGACCTTCTCGTGGTACGTCGTGGAGGTGGCGCCGGGCGGCGGGACCGAGCGGCCCGACGACGACCCCGACGCGGAGTCGGTGCTCTTCGTCGTCGGCGGGCGGGCCACGCTGACCGTCGGCGACGGAACCCATGCGCTCGAGCCAGGCAGCTACGCGTTCGTGCCGCCGGGGACGACGTGGACGCTGCGCAGCGACGGGGCCGATGGCGAGCCGCTGACCTTCCACTGGATCCGCAAGGCCTACGAGCGGGTCGACGGCATCGAGGTGCCCGAACCGTTCGTCGTCCACGAGGACGACGTCGCGGCCGAGCCGATGCCCGACACCGACGGCGCATGGGGCACCCAGCGCTTCGTCGACCCGCTCGACGTGCGGCACGACATGCACGTCAACATCGTCGGGTTCGAGCCCGGGGGAGCGATCCCGTTCCCGGAGACCCACGTGATGGAGCACGGCCTCTACGTCCTCGAGGGCAAGGCCGTCTACCTGCTCAACCAGGACTGGGTCGAGGTGGAGGCGGGCGACTTCATGTGGCTGCGCGCCTTCTGCCCCCAGGCCTGCTACGCCGGCGGGCCCGGCCGGTTCCGCTACCTGCTCTACAAGGACGTCAACCGGCATCCGAGGCTGCACCCGAAGTCCGCACCGATGTGACCCGGTTCACGTAGGATGGGCGGTGGCAGGTCGTCGTTCGGCATGGACAACCGGCGACCCGTGACTCCCTGAACCATGCGACGTCTGCGCTGCCGAGGGGAGAGCACGTGCCGGATCCGCAGGTCACCGTCAACGGGCAGCCGCGCCCGCTCGCCGGGACGCCCACCCACACCAACGCGCTCGACTTCCTGCGCGGCCTCGGGCTCACCGGCGCCAAGGAGGGCTGCGCGGAGGGCGAGTGCGGCGCCTGCGCGGTGATGGTCGCCCGCCCCGACGGGGCCCGGAGTCGCTGGACGCCGGTCAACGCCTGCCTGGTGCCGGCGCTCGCGCTCGACGGGCAGGAGGTCGTCACCGCTGAGGGGCTCGGCACGCCCGAGCGGATGCACCCGGTCCAGGCCGGGCTCGCCGCCGCAGGCGGCTCCCAGTGCGGCTACTGCACGCCGGGCTTCGCCTGCTCGATGGCGGCGGAGTACTACCGGCCCGACCGCGAGGCAGGGCCCGAGGGGTTCGACCTGCACGCGATCGCCGGCAACCTCTGCCGCTGCACCGGCTACCGCCCGATCCGCGACGCGGCCCGCGCCCTCGACGGTCCCGCACCCGCAGACCCCCTGGCCGAGCGGCAGGCGACCCCCGCGCCGGCGGTGGTGCCGACCCGGGTCGACGGGTTCGCCCGCCCCGCCGACCTCCCCGAGGCGCTCACGCTCCTGGCCGACCACCCCGACGCCGTGCTGGTCGCCGGGTCGACCGACTGGGGCGTGGAGGCCAACCTGCGCGGCCGCCGGGCCTCCTACGTCGTCGCGGTCGACCGGCTGCCCGAGCTGCGCGGGGTCTCGACCGGCGGGCCGGTCGAGATCGGTGCTGCACTGACCCTGAGCGAGGTGGAGGCCGCGCTCGGCGACACCGTGCCGCTGCTCGCGGAGGTCTGGCCGCTCTTCGCGTCGCCGCTGATCCGCAACGGCGCCACCATCGGCGGCAACCTCGCGACCGCGTCGCCGATCGGTGACCTCGCGCCCGCCCTGCTCGCCCTCGACGCGACGCTGCTGCTCGCCTCCACCACCGGTGACCGGGAGGTCGCGCTGGCGGACTTCTTCACCGGCTACCGCGAGACCGTGCTGCGGCCAGGCGAGCTCGTCCGGGCCGTCCGGGTGCCGATGCCGCTCGCCGCGCACACCACGTTCCGCAAGATCGCCAAGCGGCGCTACGACGACATCTCCAGCGTCGCCGTCGCGGCCGCCCTCGACGTCGTCGACGGCACGGTCGTGAGGGCCCGCATCGGCCTCGGCGGCGTCGCCGCCACGCCCCTGCGTGCCCGTGCCACCGAGGCCGCGCTCGAGGGACGGCCGTGGACGAAGGAGACGGTCGAGGAGGCCTCCCGGGTGCTGGCGGGGGAGGGCACGCCGATCGACGACCAGCGGGCCAGCGCCGCCTACCGCTCGGCGATGCTGGGCAACGCGCTGAGGGCGTGGTGGGCCGAGGACTGGGACGAGGGGGAGCGCCAGTGAGCCATCTCTCCGAGCGCCCCGGCGACGCGGTCGTCGGCCTCGCCCTGCCCCACGAGAGCGCGGCTCTGCACGTCACCGGCCACGCGCTCTACACCGACGACCTGGTGCACCGCACGCCGCACGTCCTGCACGCCCACCCCGTCTGCTCGCCCCACCCGCACGCCCGGGTCACGCGGGTCGACACCTCCGCGGCCCTGGCCGTCCCGGGGGTCGTCCGGGTGCTGACCGCGGACGACGTCCCCGGCACCAACGACGCCGGCGTGAAGCACGACGAGCCGCTGTTCCCCGACGTCGTGATGTTCGTCGGGCACGCGGTCTGCTGGGTGCTGGGCGACACCCTCGAGGCCGCGCGCGTCGGCGCGGCCGCGGTCGAGGTCGACTACGAGCCGCTCCCCGCGATCGTGTCGCTGACCGAGGCGATCGACGCCGAGCACTTCCAGGGCGGCCGGCCCGTCGTCGCCCGCGGTGACGTCGAGGCGGGCCTGGCCGGTGCGACCCACGTCTACAGCGGCGTCACGGAGATGGCGGGGCAGGAGCACTTCTACCTCGAGACCCATGCCTCGCTCGCCCTCGTCGACGAGAGCGGCCAGGTGTTCGTGCAGAGCAGCACGCAGCACCCGAGCGAGACGCAGGAGATCGTGGCGCACGTGCTCGGCCTCGACAGCCACCACGTGACCGTGCAGTGCCTGCGGATGGGCGGCGGCTTCGGCGGCAAGGAGATGCAGCCCCACGGCTTCGCGGCCGTCGCCGCGCTGGGTGCCGTCCTCACCGGCCGGCCCGTGCGCCTGCGCCTGAGCCGCACTCACGACATGACGATGACCGGCAAGCGCCACGGGTTCCACGCGCAGTGGCGGGTCGGCTTCGACGACGACGGGCGGCTGACCGCGCTCGAGGCGACCCTGACCTCCGATGGCGGCTGGAGCCTCGACCTCAGCGAGCCGGTGCTGGCGCGGGCGCTGTGCCACGTCGACAACGCCTACTGGATCCCGCACGTGCTCGTCCACGGCCGGGTGGCGCGCACCCACAAGACGTCCCAGACCGCGTTCCGCGGCTTCGGCGGGCCGCAGGGGATGCTGGTGGTGGAGGACATCCTCGGCCGCTGCGCCCCGCTGCTCGGGATCGACCCGGTCGACCTGCGCCGGCGCAACTTCTACGTCGACGGCCAGGCCACGCCCTACGGGCAGGTGGTCCGCCACCCCGAGCGGCTGGCAGCTGCCTGGGAGCAGGTGCTCGCCGACGGCGACGTCGTACGCCGTCGCGCGGAGGTGGCGGCCTTCAACGCCGCCCACCCCCACCGCAAGCGTGGCCTCGCGGTGACGCCGGTGAAGTTCGGTATCTCCTTCAACTTCACCGCCTTCAACCAGGCCGGTGCACTGGTGCACGTCTACAAGGACGGGTCGGTGCTGATCAACCACGGCGGCACCGAGATGGGCCAGGGGCTGCACACGAAGATGCTGCAGGTCGCGGCCACCACCCTCGGCGTACCGCTCGCGAAGGTCCGCGTCGCACCCACCCGCACCGACAAGGTGCCCAACACGTCCGCGACCGCGGCCAGCTCCAGCACCGACCTCAACGGCGGCGCGGTCAAGGACGCCTGCGAGCAGGTCCTGGCGCGCCTGCGCGAGGTCGACGCGGGCCGCGGCCTGGCATGGGAGGAGCTGGTCCGCGAGGCCTACTTCAGCCGGGTGCAGCTGTGGGCGGCCGGTTTCTACCGCACCGAGGGCATCCACTGGGACTCCACGCAGATGAGCGGCCACCCGTTCAAGTACTTCGCCTACGGCGTCGCGGCGGCGGAGGTCGAGGTCGACGGCTTCACCGGCGCCCACCGCACCCGGCGGGTCGACATCGTGCACGACGTCGGAGACAGCCTGTCCCCGCTCGTCGACATCGGCCAGGTCGAGGGCGGCTTCGTGCAGGGAGTGGGCTGGCTGACGATGGAGGACCTGCGCTGGGACGAGTCCGACGGTCCCGGGCGTGGCCGGCTCACCACGCAGTCCGCCAGCACCTACAAGCTCCCGAGCCTGGGCGAGCTGCCCGACGAGCTGAATGTCGCCCTGCTCGAGCACGCGCACGAGGACGGCGCCGTCTACGGCTCGAAGGCGGTCGGTGAGCCGCCGCTCATGCTGGCCTTCGCGGTCCGTGAGGCACTGCGCGAGGCGGTCGCGGCGTTCGGACCGGGGGGCGCCAGCGTCGAGCTCGCCTCCCCGGCCACGCCCGAAGCGGTCTTCTGGGCGGCGGAGCGTGCCCGGGGTGCGGCCCCCGACCACGTGGTCGAGGGCCTGCCGGGTGTCGTGCCCGACCGGCCGGACCCGGCGGCGCCGGCCCTCCACCCGCGGTCCGAGCAGGCGGCCCGCGCGGCGGGGGAGGCCTGACGTGCACTGGTTGGGAGCGGTCGAGAGGCTGCGGGAGCAGCGGCTGGCCGGGGTGCTGGTCACGATCGCGGACGTCCGCGGGCACGCCCCTCGTGACGCCGGATCCAAGATGGTCGTCTCGGCGGAGGCGGCGTGGGGCAGCGTCGGTGGCGGCAACCTCGAGGAGACGGCCCTCGCCCGCGCCCGGGCGATGCTCGACGAGGGGACCGACGCCCCGGAGCAGCTCGTCCTCGGCCTCACCGACAAGGCGCGCACCGACCACGGTCGCCAGTGCTGCGGCGGCGAGGTCACCCTGCTGCTCGAGCCGCTGCCGGTGGTGGGGTCCGTGGCGATCTTCGGCGTCGGCCACGTCGGGCTCCAGCTCGCGCGGATCCTGGCGGCCCACGACCTCGACCTCCACCTCGTCGACTCCCGCCCGGGCCTGCTCTCCGACGAGCGTCTGGCGCTGCCGGCCGACGGGGCGGCGCGGGTGCGGGTCCACCACTCGCCGGTCCCCGAGCTGGCGCTCGGAGCGGTCCCGGCCGGCACCCACGTCCTGGTGATGACCCACGACCACGCCGAGGACTTCGCCCTCTGCGACGCCGCCCTGCGCTGCACCCACCTCGGGTCGGTCGGGCTGATCGGCTCGGCCGCCAAGTGGGCCCGCTTCCGCACCGGCCTCGCGGTGGAGGGTCACGACGGGGCCACGATCGACCGGATCCGCTGCCCCATCGGGCTGCCCGGTCCCTCCTCCAAGCTGCCGGCCGCGATCGCCGTCTCGGTGGCCGCCGAGCTGATGGACCTCCTCGCCGCCGACCGCACGCGGGTCGCCAGATGAGTGGTGCGGGGGTCGTCTACCGGGCCCGCGCCTACGACGCTCCCGACGACCCGTTCACCACGGGCGGCCCGGCGTTCCGCTACGACGACGACCTCGGGCTCGCCGTCTCCGACGACGGGGTGATCACCGACCGCGGCCCGTTCGCGTCGGTGGCAGCCTCGCGCCCCGACGCGCCCGTCATCGACCTCCGGTCCGGCCTGCTGCTGCCCGGTCTGGTCGACACCCACGTCCACTTCCCCCAGGTGCGGGTGATCGGTGCCCTCGGCATGCCGCTGCTCGAGTGGCTCGAGCGGTGCGCCCTGCCGGAGGAGGAGCGCCTCGCCTCGACGTCGTACGCCGCCACGGTGGCCGGCGAGCTCGTGGCCGGTCTCGTCGCCGCGGGCACGACGACGTCGCTGGTCTTCGGGTCCCACTTCGCGCCGGCGATGGACGCCCTCTTCACCGAGGCCGAGCGGTTCGGGCTGCGGATGACCAGCGGGCTCGTGGTCAGCGACCGCGTGCTGCCCGAGCCGCTGCTCACCACGCCCGAGCGGTCCCACGACGAGGCCGTCCGCCTGGCCGGGGACTGGCACGGCCGGGGCCGGCTCCGCTACGCCGTCACGCCGCGCTTCGCGCTCTCGGCCTCCGACGCGATCCTCGCTGCGTGCGCCGACGTCCTCGCCGCTGTCGACGGCGCCTGCTTCACCTCCCACGTCAACGAGAACAACGCCGAGGTCGCCACGGTCGCCGACCAGTTCCCGCACCGGGACCACTACGTCGACACCTACGACCACCACGGCCTGCTGGGCGGCTGCTCGGTGCTGGCGCACAACGTGCACCCGACCGACGCCGAGCTCGACGTGCTGGCGGCCCGGGGCACCGCGGTGGCCTACTGCCCGACCAGCAACGCCGCCCTCGGCTCCGGGATGTTCTCGCTGCGGCGCCACGTCGCGGCGGGCGTGCGCGTCGCGCTCGGCAGCGACGTCGGTGCGGGCACCGGGTTCTCGATCTTCAAGGAGGGCCTGCAGGCCTACTTCCTGCAGCACCTGCTCGGCGCCGACGGGCTGCCGCTGGCCGCGGGCCACCTGCTGCACCTCAGCACCGCGGCGGGCGCGGCAGCGCTGGGCCTCGGCGACGTGACCGGCGACCTGAGCCCGGGCAAGCAGTTCGACGCGATCTGCGTGCGACCGCCGGTCGGCACCGCGCTCGACATCGGGCTGCGGCACGCCGGGTCGCCGGAGGAGGCCCTCGGCAAGGTGTTCGCGCTCGCCGGTGACGCCGACGTCGCCGACGTGTGGGTCGGCGGCGACCAGGTCGCCTCCGGCGGGTTCGTCCGGCCGGTCAGTCGCCCCGCGCCAGCAGGACGTCGTACGCCTGCAGGGTGAGGAAGTCGGGGAAGTCCTCGCCCAGTGCGCAGTCGACGAAGAGCCGGCGGGCGTCGTCGTCGACCGCGCCGCCGAGGGCCTCGTGCTCCTCGGCGACCATCCGCTCGACGAGCTCGCGCGTGATCACCTCGCCCGAGGCCAGGGTGGCGCCGTTGTGGACCCACTGCCACACCTGCGAGCGGGAGATCTCGGCGGTGGCGGCGTCCTCCATGAGGTTGTCGATGCCTGCGGCGCCGTTGCCCGACAGCCAGGCGTGGAGGTACTGCATGCCGATCCGCACGTTGCCGCGCAGCCCGGCCTCGGTGCGCTCGCCGGGCGTCTCACCGACGGCGAGCAGGTCGGCGGCCGAGACCGCCACGTCGTCGCGGAGCACGTCGAGCTGGTTGTCGCGGCCGTCGAGGACGGCGTCGAAGACCTCCTCGCACAGCGGCACCAGGTCGGGGTGGGCCACCCACGATCCGTCGAAGCCGGCGCGGGCCTCGCGGGTCTTGTCCTCGCGCACCTTGGCGAAGGCGCGCTCGTTGACCTCGGCGTCGCGCCGGCTCGGGATGAAGGCCGCCATCCCGCCGATCGCGAAGGCGCCGCGTCGGTGGCAGGTCCGCACGAGGAGGTCGCTGTAGGCGGCCATCATCGGCGCCGCCATGGTCACCGCGTTGCGGTCGGGGAGGGTGAAGCCGGGACCGGCGTCGCGGAAGTTCTTGATGATGCTGAAGAGGTAGTCCCAGCGGCCGGCGTTGAGCCCGGCCGCGTGGTCGCGCAGCTCGTGGAGGATCTCGTCCATCTCGAAGGCCGCCGTGATGGTCTCGATCAGGACGGTCGCCCGCACCGAGCCGTGCGGCACCCCGAGCGCCGCCTCGGCGTGGGTGAAGACGTCGTCCCACAGCCGCGCCTCGAGGTGCGACTCCATCTTCGGCAGGTAGTAGTAGGGCCCGCTCCCGGCGGCCAGCAGCTCGCGGGCGTTGTGGAAGAAGTGCAGGCCGAAGTCGACCAGGGCCGCGACCACGGGACGGCCGTCGGCGGTGAGGTGGGCCTCGTCGAAGTGCCAGCCGCGGGGGCGGGGGAGGACCACCGGGGTGCTCGCCGGGTCGGCGACGGCGTACTCCTTGCCCTCGGGGGAGGTGAAGGCGAGGCGTCCGCGGACGGCGTCGCGCAGGGTCAGCTGGCCGCCGACGACGTTGCGCCAGTGCGGGGTGTTGGCGTCCTCGAGGTCGGCGAGCCACACCCGCGCGCCGGAGTTGAGGGCGTTGATCGCCATCTTCGGGTCGGTCGGACCGGTGATCTCGACGCGGCGGTCGCGCAGGTCCGCGGGCACGGGCGCGACCGTCCAGTCGGACTCACGCACGTCCGCCGTCCCGGGCAGGAAGTCGAGCCGGCCGGTCTGGGCGATCTCCTCGCGCCGGCTCCGGCGGGCCGCGAGCAGCTCGTCACGACGCTCGTGGAAACGGGCGTCGAGGTCGGCCACGAAGGCGAGCGCCTCGGGGGTGAGCACCTCCTCGGACCTCGGCACGGGCGGGGCGGACACGTCGAGGCCGGTCATGGGCGCCACGCTAGCCGTCGGGGCTCTCCGGTGGTCCAGTCCACAGCAGCCCCACGAGCCCGTTTCGGTAACGAACCGGCAACAGCCGGGTCGGCGATCTGGACGTGACGGTGGTCACTCCATATGTTGCGTGGAACAACATATGTACGCGCCTCCGCGCTGGGCGGTAGCGGACGTACGTCAGATCGCTAGGAGGCGGTTCGCGTGAAGCGGAAGCACAGTTTGGTCCTCGTCCCCCTGCTCGGCCTGTCGATGGCACTGACCGCCTGCGGCGGTGACGACAGTGACAGCGGCAGCGACGACGGCGGCAGCAGCGACAGCAGCAGCTCGGACGCCAGCGGCAAGATCGGCGTGATCCTGCCCGACACCGAGTCCTCGGTGCGCTGGGAGAGCGCGGACCGCCCCGCCCTCGAGGCGGCCTTCGACGAGGCAGGCGTCGACTATGACATCCAGAACGCCGAGGGCGACGCCGAGCGGATGACGCAGATCGCCGACACGATGATCGGCAACGGCGTCACGGTCCTGGCGATCGTGAACCTCGACTCCGAGTCCGGCGCGGCCATCCAGGAGAAGGCCAAGTCCCAGGGCGTCGCGACGATCGACTACGACCGCCTCACCCTCGGCGGCTCGGCGGAGTACTACGTCTCCTTCGACAACACCGTCGTCGGCGAGCTGCAGGGCCAGGGCCTCGCGGACTGCCTCGGCGACAAGAAGGCCAACATCGTCTACCTCAACGGCTCGCCCACCGACAACAACGCGACGCTCTTCGCCGAGGGTGCGCACAGCGTGCTCGACAAGATGAGCAACTACACCGTCGTCGGTGAGCAGGCCGTCCCGGACTGGGACAACGAGGAGGCCGCCACGATCTTCCAGCAGCTCTACACCGCTGCGGACGGCAAGGTCGACGGCGTGCTCGCCGCCAACGACGGTCTCGGTGGTGCGGCCATCAGCATCCTCGAGGGCCCCGGCCAGGCCGGCAAGGTCCCGGTCACCGGCCAGGACGCCACCGTCGAGGGCTTGCAGAACGTGCTCGCCGGCACCCAGTGCATGACGGTCTACAAGTCCGCCACGCAGGAGGCCGGAGCGCTGGCCGACGCCGCCATCGCGCTGGTCAACGGTGACGAGGCCGAGACCACCGGCACCACGGTCGACTCCTCCGACGACAGCGAGGTCCCCTCGATCCTGCTCGAGCCGCAGGCCATCACCAAGGACAACGTCGGCGACGTCATCGACGACGGTGGCCAGAAGGCCGAGGACGTGTGCACCGGGAAGTTCGCCGACCTGTGCACCGAGGCCGGCATCTCCTGATCCCGGTCGGGACAGCCTGACCCTCAGCGGTACGACGACGCCCGGACCGGACCATTCGGCCCGGGCGTCGTCCTCCGTCCTCTCGCACAACAAATTCTGCTGATCGGAAGTGGGACCATGGTTCAACCGCTGCTCGAGCTGCGCGGAGTCAACAAGAGCTTCGGCGTGGTGCACGTGCTGCACGACGTCGACTTCGCCGTCTACCCCGGACAGGTCACCGCCCTGGTCGGCGACAACGGTGCCGGCAAGTCGACGCTCGTCAAGATCATCGCCGGCATCTACGGCCGCGACAGCGGCGAATACTTCTTCGACGGCAACAAGGTCGAGGTGCACGGACCGCGTGACGTGGCCCACCTCGGCGTGGAGGTCGTCTACCAGGACCTCGCCCTCTGCGACAACCTCGACATCGTCCAGAACATGTTCCTCGGCCGCGAGGAGAAGAAGCGCATCGGCCTCGACGAGATCACCATGGAGTCCCGCGCCCGCGAGACCCTCGCGTCCCTCTCCGTGCGCACCGTGAAGTCGGTGCGCCAGAGCGTCGCCAGCCTCTCCGGCGGCCAGCGCCAGACGGTCGCGATCGCCAAGGCCGTGCTCTGGAACTCCAAGGTCGTCCTCCTCGACGAGCCCACCGCGGCCCTCGGTGTCGCCCAGACGCGCCAGGTGCTCGACCTCGTCCGCCGCCTCGCGGACCGCGGCCTCGGCGTCGTGCTGATCTCGCACAACATGGGCGACGTCTTCGAGGTCGCCGACCGGATCACCGCGCTCTACCTCGGCCGGGTGGCCGCCGACGTCGCCGCCAAGGACGTCAACCACAGCCAGATCGTCGAGCTCATCACCGCCGGACGATCCGGCGACCTCGGCATCGCCGAGAACTCCACGACCGCAGCCGTCTGAGAAGGACCGGAGACTCTCATGACCGTCGACAACGACACCCAGTCCGCTCCCGCGGCCGAACCGGCCCCGAGCGGCTTCGACAGCGACAACCTCCAGGCGGCCACGATCGGCGACTCCGCCCGTGACTACCTCAACCGCCTCCGCGGCGGTGACATGGGCTCCCTGCCCGCCATCCTCGGCCTCGTCTTCCTCTTCATCCTGTTCGCCTCGCTCAACGACAAGTTCCTGACGACGTACAACATGGCCAACCTGGTGGTCCAGGCGGGCTCGATCTGCGTGATGGCGATGGGCCTGATCTTCGTCCTGCTGCTCGGCGAGATCGACCTCTCGGCCGGTGTCGCCGGTGGTGCCTCAGCGACGATCACCGCCCTGATGCTCATCGACTACGACTGGACGTGGTGGACGGCGACCCTGGCCGGCCTCGCGGTCGGAGCGGTGATCGGCCTCGCAATCGGCTCACTGGTCGCCTTCCTCGGCATTCCCTCCTTCGTGGTCACGCTCGCCTTCTTCCTCGGACTGCAGGCCGTACCGCTCAAGCTGATCGGGGCCGGCGGCTCGCTGCGCTTCAACGACGAGGTGCTGCGCGGACTGTCGATCAAGAACGTGCCGGTGACCGCTGGCTGGATCGCGGCGATCCTGATCGTCGTCTGCTTCGCGGCACTGTCCCTGTGGAACTACCGCACGCTCTCCGCCAAGGGCCTGGTCCACCAGCCGCTGGGCCTCGTGATCATCCGGATCGTCGTGCTCGCCGTGATCGTGCTCGGCATCACGGCGCTGCTCAGCGCGAACCGCTCACCCAACCCCAACTTCCTCGAGATCCGGGGCATCCCTTGGGTGCTGCCCCTGGTGATCGCACTCCTGCTCTTCTGGACCTTCATCCTGGGCCGCACCCGCTTCGGCCGGCACCTCTACGCCGTCGGCGGCAACACCGAGGCTGCCCGCCGCGCCGGCATCAACGTCACGCGCATCAGGATCGCGGCCTTCATCATCTGCTCCACGATGGCGGCGATCAGTGGACTCCTGCTGGCGTCGTACGTCGGGAAGGTCTCGCCGGGCTCCGGCGGCGGCAACGTCCTGCTGTATGCCGTCGCCGCTGCGGTCATCGGCGGCACCAGCCTCTTCGGTGGCCGGGGCCGGGCGATCGACGGAGTCATCGGCGGCCTGGTGATCGCGACGATCCCCAACGGTCTCGGCCTGCTCAACCAGGCGAGCTACATCAACTTCCTGGTCACGGGTGGGGTGCTCCTGCTCGCCGCGAGCGTGGACGCCATCTCGCGCCGCCGCCGCTCCTCTGCCGGCGTGTAGGGCCCGACATGACCACCCGCCGGCGTCCGGGCCTGGGCACCAACCAGGAGCTCGCGCGTCGCCACAACCTCGGGACCGTCCTGCGGCACGTCCATGGAGCCGGTCAGATCTCGCGCGCCGAGCTGACCGGCCTCATGGGGCTCAACCGCAGCACCATCGCTGCGCTCGTCAACGAGCTGGAGGCACTCGGCATCACCGAGCGGGTGCTTCCGGTCGAGGGGACGCCGCGCCAGGGTGCCGGCCGACCGTCGGCCGGCGTCCGCATCGCCGAGCAGGGCCCGTTCGTCATCGCGGTGGACCTCGGGGTCGACCGGGCGGTCGTGGCTCGCATCGGCCTGGGCGGACGCGTGCTGCAGCGGGCGCAGGCGCCGGTGCGCAGCGACGGCGAGGCGTGGCAGGTGGGCGCCGCCGTCGCCGGACTGATCCGCTGTGTCGTGGAGAAGGTCCCCGATGCCGCGCAGCTCGTCGGCATCGGGATCAGCGTCCCCGGCCTCGTGCGCAACAGCGACGGCCTGATCCGCCTCGCCCCGAACCTCGAGTGGCACGACGTGTCGTTCGGCGGCATCGTCCTGGCCGCGCTCGGCCTCGACGTCCCGGTGTCGATCGCGAACGACGCCGACCTCGGCGCGCTCGCCGAGCACGTCCGCGGGGTGGCCGTCGGGGTGGACGACCTCATCTACGTCTCGGGCAACGTCGGTGTCGGTGCCGGCGTGATCACCGGGGGCGTCCGACTGGAGGGCGCCGGGGGCTACGCCGGCGAGGTGGGCCACCTCCGCTTCAACCCGGCGGGGCGCGAGTGCCACTGCGGCAACCGGGGCTGCTGGGAGACCGAGGTCGGGGCGCACGCCATCGCCGAGGCCATCCACTGCCCGACCGACAAGGTGGCGCAGCTCGACGAGGTGCTCGACGGGTTCGGCGAGCCGTCACCGGCGCTCCGCGCCACCGGGACGGCCCTCGGACACGGACTGGCCAGCATCGTCAACGTCTTCAACCCCCGCCAGGTGGTGCTGGGGGGCTACTTCCGCTCCCTCTACGCGCTCGTCGGGCCCGAGGTCGAGGCCGGGCTCGCCAACCGCGCGCTGCCGGCTCCGCTCGAGTCGGTGACGTTGACCCTCCCGGGACTCGGGTCCGACTCCTCGCTCCTCGGGGCCGCGGAGATCGCGCTCGAGCCCCTCTTCGTGGACCCGGTGGCCGCCCTCGGCACGGCGCTCGTCGGCGTCGGCACGCGGCTCGCCGGATGAGCGGCGCCGCCGGCGCGGTCCCTGCAGGGCAGAGCCGATAACCTCCTCCGGATGCTCCGCGCAAGACTCCTCACCGCTGCCCTCGTCGTCGCCCCGCTGCTGTCGGGCTGCGTCGGCGACGAGCCGACCATCGCGGTGCTCGTGGCCGACGGCTCGGACTCCTCCTCCCGCGTGGTGGACGTCGACCGGCTCACCGACCGGGTGGAGTCGACCTGCGACGAGTGCCGCGTGCGGGTGTACGACGCCGAGGGCGACGCCGCCACCCAGAAGAGCCAGGCGCGCCAGGCGGAGGCCGCCTCGGCCGACGTGGTGGTCGTGGTGCCGGTCGACCCCGACGACCTCGACACCCTCACCGCCGGCGACCTGCCCGTCATCTCGTTCGGCGAGCTCGTCCCCGGGTCGGACCGCTTCGTGGGCCTCGAGAGCGGCTCGCTGCCCAGCCAGACGGGCTCCGACGTGGAGGCCGCCCGCGACATCGTCCGCGGCGACGAGAAGTCGATGACCTACGTGCCGACGGGGGCGATGAGCGACCGTGCCGCCGACCTGGCGGTGGCCTACCTCGCCGACGAGCCCGTCGAGGGCGGCGAGGACGTCGACGGGGTGGAGTCATGGCTCTACCGCGACCGCGACGTCACCGTCGACACCCTCACCTCCGTGCTGGTGGCCGAAGGCATCCTCACCCTCGACGACCTGTGCAGCGGTGAAACGCGCAAGCAGTGTGCGAGGCTGGGCCTGAGATGATGGCGCCCCGATGATCGAGATCCTCACCCCGGCCCAGGTCGACCGCGCCCGCCACACCGGCGCCCTCGTCGGCAACATCCTGCAGACGCTGCGCTCGCGCTGCGAGGTCGGGACCAACCTGCTCGACCTCGACCGCTGGACGGCCGAGATGATCCGCGAGGCCGGCGCCGAGTCCTGCTACGTCGACTACGCCCCGTCCTTCGGCCGAGGCCCGTTCGGCCACTACGTCTGCACGGCGGTCAACGACGCCGTGCTGCACGGACGCCCGCGCGACCAGCGCCTCGCCGACGGCGACCTGCTCACCCTCGACCTCGCGGTCCGCCTCGACGGGGTCGCCGCCGACTCCGCCATCAGCTTCGTGGTGGGGGAGAGCCGCCCGGTGGGGAGCGTCGAGCTGATCGAGACCACCCAGCGGGCGCTGGCCGCCGGCATCGCCGCCGCCGGCCCGGGCGCCCGGATCGGCGACCTGTCCCACGCGATCGGCACGGTCCTCGGTGACGCGGGCTACCCGATCAACATGCAGTTCGGCGGCCACGGCATCGGCACGACGATGCACCAGGACCCCCACGTGTCCAACGACGGCCGACCGGGCCGGGGCTACAAGCTCCGCCCCGGCCTGCTGCTGGCGCTCGAGCCGTGGATCATGGCCGACACCGACGAGCTGGTCACCGACGACGACGGCTGGACGCTGCGCAGCGCCACCGGCTGCCTGACGGCTCACAGCGAGCACACGATCGCCATCACGGAGGACGGCGCGGAGGTCCTGACCCTCGCGACCCCCGCCTGACGCTCCTAGTGCACCGTCTCGAGCGGGGCCTCCGTCTCGCTCTCGGTGAGCGGGGTGTCGGCTGAGTCGAGCTTGCTCGGCCACCAGATCTTGCCGCCCAGGTCGAGGTTCAGCGCCGTGACCAGGACCGACCGGACGACCAGCGTGTCGAGCATGACGCCGAGGGCAACGGCCACGCCCAGCTCGGCCAGGAACACCAGCGGCAGCGAGCCGAGCACCAGGAAGGTGGCGGCGAGGACGATGCCGGCCGAGGTGATGACGCCTCCGGTGGAGGCCAGGCCGATCAGGGAGCCCTTGCGGGTGCCGTAGGTGACGGTCTCCTCCCTCACCCGGGTCATCAGGAAGATGTTGTAGTCGATCCCCAGCGCCACGAGGAACACGAACGCGAACAGCGGGAACCCTGGGTCGGACCCGGCGAAGCCGAAGACGTACTCGAAGAGCAGCGCCGAGATGCCGAGGGCGGCGCCGAACGACAGCACCACCGTCGCGATCAGGATCAGCGGCGCGACCACAGCCCGCAGGAGCCCGATCAGGATCAGGAGCACCACGCCCAGGACCAGCGGCATGATGACCTTGCTGTCGCGCTCGGAGGCGATCTTGGTGTCGAGGTAGAACGCGGCACCTCCCCCGACGACCGCGTCGGCCCCCGACACCCCGTGGACGGCCTCGCGGCTGGACTCCACGATGTCGGCCGCGGTGGTCGAGGAGATGTCGGCGTTGACCGTCGCCTCGAACCACACCCGGTCGTCGGAGATCGGCTGGACCTCGCCCGGGGCGCCGAGCCCCTCGACGCCCTCCAGCGACGCCGCGACCTCGGCTGCCTGGTCGGCGTTGGTGACGACCTGGATCGTGTTGGAGTTGTCGGCCAGGCCGTGGTCGGTGAGCAGCGCCTGGCCCTTGATGGAGTCGAACTCCTTCGTGTAGGTGTCCTCGGTGGAGAGCCCGGACGCGTCGAGCCGGAACAGGCCGAGGCAGGCGAGCAGCAGGAGACCGGTGGTCGTGAGCCAGACCCGACGCGGGCGGTGGCTGATCGAGCGACCGACGCGGGCCCAGAAGCCGTTGGCGGTGGGCTCGGCGCTGCGGTAGGCGGGGCGCTTGGGCCAGAAGACCCAGCGGCCGCAGATCACCAGCAGCGCCGGCAGCAGCGTCACCATCACGAGCATGGTGACGGCGACGCCGATGGCGAGGACCGGGCCGAGGCCGGCGGTGGAGTTGAGGTCGGCGAACGACAGGCACAGCATGCTGACGGCCACCGTCGCCGCGCTGGCGAAGATCGCCGGCGCCGCGCGGTGCAGCGCGAACGCCATCGCCTCGTGGCGGTCCTCGTGACGACGGAGCTCTTCCCTGTAGCGGGCGACGAGCAGCAACGCGTAGTCGGTGCCGGCCCCGATCACCAGGATGCTCAGGATGGCCTGGCTCTGGCCGTTGACCGTGAGGTCGGCGTACTTCGCGAGGAGGTAGACCAGACCGGTAGCGATGAAGTTGGCCGAGACGGCACACAGGATCGGGAGCAGCCACAGGATGGGGCTCCGGTAGGTGAAGAGCAGGATCACGATGACGACGGCGAGCGTCGCGAAGATCAGGTTGGTGTCGATGCCCTCGAAGGCCTCGGCGGAGTCGGCGGCCTGGCCGCCGTAGCCGGCGAGGTGCACCTGACCGCCGTCGAGCGTGGCGATGCCACGGATCTCGTCGGCGGCGTCGGGGATGTCGTTCCAGCCGTTGGTTCCGAAGTTGAGCACGAAGTAGAGGTAGGCGACCTCACCGTCGTCGGACACCAGCGTCGGCACCGGCGCCCCCTGGGCCGCGGCTGCCTCCGCGGCCGCAGGCGTCAGCACGCCCTGGTCGGTGACCCCGTCGATCGCGGCGATCTCCGGGCCGTCGGCCTCGATCTGGGCGAGGTCGTCCTCGGTCAGCCCGCCGTCACGCTGGTAGACCACCAGGGTGGGGATGTCGTTGGGGTCGACGGTCTCGGACAGCTCCTCCAGGACCTGGGTCGACTCCGCCGACTCGGGCAGCCACGAGGAGGCCTCGTTGTTCTGGACCGAGGTGAGCTTGGCCGAGAATGAGGCCATGATCGCGGTGAGTGCCAGGACCGCCACGAGGACGATCCACTTGGTCACGCGTCCGGTCAGGGTCCCAGCGATCTGTCGGTGCATGCCTTTCAGTGGACCAGCCGGGGGCCGCCGCGTGCATCGGTAATTGCCCTGAGGTCTAGACCGGGTCAGGTCCCCGGCGCCCCGTCAGCGGGTCTGGAGCTGGAACGGCGCCCGGGCGTCCATCGTCCCGCGCCGGGGCGCGACGGCGTACTCCATCGAGCCGTCGACGCCGAGCCTCACGACCGCCCACCGGTCGGCCTGGTAGGTCACGACGAGCACGTGGTCGGCGTCCTCCCAGACCTCGTCGAAGTACGTCGCCGAACGGCCGTTGCGGGCCGAGGTGAACGACCTCGCCACGGAGCCGTCGGCGGTCGTGAGGAGGTCGAGCGTCCCGGGGCCGAAGCCGTCGGCGTACGCCGGGGTGCCGAGGACGTGGCGGTTGTCGGGGGCGATGTCGGAGAGCTGGTTGTCGCAGGTGCGCCACTTCACCTTCCAGCTGCGCAGCATCGCGCTGCACGAGCCCATGTCGCTCAACGAGGTGATGCCGCCGATCCACGGCCCGCGCCCGGTGGAGGTGAGCCGCAGGTGCGGCGGTCGGTCGACGATGCCGTGCGAGGACGTGTAGTAGGCACGGTTGGGACCGTTGACGTAGACCGTGCACCCGTTGCTGGTCGCGCCCTCCTTGCAGTCCTCGCCGAACAGCGCCACCGCCCGCCCCTTGCCGGAGATGGGGACCGGGTTGAACGACAGCACCCGGTCGCCCGCCTCGTCGATCGACCAGACCTTGCCGGCCTTGCCTGAGAAGGCGACGGCCTTGCCCTGCGCCGAGACCGCCAGGCCGTAGCCGGTGCGCCACTCGCGTCGGCCGGGGGTGCCGTCGGCGCCGATCCAGCGGGTCACGGCGGCGCCGGCACCGATGGTCTGGATGACGTGCCCGGAGCCCATCGGTGCGAACTGGTCGAGGCGGTTGGGCGCGGGTGTGCGGGTGCCGCCGGTCCCGTGGATGACGGTCCGGCCGGAGCGCCGCTCGCTCCAGGCGACGGCGGGCGGGTCTCCCTGCTCGAGTCCGCGGACGTCGAGGACGGTCGAGGGAGCGGGACGGCTGCTCGTGCCGGCGACGGAGGGCGCCGACGTCGCGGGGGTCGCCGGCGACAGCCCGGCGGCGAGGGCGAGGGTGGCGGCAGCCACCAGGGCGGCGCGCGAGGCCGCGCGGAAGGAGCCGCGGAAGGAGCCGCGGAAGGAGCCGCGGAAGGAGGTGGTCATGTCGAGGAGACGCTCCGGATCGGTGGGAGGTTGTCGGCACCACCGGGAAATGCGGGCGGGAGGCTGCGGCCCTCGTCGGCGAGCACGTCGCGGAGCCGCTCGGGGTGGTTGGTGATCAGCCCGTCGACGCCGAGGCGCACGAGGTGGCGCATGGTGGGCGCGTCGTCGACGACGTAGGGCACGACCGCCAGCTCCGCGGCGTGCGCGGCGTCGACCAGCTCCGCCGTCGCGAAGGGCTGGTACGCCGGGTCGTCCACACCGGAGCGGAAGGGCGACCCGTGGATCGGCGAGATCGCCGTGAAACCCTGGCGGGCGGCGGTGACGACGAAGTCGTCGTCGACCGAGAGGCCGCCGAACCACGGCGATGGCGCCCCGTCGGCGTCCCGGAGGTACTTCGGGGACACGAGCAGGTTGCGCGCGAGGGCGGGCTCGGCCTCGCCGACGCGGTCCAGCACTCCCCAGTCGAAGCACTGGATGCTCGTGCGGGGGACGAGCCCGTCGACGCGCAGGGCGTCGACGACCCGCTCGACGAATGCCTCGCGGGTGGTGAAGCCGCTGGCGTCGAGGGCGTCGTACTTGATCTCGAGGTTGACCCGCACCGGGTCGGCGCCGCGCTCGGCGAGGAGCGCGGCGACCTGCCGGAGCAGCGGCATCGACGGCGGCAGGTCGGCGCGGGTGAGCTCGCGGATCCTCCTCGCGTCGGCAAGTCCGCCGTGGACGGTCGGGTCGTGGTGGACCACGACGTCGTCGTCGGCGGTCAGGTGGACGTCGAGCTCGAGGGTGGAGACCCCGAGCGCGAGGGCCCGGCCGAAGGCCTCGAGGGTGTTCTCGGGCCAGAGCCCCGCACCGCCGCGGTGGGCTTGCAGGTCGAACGTCACGTGTAGAGCTTGTCCACCACGTCGGCGTACTTGGTCCTCACGACGCGGCGCTTGAGCTTGAGCGTGGGCGTGAGCTCCTCGGACTCCGCGGTCCACTCGTCGGGCAGCAGCTCCCAGGCCTTGACCTGCTCGGGGCGCGACAGCCGCTCGTTGGCCTTGTCGACCGCGGCCTGCGCCATCGCGCGGATCTCCGGCTTGGCCGACAGGTCCGCGAGGTCGGTGAACTCGACGCCCATCCTGGCCGCGACCAGCGGTGYGATCTCACCGTCGAGGGTGAGGATCGCGACGACGTACGACTGGCCGTCGCCGAGCGCCATGGCGTGCCCGACGATCGGCGACTCCTTGAGGTAGTTCTCGATGTTGGAGGGCGCGATGTTCTTGCCCGCCGAGGTGATGATCAGCTCCTTCTTGCGGTCGACCACCGAGTAGAAGCCGTCCTCGTCGACCGTGCCGATGTCCCCGGTGCGGATCCAGCCGTCCTCGTCGACGAGGTTGCGGGTGGCGGCCTCCTGCTTGTAGTAGCCGGGGGTGTTGACCGGGCCGCGGCACAGGATCTCGCCGTCCTCGGCGAGCCGCACCTCGACGCCGGGGTTGGGCCGTCCGACCGTGCCGAGCTTGAAGGCGTCGGGTCCGTTGGACGTGAAGGCCCCGGTCGTCTCGGTCATGCCGTAGACGTCGTACACCCGCACGCCGAGCCCGCCCATGAACTTCGCGACCTCGAGCGGCATCGGGGCGGCGGCGCTCGCGGCCCACTGCACCTGGTCGAGGCCGAGCAGCAGGCGCAGGAACGCCAGGATCGCCTCGTCGGCCTTGGCGAAGGCCTCCTCGACCTCCGGCGTCATCGCGTTGCCGTACTCGTGGGCCTGCGTCCACGCGAGACCCGCGGCCATCGCGTCGGTGACCAGCTTCTGGTTGGCGGGGTCGGGGTCCTCGGCGAGCTTGGCCGAGATGCCGGTCTTGATCTTCTCCCAGACGCGGGGGACGCCGAAGAAGGCGGTCGGGTGCACCTCGCCGAGCGCGCCGAGGAGGCCCGCCGGGTCCGGGATCGCGTGCACGTGGCTGCCCAGGAACGGGGGAGCGTACGTCGCTAGGATGCGCTCGGCGATGTGGGCGAGCGGCAGGTAGCTGATGGTGCGCTGCGGGCCGTGCAGGCCGCCGGCGTCGAGGGTGGAGACCGCCTCGTACATCACGTTGTGGTGGGTGAGCACCACGCCCTTGGGGTTGCCGGTGGTGCCGGAGGTGTAGAGGAACGTCGCCGGCAGGTCGGGGGTGATCCGCTCCATCCGCTCGTCGACGGGGCCGGTGTCGTCACCGCGGGCCAGGAGGTCGGGCCACGTCATCACCCGCGGGTCGTCCACGCGGTCGGCGTCGGACAGCATCACCAGGTGGCGGATGGAGTCGACCTCGTCCAGGGCCCGCTCCCACCGCTGGTAGCGGTCGTGGTCCTCGAGCACCACCACGACAGGACGCGACTCGCCGGCGATGAAGGAGACCTGGTCCTGGGCGAGGGTGTTGTAGATCGACATCGGCACGGCGGCCGCGGTCATGGCGCCGTAGTCGGCCAGCGTGTGCGCGGTGCGGTTGGCGGCCATGATCGCCACGGGGTCGCCCGGCTCGACACCGAGGTCGATCAGGGCGGCGGCGACCCGGCGGGTCAGGTCCCACGTCTCGGTCCAGCTGATCGTCGACCACGTCTCGCCCTCGGGCACGTCGAACTTGTCGGAGAAGGCCGGTGCGTCGCCGTAGGTCTCCGCGGCCTGCCGCACGGTGGCCGGCATGTGCAGCCCGAGGATGCGGGCCTCGTACTCCTCGCGCACTGCCAGGACGTCGGGGTCGGTCTCGGTCGCGGTCATCTCCGGCTCCTCAGGATGCTGGCTGGCGTGCTGCGGGTGCTGACAGGGGTGTGGCAGGGGTCACATCATGATGGGCCGCGGCCCCGCTGGCTAGGGTCGAAGGACGTACTCCGACCAGGCGCCCGGCTCCGGCTGCGGCTCCGACGCCTGACGCATCAGCGTGTCGGTAGCCGGTGCAGGACGACGTCCCTGAGCTCGCCGTCGACGGCCGTCGCTGTCAGGTACGTGCAGTGCGGCTGTCGCCGACGGTCGGTGGGGGAGCCGGGGTTGAGCAGCCGGAGCCCGGTGGCGGTGACGGTGCCCCACGGGATGTGGCTGTGGCCGAAGACGAGCACGTCGAGGCCGGCGTGCTCGACGCTCATGCGCTCCTCGCGGCCCTTCGCCTGCCCGGTCTCGTGGACCACGCCCAGGCGGACGCCCTCGACCTCGACCCGGGCGACCTCGGGCAGCCGCTCGCGCAGCTCGCCGTGGTCGTTGTTGCCCCAGCACGCGACGAGCCGGGCCGACCGCGCCTCCAGCTCGTCGAGGAGGCGTACGTCGACCCAGTCGCCCGCGTGGACGACGAGGTCGGCCTCCTCCACGGCCCGCCACACCTCGGCCGGAAGGTCGCGGGCACGCGTGGGGAGGTGCGTGTCCGCCAGGAGCAGGAGTCGGGTGGCCATCTGGTCAGTCAAGCGGTGTCGGTCAACTGCGCGGAGATGGGTACCTTCGACGCATGACCTCCGATGAGTCCACCACCGACGACATCGTCGCCGAGTCCGCGCTCCAGCTGTGGTCGGCGGCCCAGACCGACTTCGACCCGTTCGAGGTCGACTCGTCCGAGTGGCCGGAGACGGCCGTGCCGGTCCGCGACGCCGACATCGCCGTCGACACGCGGCTCGAGGTCGACGACGTACGCGCCGCGCTGGAGCGGTTGGACGGGGTGAAGGTCGTGGTGGGTCGCGAGGCCGGGACGGTCAGCGTGGTGCGAGTGGTGCCTGAGGACTCGCCGCTGTAGCCGGCTGCCGGAGCTCGGCCTGCACCGTCGCGAGGCGCACCAGGAAGGCGCTCTCGTCGAGCCGCTTGCGGCGCAGCCAGCCGGTGACCTCGTCGTTGCACTTGCTCGCGTTGCACGAGGCACACGCGGGGACGACGTTGAGCAGCGTGTAGCGGCCCCCGCGGGAGATCGGGAGGACGCAGTCCTTCTGCAGCGAGCCGCCGGTCGCACCGCAGTAGGCGCACCCGCCCCAGGCCTCCTGCAGCGCGGCCCACTGGCCCGGGCTGAGGTCGTGCTCGACGCTCGCCATCCGCCGCTGGCGCTTCCTGGCCGCTCTCGCGCGGCGGGTGCGGGGCGCTGGCATGGGATCAGGGTAGGGGTGGTGCGTGCCCGACCCGCGTCACAGCACCGAGAAGCCCGGCGGAAGTCCCTCCCGGCCCGTGGCGGCGCGCAGGAGCGCCGTGGCACGACCGTCGGTGACGGCGAGCTGCGCGACCACGTCGAAGGCCTGCGCAGCAGGGACCGGGGGCGGCTCGGACGCCAGCCCGAGGGCGGCTGCGAGGTCCGCGGTGTGCACGACCAGCTCGAAGGTCCGGGTCGGCAGGTAGTCCGCCAGCCGCATCCCGCCGGCGATCGTGGTGACCACCTCGGTGCCCTCGCACGCAGCGGCCATGGGGACCACGCGGGCCGCGATCTCCGCGACGGCAGCGGCCGGGTCCGTGCCGAGCGCCTCGCCGGCCGTCCTGCCGCGGTCCGCGACGTCAGGGCCCGCGGCGGCGGCCCGGGTCGCGCGGTAGTAGTCCGCCGTCGACCCGACCTCGACGACCTCCGCCGGGCTGGCGAGGTAGGTCTCGACCGTCAGCAGCGCACGGCTGGTGTGGCCGACCAGGCTGCGCACGTCCCACTCGCCCAGGCCGGGCTCCGTCCACCGGCCGTCCGCCAGGGCGGCGGTGGCGACGAACCACTCCGCGGCGTCGGCGAACGCCCGGCAGGAGGCCGTCCACGAGAAGTCCATCTCGGGAGGGTAGGACGCGGCACCACTGCGCGTCTTCACTGCCCGTTCGGGTGACACCCCGTTTCCCGTCAGCCCGTCTTCCTCAGATCTCGCCCCGGCGTGCCGATCACCTCCACGTGACCACCGCACCGCTCGTGGACCCGGCGGACCTGCTGGCCGCCGCCGAGTCCGTCGAACCCCTGCCCCACACCGTCGCGCGACTGGCCACGCTGGTTGCGGACCCGAACGCCGACATCCGCGAGATCAGCGAGATCGTGTCCCTCGACGTCTCACTGACTGCGGACGTGCTGCGCCTGGCCAACTCGGCCGCACTCGGCCACCGCGCCAACATCACGTCGGTGCGTGACGCCGCGGTGCGGCTCGGTACCAGCACACTGTTGTCGCTGACCCTGGCTTCGCGTGTCGGAGGCAGGATGCTGCAGGCGCTGCCGGCGTACGGCCTCCAGCCGGGCGCGCTCTGGGAGCGCTCGGTGGCCGCGTCGATCGCGGCCGAGGTGATCCGCTCCCGCGCCCGTGTTCCGATCCCGGCGGAGGCAGGGACCGCCGCGCTGCTGCACGACTTCGGCAAGATCGTGCTGGCCCGGCACTTCGGGAAGCAGATCCTGGAGACGCTCGCCCTTGCCGCCGCCACCGACGGCGTGGACCTGCTCGACACCGAGCGGGTGGTCTTCGGGCTCACCCACGCCGACATCGGCGGCGCGGTGGCCGAGGCGTGGGGGCTCCCGCTGACCATCGTCGACGGCATCCGGGACCACCACGAGGCGCACGAGGACCTGTCGGCCGTGAGTGCGGCAGTGGCGCTGGCATGCGCGATGTCGTTCGAGATCACCACCCGGGACGCGGACCCGGAGGAGCACGAGGTCCAGGTGGCCCGACGCCGTGAGGTCATGCCCCTGATGAAGGTCCTGCACCTCGATGACGACGACTACCGCGCGATCGTGGCGAGGTCGAGCGAGCGGTTCGACGAGGTGGCCGACCGCTACGGCGGCTGAGCCCGCCGCCGCCGTGCCCGCGAGACGCATCGACGCCGATCCCCGAAGTCGAGTACGTCCGGGTGCGCGCGGGTGTGCGTCGTGTCCTGACAGGGAACGTGAGGTGGGACCCTGGGGAGGAACTCATGCGCTGGCTCGTGCGAGCGGCGGTGGCCGCCTTGACCTCCCTCGCGGGCGCGCTGTCGGTGGCTGCGGCGGCGCAGCGCTGGTGGCCCGCCTGCAAACGAGGCGACTTCGACGCGGTCGCGTGCATCAAGGCCCAGGACCATCTGTACGACTACGTCGCGCCGACTGCTCCGTGGGTCCCCGTCGGCGACGCTGCTCTGCTCGCCGGAGTCTCGATGGCTCTCCTCGCCATCGGGGTGACGTTGCTGCCGTGGTTGTGGCTGCCCCGGCGCCCGCTCGTGTGCCTGGCGGTGGCGGTGCCCGCTCTGGCTGTCCTCCTGGTCGGTGGACTGACGTGGAGTGCGGGACTCAGCCACGAGATCCCGGCGGTGGAGATCGTCCCCGCGATCCTGGTCTGGTCCTTCGGCCTGCCCCTCGTGCTGGCAGCGGCGGCAGCGACGAGCCGCGACGACCACACCGCTCAGTGGACGACGCGGTGGCGGGTCGTGATCAGCGTCCTGATCGCCATGGCCACTCCGTTGGGGGAGGTCATGTTCGCCCCGATCCTGCTCGGGTACCTGTCACATGACTCCACACCCTGGGCAGGAGCGGTGGCAGGAGCACTGCTCGTCACGGCCGGGTGCGCTGTGTGGCCGGCGACATCTACTCGGCGGCCGACTGAAGCTCGGACATCAACGGGTCGAGGCCACCGGAGTCTTTCCGGTGAGGCGTGGGAGGCCCCGACGACCGCGCCACCGGGTTACTGGAAGCGCTGACCTTCCCTGCTCGATCTGGACCTCGACTGGACCGCGGTGGCGCCAATGCGGCGACAACTGGCCGGATGGGCGCTGGTCCGCGCCTGCGGCTGAGCGGCACGCTGATCACGGTACGGCTCGGAGGTGAGCACTCGAGCCGCGCCGTCGGCGAGCGGTCCGATACGAGTCGGGGGAGGCATTCATGAGTGTCGGATTCATCGGGCTCGGGCACATGGGCCTACCCATGGCGCTCAACATGCATCGTGCGGGTACGACCCTGATGGTCTGGAACCGGTCTCGCGACAAGGCAGAACTCATGGCCGAGGCCGGCGCCACGGTCGCTCGCAGTCCGGCTCACGTGTTCCGCGACTCGACGACCGTGTTCCTCATGCTGGCGAACGGCGCGGTCATCGACGAGGTGCTCGAGCGTGGCACCCCCCGCTTCGACCAGATGGTGGCCGGACGGACGCTCGTCCACATGGGCACGACGGCGGCGGCGTACTCGGAGCGACTCTCCAGGGACATCGCGTCGGCAGGCGGCCGCTATGTCGAGGCACCGGTGTCGGGGTCGCGTCGCCCCGCGGAGGCGGGTCAGCTGGTGGGCATGGTGGCCGGCTCGACCGCAGCCGTGGATGCGGTCCTTCCTTTGCTCGCACCGCTGTGCTCGACCACGGTCACGTGCGGTGAGGTCCCGAACGCCACGCGAATGAAGCTGGCAGTCAACCTCTTCCTCCTCACCCAGGTCGCGGGCCTGGCGGAGGCGTTTCACTTCGCCGAGAACAACGGCTTGGACGTCGAGGCCTTTCGTTCGGTTCTGGACTCCGGGCCGATGTCTAGCGGTGTCTCTCGGATCAAGCTGGAGAAGCTGGTGCTGGGCGACTTCGAGGTGCAGGCGTCGATCAGTGACGTGCACTACAACAGTCGTCTCGTCGCGGAGGCAGCCCGTCGGGCCGGCGTGTCCTCGCCCGTCCTCGACACCTGTCGCGACCTGTTCGCGGAGGCCGAGCAGCTGGGTCACGGTCATGCCGACATGGTTGCGGTGCTGCGAGCGATAGAGGCGCGCACCGAAGCCAGGAGACCGAGAACTGGGTGACGGCGGGGCAGCTCAGGTGACCAGAGAGCGCGGATCGTCGGGCCGTATCGATGGTGCCAAGGTGGCGAAGCGGGCGTGGAGCGGACAGGACCTGCTCGGTGTCGCCGCCTATCTGCGTGGGTGGAAGCGGTAGTCGCCGTTGGCCAGTCGTTCGAGGCGCCATCGTGGTTGGTGGGCCTCGCACCAGGTGGCCGGGACGTCGCAGCCATCAGCACGACATGTCTTGTCGCGAACGGCCATCGCGAGGCGCTGGGTCGCGTTGACGAGCCGGCGCCGTCAGAACAAGACAGGCTCAGCACATGGTGCGTGTGCTGATGGACGAGGTCGTAGAGACCGACTACGGGCAACTGGACATCTGGTTCTCGGGCGACGTCGAGGACGACGGTGACATTCAGGCCACCTTCTCGGGGCAGGTCAATGGGGTCGCTGGTGCTGCCACCCCCGGACGGATCTACCTGAACCTGGGCCGTCGGTCCGGGGGGTCACCGGTCCGCATCGAGGCACATGACGGGGTCATCCCGTGCGATGCGGAGTGGGAGGACGTTGTCGAGGTTTCGACAGTCGTCGGTGAACAGGGCGATTGCGGGTGGACCAGTTGGGCTGGGGAGAGCGGTGGTCAGTTTGTGCTGCCGCCAGGACCACACCGGATCCGGGTGTGTGCTCGTGGGCGGGACGCCTGCGACGAGGACGAGTTCGCGGACGAGGCCGTCGACTTCTACCTGATCCAACTCTGGCCCGCTCCCGTCGAGCCTGATGCCATCCTGCGCGTGGGTAGCAAGAACGCCCGGTACTGGCACGAGACCTGGGGCTCAAACCGTTAGAGACCTGAGCGCAGAACCGACGTCGATGCGCCGCCGGAAGGCGGCTGCGGCCAGAGGGCTCCACTGTGCGCGAGCAGTTGAGCAGGTTGTGGACACCACCCCCAGGACCTCGGTGTCGGCATCGGGGGACCGGGGCTCGGCGACCCGTAGCGGCTTCACCTCACCCTCCGGGTAGCGAACGAGAGGCGGGACGGGCTGAGGTCCCGAGCCGCCGGGAACGTGGGGAAGTGCGGACCTTCGTCGCAGTGCCCCGTCATCCATTGGTCCCTCTTTCGGCCGGTCCAGCAGGACGCCGCGCCAGGGTCGTCGGGCGTTCACGGTGGAACCCCCTCCGGGACACGTGGCTGCACTCGGATGCGTGGCGGACGGCGTACTCCGTCCCCCGCGCCTGCGCGCGGGCCGCCCGTGAAAGGGAATGATGAAGCAGACCGTGGCCACCCCAGGCCGACCACGACGCCTCACGCCGGTCCTGGTGTCGACCGGCGTCGCGTCGGTGCTCCTTGCGAGCACCACCACCCTGATCGCCGACGACCCGGCTGCCGCCGCGGTGTCGACCGATCCGCTGATCAGCACCACCGACACGACCTGGCGCTACCTCGACGACAACACGGAGCCGCACCGCGGCGCCGAGGACGTGCTGGCGTGGACCGGAGCGTCGTACGACGCCTCCGACTGGAAGTCGGCCACCGGCTCGTTCGGCGCCATCCGTGGCGAGCTCGGCTCGGTGAGCGGCCTCACGCCGAAGACCCTGCTCAACCAGTACGTCGACGGGACGTCCGCGCCCAACGTGCCGACGTTCTTCCTCCGCAGCACCTTCGACATCGACGCCCAGACGATCGAGTCGATCGCCGGGCTCGGTGCCGAGGTCGTCTTCGACGACGCGGTCCGCGTCTACGTCAACGGCGACCGGGTCTACAACGCCGCCGACGAGCGGGCGACCGACACCTCGACCAACCTGCAGTACGCCGGCAACTCGGGCGGTGCGCCGGTCACCGGCACCTTCACCATCTCTCCCGAGGTGCTCGAGCCCGGCACCAACACGGTCGCCGTCGCGCTCTACCAGGACCGCGACACCAGCAGCGACATCTACTTCGACTTCAAGGAGCTGGTGCCCGTCCTCGAGACGCCGTCGGCCCTGCCCCCGTCGCGGATCATCCTGACCCCCACCGAGGACCCGACCCGCTCGCAGTCCTTCTCCTGGCAGGCCGGCAACGAGGGTGAGACCGTCGGCCGCGTGCAGGTCAAGCCGTCCGCCGGTGGGCTCACCCGCACGCTCCGCGGCTACCCGCAGGGAGTGGTGAACAACAACCCGCTCGAGCACTTCTCCGCGACCGTCGGGGGCCTCCAGCAGGGCACCGAGTACCGCTACCGCGTCGGCAACCCCGACGCGTGGAGCGAGTGGCAGACCTTCACCACCGCCGACCCGTCAGTCACCGACTTCTCCTACATCTACTATGGGGACGCGCAGATCGGCCTCGACACCACGTGGCCCAAGGTGGTCGACCAGTCGCTCGCGACCGCGCCCGACGCCATCGGCTCCGTGCACGCCGGCGACCTGATCGACACGGCCAGCAACGAGACCCAGTGGATCAACTGGTTCAAGGGCATGGAGACGTCCGCGGCCACCAAGAACATCATGGCCGCGCCCGGCAACCACGAGTACTCCGGCGACCGCTACATGAAGGCGTGGAAGGCGAACTTCGAGTACCCCCTCAACCAGCCCACGGTCGAGACGATCGGGGACATGGCCGTGCTGGCCGAGGGCGACGACGAGGTCGCCGCGCAGTACCGCGCCTACTTCGAGCACTGGTCGGAGTTCGCGGCCGAGACGGTCTACTTCACCGACTACCAGGGCGTGCGGTTCATCACCGTCAACGCCACCCGCGACACGACGTTCCTGACGCCGGCGAACCTGCCCGTGTGCCTCGCCACCAACTGTCCGTCGGCCAAGGTCGGCGAGCTGTGGACCGAGTACCAGGCGAAGTGGCTCGACCACGTGCTGTCGACCACCGACTCGAAGTGGAACGTCGTCACCTTCCACCAGCCGGTCTACTCGACCAGCGCGGGCCGCAACGAGCCGATCCTGCGCAAGTACTGGGTGCCGGTGTTCCAGAAGCACAACATCGACCTGGTGCAGATGGGCCACGACCACACCTACGCGCGCGGCTACAACAACGACGACGTGACGGCCGACGCCGGGATCACCGACGGCCCGGTCTACATCGTGTCCAACTCGGGAGCCAAGCACTACGAGCTCGAGACCGACGAGCGCAACGTGTGGACGCTCAACGGCGCGACCCAGGTCCTCCGTGGCGCAGGCGTGACGACGTACCAGGTCATCGACGTCACCAAGGACACGCTCGTCTACACGTCCTACCTGGCGGAGAAGACCGCCGCCGCCACGACCGACCTCGCGATCGGCGACGTCTACGACCGGTTCACGGTCACCAAGACCGACGACGGCCGCAAGTGGGTCACCGAGGCCGGTGTCGACGCGCCGGTCCCCGCCCCCACCCCWGAGCCCACGCCGGAGCCGACCCCGACCCCGACGCCTGCTCCGACGCCGGCCCCGGCGACGTCGCAGGCACCCTCCCCGGCGCCTGTGATGGTGCAGACCGACGTCCGTCCGCGGACCTCGAACCTCCGGGTCGGCCGGAGGGCCGTCGTGCGTCTGGACGCCACCGCGGCCGGCACCGTGCGGATCACCGCGAAGCGGGGCAAGGTCACCGTGGTCCGGGTGGTCGAGGTCGACGGCGACGCGCGCCGGTCCGTGAGGCTGCCGCGCAAGCTCACCAAGAGGGCCGGCCGGCTCGTCGTCCGGGTCGTGCTCACGCCGACCGCGAGCACGGACCTGCCGTCGCGCACCACCCTGCACACCGCGGTACGCCGCTGACGCGGGTGAAGCGGTCCTGACGCACGTCGGGAGCCGGTCCACGAGGGCCGGCTCCCGACGTGCGTGCGTCGTCCGGTCGGAGCCTCACGCCTGCGAACGCCACGGGGCCATGTCGAGCCCGGGATACCGCTGGCCCACGCCGTCGAGCGTCTCGGCGGTCCAGTAGGGGTGCCCGGGAGCGGGGAACCCGAACAGCTCCAGCTGGCGCGGGCCGGCCTGCTCCACGAAGTCGTACCAGCGCGGGTCGTGGCTGCGGTCGGCCCAGGCATGGCGCTGCGCCCACTCGGCAGCCGCGGGGCGGTAGTTGAGGTGCATGGAGAACCGCGCTCCGCGGGGCCGGGTGATCGCGGACCCTCGGTGGACCGTCTGCGGCTGGAAGGCGACGACCGTCCCGGGCGGGCCGGTCGCCGGCACCTCCTCCCGGTACAGGTCAGGACGGCCGGTCGAGTCGACGAACCCCGCCTCGGTGTCGCTGGCGGTCCCGCGCGGGAAGAAGTTCGGCTTGGCTGGAAGCCCGTCCGTGGTGGCGGTCCGCGGAACCATCCGCGGTGCGCCGAGCTCGACCGTCACCTCGGAGAGGAAGACGAAGAGCTCGAGCTGGCGGTACGCCGGCGCGGTGGAGGGCGCCAGGACGGTGTGGTTGAGGTAGTCGCGGTGGAGGTCCTGGTCGTAGTCGGCGGCGCCTTCGTACTTCGCCCAGGCCTCCGCCGAGTAGAGGCGGATGTCCGGTGTCCCGAGCAGGGTCGTCGCGAGCGCGACCAGTGCGTCGCAGACCGGGATCCGGTTGAGTGCGGGGCTCGCGAACGGGAAGCCGTCGATCCCGTCGAACTCGTCGCCGACGAACCGGGCGTTGCGGTCCGGGTCGGCTCCGTCGTGGAAGTCGGCCCCGGACGGGAACAGGAGTCCGAGCTCGTCGACGGCGGGGGCGAGGTCGGTGGCGGGGAGGTAGCCGGGCAGGACGACGAAGCCGTCGTCGATCCACGACCGCATTGCGGCATCCAGGTCCATGGACCGGTTCTACGCACCGGGCGCTGCTCACGCACCTGCTTTTCTCGCGCGCCCGTTGACCGCCTGACCTAGGGTCGCCGCATGAGAGCCGACGTGGTGGTCGTGGGTTCCGGCCTGTCGGGCGTCGCCTGCGCCCGCGAGCTCCGGGCGGCCGGCCTCGACACCCGCGTCCTCGACCGCGGACGCGTGCCGGGGGGCCGGATGGCGGCCCGCACCCTGTGGGACCGTCGCGTCGACCTGGGAGCGTCCTACCTCACCGTGAGCGACCCCGGGTTCGCCGCCGTCGTCGACGACTGGGCCGAGCGCGGGCTGGCCCGCGAGTGGACCGACACGTTCACGGCGCTGGGCGCAGGCGCGCCGGACAGCAAGACCGGGCCGGTCCGCTGGGGAGCGCCCCACGGCCTGCGGTCGCTGGTCGAGGACCTCGCCGCCGACCTGGCCGTCGAGCGACGTGAGGTGCGAGCGTTGGCGGAGCTCGACGCGGACGCCGTCGTCCTCGCCATGCCCGACCCGCAGGCCCGCCGGCTCGTGGGCGACCACCCGGTCGGCGACGAGCTGCACCGGGAGTGGGAGCCGGTCATCGCCGTGGCCGGCCGGTGGTCCCGTCGCATGTGGGACGGCGTCAGCCCGACCGGTCGCTTCGACGGGGCCTTCGTCAACGACGACCCCGACGTCGGCTGGATCGCGGACGACGGCCGGCGCCGCGGCGACGACGCCCCGGTGCTGGTCGCCCACTCGACCCCCGACCTGGCCGCGCGCCACCTCGACGACCCGGCCGGCGCCGCACCCGCGGTGCTGCAAGCCGTCCGGAGGCTGCTCGACATCGGCGAGCCGCAGGACGTCCACGTCCACCGCTGGACCTTCGCCCGTCCGACGGGTCGGCGCGAGGAGCCCTACGCCCTCGTCGACGGCGAGCGCCTCGTCGGCGTGTGCGGCGACGGGTGGGGCGAGACGCCCAAGGTCGAGACCGCCTGGCTCTCCGGCGTACGCCTCGGGCGCGCGCTCGCCGCGCGGCTCGCGTAACCTCAGCGGGACGCCAGCACCGCCAGGTCGCGTTCGGCGTAGAGCCGGTGCTCCCACTCCTCGTTGAGGACGACGCGCAGGCAGTCGGCGACGGTGAGCCCGGTGGCATCGGCGAGGAACGGCGTCGCCGAGGAGACCGACCGGCCCAACCCGGCGTCGGTCAGCCCGTCGAGCACCTCCGCGACGGTCGCCCGGCGCTGACGACGCAGGGCCATCACCTCGTGCAGCTCCGGCCGCGCCCGCCGTGCCCACGGCACCCCCTCGTGCTCGGGCGCCTCGTCCCAGGGCAGGTCGAGCGGGTGCCAGGGCGAACGGTCGGCGAGCACCACGCCGCCCACCCAGCACGCGTGCGCGAACCCGAGGTGGCGGAGGGTCTCGATGAAGGACCACTCGCCCTCGACCTGCTCGTGCAGCTGCTCGACGGGCACGGCCCGGGCGTGACCCATCGTCTCGCCCCACAACCGGTCGAGGACGGCGAACGCCTCCTGGAAGCCGGCGACGTCGGTCGGCGCCATCAGCGCGCGCTCGGGCATCCGCCGGTTGAGCTCGGCCTCGACGAGCGGTACGACGTCGACGCCGTTGACCACGAGTCGCAGCACCTCGCCGCTGATCTCCATGTCGGGGATCTCGACTCCGGTCATCCGGACGCCGTCGAAGTACGCCGCCCGCACGCGGGTGCGGCTGAGGTCGACCTCACGGACGTCGAGGTCGCTCATGTCGGCGCCCCGGAACGTGCTGCCCGAGAGGTCGACCCGCTGGAAGCTCGAGCCGCTGAGGTCCTGCTCGCTGAAGTCGGTCACCCGGGCAGGTTAGGGGGCGTTGCGGACGATCCGCGACCGGTTCGATGATGTCGGCATGACCGATGCACCCCGCACGCCCGGGACCGTCGCGGTCCCCGGCGCCGTCCTGTCCTTCGACGTCATCGGCGACCTCGCCGACGCGACCCCCGACAACCCACCTCTGGTGCTGGCCGGCTCGCCGATGGACAGCACCGGGTTCGGCAGCCTCGTGGCCCGGCTCGACGGACGCGTGCTGGTCCTGACCGACCCGCGCAATGTCGGGCGCAGCACGCGCGACGCCGACACGGCGGCGGTGACGCCGGAGCAGCACGCCGAGGACCTGCACGCCCTCGTCGAGGCACTGGGAGTCGGACCGGTCGACCTGTTCGCCTCGTCCGGCGCGGCCGTCAACTCCCTCTTCCTGGTCGCCGCACACCCCGACGACGTACGTGTCCTGGTGGCGCACGAGCCGCCGATGGCCCCGCTGCTGCCGGACGGCGTCGCCATCGGGAGGGCGTGCGACGACCTGGTGGCTGCCTACGACGCGTCGGGCATCGGGCCCGGGATGGCCCGCTTCATCAGCCTGGTGATGCACCGCGGCGAGTGGACGGGCGACGAGCCGGTCCCGGACCCCGCGGTGTTCGGCCTGCCCACCGAGGACGACGGCTCACGCAACGACGGCCTGATGGCCAACATGCGCGGCGAGGGATGCACCCGCGTCCCGGACCTCGCCGCCGTCCGCGACGCGTCGACCACCGTGGTCATCGGCGTCGGGGAGGAGTCGGGCGGCCCCACGGACGGGGAGATCGCGGGACGCGCCGGGTACGCCGTCGCGCGGGAGCTGGGCGTCGATCCGGTGGTCTTCCCCAGCGGCCACAACGGGTTCCTCGGCGGCGAGTACGGGCAGACCGGCAAGCCGGACGAGTTCGCCGCGCGGCTGCGCGAGGTGCTGGCGACCCGGTGACCTGACGGGTGGGCTACCAGGTGAGCTCGATCTCGATCTCGTTGTCGTCACCGAGCTCGACCTCGACCTTGAGCCGCACCTCGTCGGGCACGGCCACCGTGACGCGGCCGCCCTCGCGGGAGAACTCCACCGAGTTGTGCTTGGCGAGCGAGTCGGCGAGGGCGCGCAGCCGGGCGGCGGCCTCCTCGCGGGTCATGGTCTGGGTCTCGTCCATCTCGAAAAGGTCCATGCCCCGAACGTAGACGATCGCCACCAACCGTCTACAGGCCCAGCATCCGCCCGATGATCTCCTTCTGGATCTCGGTCGTGCCGCCGTAGATCGTCTGGATCCGCGAGTCGGTGTAGGCCTTGGAGATCGGGTACTCGTCCATGTAGCCGTAGCCGCCGTGCAGCTGGACACCGGCGTCGACGACCCGCTTCTGCAGCTCGGTGGTCCACCACTTCGCCATCGACGCCAGCGCCGTGTCGACCTCGCCGGCGTTGAGCCGCAGCACGCAGTCGTTGATGAAGACCCGCGCGATGTGCGCCTCGGTGGCCATCTCGGCCAGCACGAAGCGGTTGTGCTGGAACGTGCCGATCGGCCTGCCGAACGCCTCGCGCTCCTTGGCGTACGACAGGCACAGGTCGAGGACGTGCTCGATCGCGGCGACGGCGATGCAGCCGATCGAGATGCGCTCCTGGGGGAGGTTCTCCATGAGCGACACGAAGCCGGAGCCCTCGGCGCCGAGGAGGTTCTCCTTCGGCACGTGCACGTCGGTGAAGGACAGCTCGGCGGTGTCCTGGGCGTGCAGCCCCATCTTGGCGAGGTTGCGGCCGCGCTCGAAGCCCTCCATGCCGCGCTCGACGACAAGCAGCGAGATGCCCTGGTGCCCCGCGTCGGGGTCGGTCCGGCAGACCACGACGACCAGGTCGGACAGGATCCCGTTGGAGATGAAGGTCTTCGACCCGTTGAGGACGTAGTGGTCGCCGGCGTCCACCGCCGTCGTGCGGATGCCTTGCAGGTCGGACCCGGCACCTGGCTCGGTCATCGCGATGGCGGTGACGAGCTCGCCGGACACGCAGCCGGGCAGCCACCGCTGCTTCTGCTCGTCGGTCCCGAGCGCGGAGATGTAGGGGACGATGATGTCGGTGTGCACGGCGAAGCCCGGTCCGGAGGCCCCGGCCCGCGCCGACTCCTCGGCGAGCACCATGTTGTAGCGGAAGTCCTTGATCCCCGGCCCGCCGTAGGCCTCGTCGACGTCGAAGCACAGCAGCCCGCGCTCACCGGCCCGGCGCCAGACCTCGCGGTCGACGATCCCTGCCTGCTCCCAGGCGGCGTGGTGGGGCGCCACCTCCTTCTCGAAGAAGGCGCGCGCCACGGCGCGGAAGTCCTCGTGCTCCTGCTCGAGGATGCTGGGGCGGTCAGGCATGGTTCCTCCGATGGGCTGGGTCGGTCGGGGTGGTGGACCTCCCCGACGGGGTGAGGCGACGCCGGTGCGGCGTGCCTACGTTGGCGGCATGACTCTCATCAGCACGGCCGTGCGCGCCACCCACCTCGTCACGAACGCCGCGTGGTTCGGCGGCTCGCTGATGGGGGCGGTCGGGCTCAACCAGGCCGCGCGCGAGCCCGACACCGAGCGGGAGCGGGTCGAGGTCTCGGGGACCGGCTGGGAGCGGTGGGGTCCGGTGCAGGGCGCCGCGATCGGGCTGCACCTGCTGAGCGGGATCGCGATCCTCGCCGACAACCGCAACCGCGTCGCGACGCACCCGCCGACCACTGCGTCCGTGGTGGCCAAGACGGCGCTCACCGGGGCTGCCGTGGCCGCGTCCGCGGCGGCGTACGTCTACGGCCAGCGCCTCGGCGACGCGAGCGGGGAGGACGGCCACCCCAAGGAGCCCGAGGTCGCCGAGGACGCGCGCGGCAAGCTGGCGTGGCTGCAGTGGGCGACGCCGGCCCTCACCGGCGCGCTGCTGGTCCTCGACGCGCAGCTCGGCGAGCAGCAGCGGGGCACGGCGGGCCTGCTCGACCGGCCCTGGTGAACAGGCTGGTGAACGATGCGTCATGACGCCGACCGGTTGAGCGCGTCGAGCATCGCGGTCGGTCCGAGGTCCTCGAGCCGGTAGCCGTGCGGGTAGGTGCTCGGTCGGTGGACGTACGCCGTCCGGCGCGGGGGAGCGAGCCGCAGCAGCCGCCCGCGTGCCCGCAGCCCGCCGCGCACTGCTCGGACCAACCACCGCGGCTGGCGCGGCAGGCCGAGCGCCTCGCGCAGCGGCTCGTCCATGATCGCGATGGTGACGCGCCGCAGCAGCGGTCGCAGCGGCGCCGGCGCGACCTCCTTCGCGATGCGGATCGAGGCCTCGGCCAGCCGGGTGGCCTCCGGGGTGTGGGCGAAGTGGCGGCGCTCGTAGTCGACGAGCAGCGCCAGGTAGCCGTCGTACGTCGTGGGCAGGTCCTTGATCCCCATCAGCTCGCCGAAGCGGGTGGTCACCTTCGTGATCGCGGCGAGCTCGTGGTCGTCGAGGCGGCGCCAGCCGTAGGCCTCGATCCAGCGGACGGGCCCGACGATGGTGGTGGCGAGGACGTAGGCGAGCTCGTGGTCGGGGATGTCGTAGTGGCCGTGGATGCGGTTGAGCCGGCGCAGCGCGGCGTAGGACCGCGGTGAGTCGATGCCGTCGAGGGTGGCCTCGTCCCCGATGAGGATGGTGTCGTCGTAGCGCTTGGCGCCGTGGTCCTCGAACTCCCGCGTGCGATCGAGGACGGCGGCGATGGAGGGGACGCCGTAGTCGCGCATGAAGGCGATGCCGGTGCCCTGCGAGTAGTCCCACGGGAACTCGAAGCGGGCGGTCAGCCGGAGGATCTCGTCGTGGTCGACCTCCGGGTCCAGGGACCGGATCCGGCGGAGGGTCGCGTATCGGCCCGGCGCGTGCACGAGGCTCAGGACACCCATTCCTTCACCTGCGCCACGGTGGCGGCCGGATCCTCGGAGACGGGCGTGATGTTGAGGTCGGTGACCCCGGCCTCCCTGAAGGCCGCGATGCGCTCGCGGACGTACGACGCCGGGCCGACGAGGTTGGCCGCCTCGAGCCACTCGGTGGGGACGAGCGCCTCGGCCTCCCGCTTCTTGCCGGAGAGGTAGAGGTCCTGGATCTCCTCCGCCTCCTTCTCGTACCCGTAGGCCCGCGCGACGTCGTTGTAGAAGTTCTTGCCCTTCGCACCCATGCCGCCGACGTAGAGGGCGAAGATCGGCCGCGCGAAGTCGAGCAGCGACTTGGTGTCGGGGCCCTCGCCGATGGCCACCATGCCGCCGGCCATCACCTGCAGGGGACCGAGGCCCTCCTGCCGCTTGGCGTTGCCGGCCACGAGGGCGTCACCCCAGACCAGGTGCGCCTTCTCCGGGTGGAAGAGGTGCGGGATCCAGCCGTCGGCGATCTCGGCGGTCTGCGCGACGTTCTTCGGGCCCAGCGCGGCGATCCAGATCGGGATGGTGTCGCGCTCGGGCCTGGTCAGCAGTTTGAGCGGCTTGCCGAGGCCGGTGACGGCGCCGTCGTCCTTGGTCAGCGGCAGGTGGAACTCGCCGTCGGCCGACAGCGGCTCGCGCCTGAGGCCGCGGCGGATGATGTCGACGACCTCGGCGGTGCGCGCCATCGGCTTGCGGTAGGGCACGCCGTGGAAGCCCTCGACCACCTGCGGCCCGCTCACCCCGAGACCCAGGATCGCCCGGCCCTGGCTGACGTTGTCGAGCCCGGCCGCGGTCTGGAGCAGGGCGCCCGGGGTGCGCGAGTAGATGTTGAGGATGCCCGAGCCGATCTGCACGGTCTCGGTCGTGGCGGCCAGGTAGCCCATCAGCGTGGGCGCGTCGAAGCCGTAGGCCTCCGCGACCCACACGCTGTCGAGGCCCGCCCGTTCCAGCGCGACCACCTCGTCGGCCGCCTTGCGCGGGTTGCCGTCGTACATCAGCAGGGTGGCGAGACGCATGCCTCAATCGTGACAGTGGGACTGTCACGGTGCAAGGGTGGTCAGCGACCCAGGTCGGGGACCACCTCGGCGCCCGGCAGGTCCGCCAGCACCCGTCCGGGCACCAGCAGCTTGGAGCGACGTACGCCGCTGCCGATCACGACGACGGGCTCGTCGAGCAGCGCGTCGTGCACCAGCACGCGCCACCCGTCGGGGAGCCCGAGCGGGGTGATGCCGCCGTACTCCATGCCGGTCTCGGCGACGGCGCGTTCCATCGAGAGGAAGGACGCCTTGCGCACGTCGAGGATCTTGCGGACCAGCGTGTTGACGTCGGCCCGTGTGTCCGCGCGCACCACGCACGCGGCGATCCGCTCGTCGCCGGCCCGTGCGCCCGCCACCACGACGCAGTTGCCACCCGCCGTCATCGGGATGTCGTACGCCTCGCTCATCGCCGCGGTGTCGGCGAGGTCGGGGTCGATCCCGACCACGGCCACCTCGGCAGCCCCGGGCCACGCGGCGAGCGCGGCGGCGACGGGAGCGGCGACGAGGTCGGGGTGCTCGGTGGCGGGCAGGGACGTCAGGGAGGGGAGGCTCGGGAGCGTCACGCGGTCATCATGCGGCATTCACCCTCACGTCATCGAGGCACCACCGTCCGGTCCCCGTGCTCGGGCAGCGTGGTGCCATGACGGTGACCCGCGAGGCGGTGCACAGGACCTCGTCGTTGGTCCCCACCCCCGCCGTGGTTGCGCACCGCGGCGCCAGCGGGCACCGTCCCGAGCACACCCTCGACGCCTACCGGACCGCCATCCGGATGGGCGTCGACGACATCGAGCTCGACCTCGTCGCCACGCGCGACGGGGTGCTCGTGGCGCGCCACGACCTCGAGCTCAGCGCGACGACCGACGTCGCCGACCGTCCCGGGCTCGCCCACCTGCGCCGCACGCTGGTCGTGGACGGGGCGGAGGAGCACGGCTGGTTCGTCCAGGACCTCGCGCTCGCCGAGCTCAAGACCCTCGCCGCGCGTGAGCGGATGCCCGGCAGCCGGCCGGGCAACGCGGCGTACGACGGTGCGGAGGGCGTGCCGACCCTCACCGAGGTGCTGGCGATGGTCGGCGCAGAGTCGGTCCGGCGGGGCCGCCCGGTGGGGGTGGCGCTCGAGCTCAAGCACGCCGCCCACCACGAGGCGGCCGGCCTCCCGCTGGACGTGCCGCTGCTGCGCGAGCTCGCCCGCCAGGGGCTCGACCACCCGTGGGCGCGGGTGACGCTGATGTCCTTCGAGGCGCCCGTCCTCCGACGGCTGGCCGAGCGGACCCGGCTGCCCGTCGTGCAGCTGCTGGACCGCGGGCACGCCGTGACCCCCGACGAGCTCGACCGCATCGACGAGTACGCCGACGGGCTCGGCGCGCACAGGTCCCTCGTGCTGCCCCGGGACGCGCGTGGAGCGATCGGCGCGCCGTCGTCCCTCGTCCGCGACGCCCATCGCCGCGGCCTCACCGTCCATGCCTGGACCGTCCGCGCGGAGAACCGCTTCCTGCCCACCAACCTGCGCCGCGGGACCGCCCCCGACGCGCTCGGCGACATGGCGGGGGAGGTGCGGGCGCTCCTCGCCGCCGGCGTCGACGGGGTGATCACCGACCACCCCGAGGAGGCGCTGTCGGTGGTGCGCGAGGCGGCGACCGCCGTCGGCTGAGGGTTCACGCGGCGTTCACCACGTCGTCCGCGGCCCGCCGCCCCAGCCCGATTGGCTCGCGGGCATGACCTCTCGGACACGCGCCGGCCTCGGGCTGGCACTCGCCACCGCAACCATCTCCACCCTCGCCCCTGCCCTGACCTCGTCCGCCGCGAACGCCACCGCGGCGCCGGCCGAGGCCGCCGGGCCCTCGCTCGTCGAGCCCGTGCTCGTCGGCCACCGTGGCGCCTCGGGCTACCGGCCCGAGCACACGCTCGCCGCCTACGAGCTCGCCATCGAGCAGGGCGCCGACTACATCGAGCCCGACCTCGTCTCCACCAGGGACGGCGTGCTCGTCGCCCGCCACGAGAACGAGATCGGCGGCACCACCGACGTGGCGGACCACCCCGAGTTCGCCGGCCGCCGCACCACCAAGGCCATCGACGGCCGCCCGGTGACCGGCTGGTTCACCGAGGACTTCACCTACAAGGAGCTGCGCACCCTGCGCGCGAAGGAGCGGCTCCCGCAGGTGCGTCCCGACAACACGGCGTACGACGGCGAGGAGCGGATCCCGACCCTCGACGAGGTGATCAAGCTCGCCCGCCGCGAGGGCGTCGGCATCTACCCCGAGACCAAGCACCCGACCTACTTCGACTCCATCGGCCTCTCGCTGGAGGAGCCGCTCGTCGCGGCGCTGCGCAAGCGCCACTGGGCCGACGCCGACGACCCGGTCATCATCCAGTCCTTCGAGGTGGGCAACCTCCGCCAGCTCGACGCCATGGTCGACGTGCCGCTCGCCCAGCTCGTCGACGCCTCCGGCGGGCCCGCGGACCTGCCGGGCACGACGTACGCCTCGATGGTGACGCCGGCGGGCCTCGCCGCGATCGCGACGTACGCCGACGGGCTGGGCGCCGCGAAGAACCTGGTGCTCCCGCGCGACGCCGCCGGCCGGACCGGTGCGCCGTCGTCGGTGGTGCCTGACGCGCACACCGCCGGCCTCGTCGTGCACGTGTGGACCCTGCGCCGCGAGAACCAGTTCATGGCCACCAACTTCCGCCTCGGCACCGACCCGAACGCGCCCGGCGACCTGGCCGCGGAGGCGCGAGCGTTCCTCGACGCGGGCGTCGACGGGATCTTCAGCGACAACCCGGACGTGGTCGCCGCGGTGATGGACAAGACCACCTCTCAGCGGTGACAGGCAGAGCCTCGCATCGGCGTACGCTCACCCCGTGACGTACGCCGGTGCCGCCCCGACCGCGACCTCGACCGCCCTCCTCGAGCGCATCCGAGCATCGGTGATCGGCGACGACCAGGTGATGGAGGGTCCCTACGGTCCGCGTCGCGTCACCTACGCCGACTACACCGCGTCGGGGCGGAGCCTGACCTTCGTCGAGGACTTCATCCGCCACGAGGTGCTCCCGGCCTACGCCAACACCCACACCGAGGCGAGCGGCACCGGGCTGCAGACGACCCGCCTGCGCGAGGACGCGCGACGGATCATCCGCGACGCGGTGGGCGGCGACGACGAGACTGTCGTCATCTTCTGCGGCTCCGGCAGCACCGCGGCGATCGACAAGATGATCGGCATCCTCGGCCTCCGCATCCCCTGCACGCTCGAGGACCGCCACCACCTGAGCGACGCGATCCCCGCCGACCAGCGCCCGGTCGTCTTCATCGGACCCTTCGAGCACCACTCCAACGAGGTGAGCTGGCGCGAGACCATCGCCGACGTCGTCACCATCCACGAGGACGCCGACGGCCGGGTCTCGCTCGACCACCTCCGCGAGGAGCTGGAGCGCCACGCCGACCGCCCGCTCAAGATCGGCTCGTTCTCCGCGGCCTCCAACGTCACCGGCATCGTCACCGACACCGAGGGCGTCGCCGACCTGCTCCACGAGCACGGGGCCCTCAGCTTCTGGGACTTCGCCGCGTGCGCGCCCTACGTCGACATCGAGATGTACGGCCCCGGCAGCTCGCGCAAGGACGCGATCTTCCTCAGCCCCCACAAGTTCATCGGCGGCCCGGGCACCCCGGGCGTCCTGGTCGTGCGCCGCGAGCTGCTCGCCAACCGGGTGCCGGTCGTGCCGGGCGGCGGGACGGTGATGTACGTCAACCCGACCGAGCACCGCTACCTCGAGGACCCGGCCCACCGCGAGGAGGGCGGCACCCCGGCGATCGTGGAGTCGATCCGCGCGGGGCTGGTCTTCCAGCTCAAGCAGGCCGTCGGCGTGGAGACGATCCAGGCCCACGAGGAGGAGCTGCTGCGCCGCGCGGTCGAGACGTGGGTCGCCGAGCCCGGCATCCAGATCCTCGGCAACCTCGACTCCCAGCGGCTCTCGATCGTCTCCTTCGTCGTCAAGGCGCCCGACGGGACCTACCTCCACCACAACTTCGTCGTCGCGCTCCTCAACGACCTCTTCGGCATCCAGACCCGCGGCGGCTGCTCGTGCGCCGGCCCCTACGGCCACCGGCTGCTCGACATCGACCTCGACCACAGCCTCCGCTTCGAGGCCCAGATCAGGGGCGGCTGCGAGGGCATCAAGCCCGGCTGGGTGCGGGTCAACTTCAACTACTTCGTCGACGAGGAGGTCTTCACCTACGTCGTGGAGGCCGTACGCCTCGTGGCGCGCGAGGGCTGGCGGCTGCTCGGCGACTACCGCTTCGACCCGCTCACCGGCCTGTGGCACCACCGCACCGGCCCGGTCGAGCCGCCGCTGCGCCTCAGCGACGTCACCTACGCCGCCGACGGCTCGATGACCTACCCCCGGCACACGACGACGGCCCCCGTCTCGGTGCTCAGGGAGCACCTCGACGAGGGCCGCGCGATCATGGCCGCCGCGTCTCCACCCGACTGGTCCGACACCGCCCACCTGGGGGCCGACTTCGACGACCTCCGGTGGTTCGCGCTGCCGGCCTGCTCCCTCGACTAAATCACCCCACGACCTTCTTCTTCCCCCGCTGCGCTCCTCCAGAACAACGCCGCGGGGACCCCGATGCCGCCGATGACCGTCGGGTCAGGTTGACCGGCGGCCCGGCCAGACCGTGGCCGCCAGTCCGGCGGCACCGGCCGCCAGCCACGGGATCGGCAGCAACCAGCGGAGCTCGGAGGTGTCGACGACGTCGCCCTGGACGAGCGCCCACACCAGGACCATGCCGGCGAACGCGACGCCCATCACGAGCTGCCCGATGTTGACCGGGTGCAGTCCGGACGGCTTGTCCGGTGCGTCGAGCGGGCCGGTCATCGGCTCGTCGTACGTCGTCTGATAGCTGGTGTCGTAGCCGTAGAGGTCGGAGTAGTCGTTCTCGTTGTCAGTCATGGCAGTGCTCCTCAGGCCGCTTCGCGGACGACGATCTCGCCGCCGACCAGGTCGATGGTGATGGACATGTCCGGGACGTCGTCGCCGCCGTCGACGAACCCGTCCTGGGTGATGTCGAAGCCGTCGCTGCTCTGGTCGAAGACCTGGCTCTGGCCGCCGACGACCTGGGTGTGGACGTCGACGTCCATCCCGTCGGGGACGACCACCTCGACGCGGCCGCCGACCCCGTCGATCGTGAGGTCGCGGCCGTCGAGCCCCTCGACGTCGGAGACGTCCGACAGGTCGAGGGTGAAGCGACCGCCGCCGAACTCGTAGGCCTGGCGGACCTCACCAGCGCTGGTCGGCGCGTAGTAGCGGTCCTGCTCCCCGACGTTGCTGCCGATGGTCGCCGCGGCCGTGCCGAACGCGGCGATGAACCCCAGGAGGATCAGTCCRCCGGCGCGGCCCCAGAAGGAGCCGATGACCAGCACCACGGCGGTGATGCCGAGCGCGAGGGCGGGGTAGGCGCTGTCCGTGACGTCCACCCCGGCCAGGTCGACCACGCCGAGGACGCCCTCGGCCAGCGCGATCAGCGCGAGCGTGAACCAGAACAGGATCGGGCCGCGCTTGCGCGGGTTGCGCGGTCGCCGCGGCTGCTCGTAGGAGCCCCACGGCGCTGCCGGGGGGTAGCCGGTCCCGGGTGCGTAGGCGGGGTCGTACGTCGTGGCGTATTCGGTCGTGTAGTCCGCGGTGTCGCCCGAGGCGGGGTCCGGCACGAGCTGGTCGCCGTACGCCGGCGGCGCGGCGCCGTTGGCCGGGGCGGGCCTCCGCTGCTGCTTGCGGTGGAGGAACCACACGACGAGCCCGACGCCGATCGCCAGCGGCCAGGGGAACCAGAAGGCTCCGGCCCAGTCGCCGAGCGCGGCGAGCAGGGCGAGCACGCCGACGCCGGCGAGGGCGATCGTGCGGCTGCGCTGGTCGAGGCCGAGCGGCTCGTCCGCGGTGCCCTCCTCGGGCACCAGGATCCAGGCGGCGACGTAGAGGAGCAGGCCGGCCCCACCGAAGAACGTCGCGACCACGAGGGCGACGCGGATGATGATCGGGTCGACGTCGAGGTGGCGGGCGATGCCGCCGGCGACGCCGGCCACGTGCCGGTCGGTGACGCTGCGGCGCAGGCGGCCGAGGTCCTTCATCTCGTCGCGGGTGACCCGCGGGCCCGACGGGGGCGGGGTGCCCGGACCGGGCTGCTCGGTGGAGGGGCTGGCGTTGTCCATGCCCCAACTCTCCTCGGCCGGGACGCCCCGCACCATCGGGGACAGCCCTGATCCGGGCCGGGTCGACCGGGGTCCGGGTCAGGGTCGGCTCGGGGTCAGTCCTCATGGTCGGGGGCCTGCGCGCCTGAGACGATGGAGGCACGATGAGCCACCCCACGCCCCCCGCACACCCGGCCGCCCCCGCGGCTGCCCGCCCGCCGCGCCCGGGCGCGCCGCGTCGCGCCTACCGCGACATCTCGGCGCCGATCGCCGGCGGCGTCGCGGCCGGTCTCGCCCGGCACCTCTCGGTGCCGGTGCTGTGGGTGCGCGGCTTCTTCGTGGCAACCGCCTTCCTCGGCGGCTTCGGGCTGATGCTCTACGCCGGCCTGTGGGTATTCCTTCCCGCCGACCAGCACTTCGAGGTCGGCGCCCCCGGCCTCGAGAGCGCGACCCGCACCGGCAAGCGCCCCGGTCGGCGATCGCGCCTGCGTGACGCCGGACCGGCGATCGCCCTGGGGGCCCTGTTCTTCGGCGTGGTCCTCGGCGTCGAGGGGATCTTCGGCCAGGGGGTGCTCTTCTGGCCGGTCGTCCTCGCGGTCGCGGGCATCGGGTTGCTGTGGCGCCAGGCCGACGAGGCCCAGCGTGAGCGCTGGATGGACTCCTCCGGGCGCATCGACCCGTTCCGCGCGATCTTCGGCAGCGGCGGGTGGGCCGCCTACGCCCGGATCGCCGCCGGGCTCGGGCTGATCGTCACCGCCCTCATCGTCTTCGCCGTCGCCGCCGGCCAGGCCACCTTCGCCGTGCCGGTGCTGGTCGCGGGCCTGCTGGGGCTGCTCGGGCTCGCCATCGTCGTCGGCCCGTGGGCCCTGCGCCTCGTCAACGACCTCGGCGCCGAGCGGGCCGAGCGCGTGCGCACCCAGGAGCGCGCCGACATGGCCGCGCACCTGCACGACTCGGTGCTGCAGACGCTGGCGCTGATCCAGAAGAACGCCCACGACTCCACCACCGTCGCCCGCCTCGCGCGGTCCCAGGAGCGTGACCTGCGCCAGTGGCTGTTCGAGGCCGACACCCCCGACGCGACGACCCTCGCGGGAGCGCTGAAGGAGATGGCGGCCGACGTCGAGTCGCAGCACCCGGTGGTCGTCGACGTCGTCACCGTCGGCGACTGCGACCTCGACGAGTCGTTGCGCCCCCTCGTCCTCGCCGCGCGCGAGGCCGTCGTCAACGTCGCCAAGCACGCCGGCACGCAACGCGCCGACGTCTACGCCGAGACCACCGGGGGAGCGGTCGACGTGTTCGTCCGCGACCGCGGCGCCGGCTTCGACCTGGGTGGCGTCGCCGGCGACCGCCACGGCGTCCGCAACAGCATCGTCGACCGGATGGCGCGCCACGGCGGCAGCGCGGACGTACGCTCGGCTCCCGGCGAGGGCACCGAGGTCCGCCTCCACATGCCGCGCACCGGCCACCCCGAGTCACGCCACGAGCCCCACCCCGAGCCCCACCACGAGTCCCACCACGAGTCCCACCACGAGGAGACCCCATGACCCAGGCCATCCCCGAGCGTCCCGTGCGGGTCGTCCTGGTCGACGACCACGCGATGTTCCGCGCGGGGGTCCGCGCCGAGCTCGCCGCCAGCGGAGCGGGTGTGGTCGAGGTCGTGGGCGAGGCGGCCGACGCCGATGCGGCCATCGCGGTCGTGCGCGAGCAGCAGCCCCATGTCGTCCTGCTCGACGTGCACCTGCCCGGCGGGGGAGGGGTGGAGGTCATGCGGCGCCAGCCCTCGCCCGACACGCTCTACCTCGCCCTGTCGGTCTCCGACGCCGCCGAGGACGTCATCGRCACCATCCGCGGGGGCGCGCGCGGCTACGTCACCAAGACCATCACCGGCCCCGAGCTCGTCGACGCGATCACCCGCGTCTCCGGGGGAGACGCAGTGTTCTCGCCGCGGCTGGCCGGCTTCGTGCTCGACGCCTTCGCCGGGTCGATCGACGTCGCCGCCGTCGACGAGGACCTCGACCGGCTCACCGAGCGCGAGCGGGAGGTGATGCGGCTGATCGCTCGCGGCTACGCCTACAAGGAGGTCGCGAAGGAGCTGTTCATCTCGGTCAAGACCGTGGAGACACACATGTCGTCGGTGCTCCGCAAGCTCCAGCTCTCCAGTCGTCACGAGCTGACGAAGTGGGCCTCCGACCGACGCCTGCTCTGAGGCGCGCACCGCGCCCGTCCGGGTGGGCGTCGATTGACAACGCCGCGCAGAACCTGTGGGGTCGGGGCACATCCCCACCCCTCTCGGGAAGCGAGGCACGATGGCTGACGCCGCCACCATCCCGCACCAGGACGAGGAGGACGGCGAGCTCAAGCGCTCCATCACCGGACGCCTCCTCTTCTTCTACACGCTCGGAGACGTGCTGGGGTCGGGCATCTACGTCCTCATCGGCCTCGTCGCCGCGGCCGTCGGAGGCGCGTTCTGGATCGCCTTCGCGCTGGGCGTCACCGTCGCGGCCATCACCGGGGCGGCGTACGCCGAGCTGGTCACCAAGTACCCCCAGGCCGCCGGCGCCTCGCTCTACGTCAACAAGGCCTTCGGCAACCGGCCGCTGACGTTCCTGGTCACCGTCTCGTTCCTGGCCGCCAGCATGGCGGCGTCGGGATCGCTGGCGGTCGGCTTCGCCTCCTACTTCGACACCCTGTGGTCCGGTCCGCCGGCGCTGCTGGTGTCGCTGGTGTTCGTGGCGCTGCTCGTCGTCGTCAACTTCATCGGCATCACCGAGTCGGTGTGGATGAACATGCTGATGACCTTCGTCGAGGTCGCGGGCCTGCTGATCGTGCTGGTCATCGGCATCGTCTACATCTTCCAGGGCAACGCGGACTTCGGTGTGCTGACCCAGATCGACACCAGCGGCGACTACGGCAGCCCGGCCCTCGCCGTGCTGGCCGGCATCTCGTTCTCCTTCTTCGCGATGACCGGCTTCGAGAACACCGCCAACGTCGCCGAGGAGACCATCGACCCCTACAAGTCGTTCCCGCGCTCGCTCGTCGGCGGCATGGTGGTGGCCGGCCTGGTCTACGTGCTCGTCTCGATGGCCGCGGCCCTCACCGTGCCGGTCGAGACGTTGGCGAACTCCGACGCTGCGCTGCTCGAGGTCGTCAAGCAGGGGATCCTGCCGTTCTCCACCGAGTTCATGACGAAGCTCTTCTCCGTCATCGCACTGATTGCGATCACCAACACCACGCTCGTGACGATCGTGACGCAGCCGCGCGTGCTCTACGGCATGGCCCGCGAGGACGTCGTGCCCGGGATCTTCGCCAAGATCCACCCGGTCCGCCGCAGCCCCTGGGTCGGCCTGATCTTCTCGGGCGCCGTGGTGGGGTCCCTGCTGGTGATCGGCACCCTCGTGACCGAGGCCGGCGGCGGCATCGACCTGGTCGGCCGGCTCGCCACGGTGACCGTGGTGCTGCTCCTGGCGATCTACGCGATCGTGATCGTGGCGTGCCTCAGGCTGCGCGGCCAGGACGAGGAGAACCCGTTCTTCCGCGCCAACACCCCGTTGCTGTTCGTCGGCCTCGTGGGCAACCTCGCGATCCTCTACTTCACGATCTACGACGACCCGCACTCGCTCATCTGGTGCGCCGGGCTCCTCGGCGTCGGCCTGGTCCTGTTCCTCGCCGAGTACTTCTTCGGCAGCAAGGGCACCGGGTCGCGGACCCCCGACCTCGACAGCCAGGAGGCCTGACATGCACGTCATCGTCGCCACGGACGGCTCCCGCCAGTCGCTGGCCGCAGCCAAGCACCTGAAGTCGTTCGCCGATCCCACCAAGGTCACCGAGATCTCCGTCGTCGCGGTGATCCGGCCGCTGGCCTCGGTGGCGTTCGCCGACGACCTGTCCGAGGACGGGTTCGACGGGTCGTTCCGCGACGCCGCGCAGAGCGCCGTGGACACGATCGCGGCCGTGTTCGACGGCTGGGGACCCAAGGTCAACAAGCGCATCCGCAGCGGATCGGCAGCCAACGAGATCATCAAGGCCGCCAAGCAGTACGACGCGGGGCTGGTCGTGGTCGCGGCGGGCGGGCGCGGGCTCAGCGACAGCGTCCTCGTCGGCAGCACCGCCCAGCGCGTGCAGCACTACGCACCCTGCCCGGTGCTCGTCGTACGCCCCGCACCCAAGCCGAGGAAGCGCCGCTCCTGATCGTTAGGGTGTCCGCATGGAGACCCTGCGGCTGGTGCTGCTCTTCGTCCACATCCTCGGTTACGCCGCCCTCCTCGGAGGCCTCCTCGTGCAGGTGCGCGACGACACGAAGAGCGTGAACCCGCTGATGCGCGACGGCGCCGGGACGGCCTTCGTCGCCGGCCTGCTGCTCGTCGGCGTGCTCGAGAACCTCGGCTCGCCCGACCACGCCAAGATCGGCGTGAAGTTCGCCATCGGCCTGGTGATCCTGGTGCTCGTGATGGTCAACATGCGCAAGCCGAGCATCCCGCAGGGCCTCTACCTCGGCCTGCTCGCGCTGACGATCGCCAACATCGCGGTGGCGGTCTTCTGGTCGCCCGTGCACGCCTGACCGACGCCGACCGGGCCCCCACCGGGGCTGACCGGGGCTGACCGGTCTGTCGCACCCGGCGCATAGGCTGGGGGCGACATGAGCCCCATTGACGCACCGGCCGACCAGGCCCTCTTCGAGCACCGCGACCACCCGCTCCTCGACGGGCTCAACGAGCCCCAGCGGGCCGCTGTGACGCACGCCGGTGCCCCGCTGCTCGTGGTCGCCGGCGCGGGCTCGGGCAAGACCCGGGTCCTGACGCGTCGCATCGCCTGGCTGATCAACGAGCGCAAGGCGCACCCGGGCTCGATCCTGGCGATCACCTTCACCAACAAGGCCGCGGCCGAGATGAAGGAGCGCGTCGAGGCCCTCGTCGGCAAGCGGGCCCGGATCATGTGGGTCTCGACCTTCCACTCCGCCTGCGTCCGGATCCTCCGCAAGGAGATCGACCGGGTGGGCTTCAAGTCCAACTTCTCGATCTACGACGCGGCCGACTCCAAGCGGCTGATGACGTTGGTGCTGCGCGACCTCGAGCTCGACCCGAAGAAGTACCAGCCCAATGCGGTGCTCCACTGGGTCTCGGACCAGAAGAACGAGCTGCGCGACGCGGAGGACGCCGCCAAGGAGGCGCGCAACTCCTTCGAGGAGGCCTACGCCAAGGCGTTCAGCAACTACCAGCGCCGGCTGCGCGAGGCCAACGCCCTCGACTTCGACGACCTGATCATGACCACCGTCCACCTGCTGCAGGCCTTCCCCGACGTGCGGGAGAACTACCGCCGCCGGTTCCGCCACGTGCTCGTCGATGAATACCAGGACACCAACCACGCGCAGTACAGCCTGATCCAGCAGCTGTGCGGCCAGTCCTTCGAGATCGACACTGCGCTGGAAGAACAGGGCGCGGAGGCAGCGGAGCGTGTCGAGCCGAGCGAGCTGATGGTGGTCGGTGACGCCGACCAGTCGATCTACGCCTTCCGGGGCGCCGACATCCGCAACATCATGGACTTCGAGCAGGACTTCCCCGACGCCACCACGATCCTGCTGGAGCAGAACTACCGCTCGACGCAGACCATCCTGTCCGCCGCGAACTCGGTCATCGGCAACAACCGCGGCCGCAAGCCGAAGCGGCTGTGGACCGACGCAGGGGCGGGCGAGCGGATCGTCGGCTACGTCTCCGACGACGAGCACGACGAGGCCCGGTTCGTCAGCGAGGAGATCGACAAGCTCACCGACGACGCCGGCGTACGCCCTGCCGACGTCGCCGTCTTCTACCGCACCAACGCCCAGTCACGCGTCTTCGAGGAGGTGTTCATCCGCACCGGCCAGCCCTACAAGGTCGTCGGCGGGGTGCGCTTCTACGAGCGCAAGGAGGTCCGCGACGCGCTGGCCTACCTCCGGATGCTGGTCAACACCGCCGACGAGATCTCACTGCGTCGGGTGCTCAACACCCCCAAGCGCGGCATCGGCGAGCGGGCCGAGGCCTGCATCGCCGCCCTCGCGGACCGCGACCGGATCACCTTCTGGGAGGCGCTGACGCGGGCGGCAGACGCCCCGGGCCTGGCCACCCGCAGCCTGAAGAACATCGAGGCGTTCGTCGCGATCATCCAGGAGCTGCAGTCGATGGTCGAGGCCGACGAGCGCCCCGACGTCATCCTCGAGTCCGTGCTCGAGCGCTCGGGCTACCTCACCGAGCTCGAGGCGAGCGACGACCCGCAGGACGGCACCCGCGTGGAGAACCTCGCCGAGCTCGTCGCGGTCGCCCGCGAGTTCGCCGAGGACCCGCAACCGGGGCCGAGCGCCGACCCGGCGGAGGTCGAGGCCGGCACGGTCGCCGTCGGTCTCGGCGACTTCCTCGAGCGGGTCGCCCTGGTCGCCGACGCCGACCAGATCCCCGACTCGCCCGACGGCGACGACACCGGGGTCGTCACGTTGATGACGCTCCACACGGCGAAGGGCCTCGAGTTCCCGGTCGTCTTCCTCACCGGCCTGGAGGACGGCGTCTTCCCCCACCAGCGCTCGCTCGGCGACCAGCCCGAGCTCGAGGAGGAGCGCCGCCTCGCCTACGTCGGCCTCACCCGTGCGCAGAGCCGCCTCTACATCTCCCGGGCCCTCGTCCGCTCCGCGTGGGGCGCGCCCAGCCACAACCCTGCCAGCCGCTTCCTCGACGAGCTCCCGGTCGACCTCGTCGACTGGCGCCGCACTGCCGCCGAGCAGACCCGCTGGGGCCGCAGCGACCTCAGCGGCGGCTCCACGCGCCTCGGCGTCCCCACCGACGCCGGCCGCCGCAACTTCAGCTCCGCCGCCCTCCGCGCCGACGCCGCCTCCAAGGCCAAGCCCGCCCGCGAGATCCCAAGCCTCTCCCCGGGCGACCGGGTGGCCCACGACTCCTTCGGCCTGGGCACCGTCGTCGCCGTCGAGGGCGCGGCCGAGAAGTCCGTGGCCTCCATCGACTTCGGCTCCGAGGGCGTCAAGCGCCTCCTCCTCCGCTACGCGCCGGTCGAGAAGCTCTGAGGCTGGTACGCCGCACCTGGCGGTGAGTCAGCCACGTTCCAGGGCGCCGAGATGTGGCTCAGGCACCGCTGGCGCGCATGTCGGCGTACGACGCACCGCTGGGCGTCGCGCTCGCCGCGGTTTCGTTCCTCAGCCGCGCGTCGAGCGACTCAGGTGGTTACCCGCACTGATCAACGAGATCTCGATACGCGCCGTCGCGACCTCGCAAGCTCGGTCGCGGGCGCTACTCGATCTCCCCTGACTGCCGACGCGCTCCGCGCGTCGGTCAGGGGACGATGCCGTGCTCGACGAACGCCTGGAAGGGGTCGACCGGGCCGCCGCCGCCGGGGCGCACCTCGAGGTGGAGGTGGGAGCCGGTGACGTTGCCGGTGGCGCCGACGGTGCCGATGTTCTCGCCGCCGTTGACGCGGTCGCCGACGGAGACGTAGATCGCGGTCTGGTGGCAGTACCAGATCTCGGTGCCGTCATCGAGGGTGACGACGGTCTTGTTGCCGTAGGCCCCGTCGTAGCCGGTCTCGGTGACGGTGCCGTTGGCGATCGCCAGGATCGGGTCACCGGAGTCACCGTTGAAGTCGAGGCCGGTGTGGTAGCTGGCCCAGAGGCCGTACTGGCCGAAGGTGGCGGTGATGCCGTAGTGCGCGAGGGGGAGAACCCACTTGTTCTCCTTGATCTTCGCCGCCTGCTTCTCCGCGGCGTTGCGCATCTCCTGGAGCTTGGCGGCCCGCTCGGCCATCTGCTTCTCGGCGAGCGCGACGAGCTCGGGGTCGGTCTCCTCGTTGCCCGAGTCGCGGGTGTGGTCGCGGCTCACGACGACGCCGCGGCGGGAGATCGCCTGGCCGGCGACCGAGCCGATGGCCTGCGTGGCCTCGACCGCGGAACCCGTCGAGGTCAGCGTGGTGACGCCCGAGCCGGACCCGCTGAGGGCAGCGCCGGCGGAGACCGCCAGCACGGCGACACCGGCGACGAGGGGCAGGGACGGGAGCCGGACCACGGAGCGTCGAGGCGGCGTGGAGGCACGTCGCTTGCCGCTCATGGGTGCAGGCGTTGCCGAGGTGCGTCGCTGGGGAGCGCGCTCCGCTCGGTGGTTGCCCATGGAGGAGTTACCAATCTGCCGGGTCGTCAGGGGGGTCGGGTCGGCTAGACCGCGCACGACTGTAACGGAAGGATCACGGGAAAGTGCAACCCTCGACCAAATAAGTTCATGTACCCCGCTGGGCGGCCGATAAACGGACGCTGCGAGGTGACGCAGCCCTCAGCCGCGCGCCGCCTGGTAGCGCTCGAGCGCCTCTCGGCGCTCGTCGGCGTGGTCGACGATGCGCAGGGGGTAGTCCTTCTCGTAGCCCACGTCGGACTTCCACGGCTCGTGGGCCGCCTTGCCCGGCAGGTGCTCCAGCTCGGGCACCCAGCGGCGTACGTAGTCGCCCTGCGGGTCGAACTTGAGCCCCTGCGTCACGGGGTTGAACACGCGGAAGTAGGGCGACGCGTCGGTCCCGGTGCCGGCCACCCATTGCCACCCGTGGTTGTTGGAGGCCACGTCGCCGTCGATCAGCAGGTCGAGGAAGTGCCGCGCCCCGACCGGCCACCACACGTGCAGGTCCTTGGTGAGGAAGGAGGCGGTGATCATGCGCACCCGGTTGTGCATCCACCCGGTGTGCATCAGCTGGCGCATCCCGGCGTCCACGATCGGGTAGCCGGTGGTGCCGGTGCGCCACGCCTCGATCGCGTCGTCGGGGTCGTCGTACGTCATCCCCTCCAGCGCGGGCTTGAGGTCCGACCACGCCGAGGACGGCTCGTGCCACAGCACGTCGGCGTAGAAGTCGCGCCACGCCAGCTCGGTGGCGTACGTCGATGTGTGGGGGACCTCGGCGAGGAGCGAGCGCGGGTGGAGCACCCCGAGGTGGAGGTAGGGCGAGAGCCGCGAGGTGCCGTCGTGGTCGGGGCGGTTGCGCTCGTCCCCGTAGTCGCGCAGGCCGTCGTCGCGGAAGGACCTCCAGCGTCGCCAGGCGGCGTCCTCGCCGGCGCCGGGCAGCTCGAACGGCGCCCGGGCCACCGCCTCCTCCATCAGGTCCAGTGCTGCCTGGTCGGAGTCGGCCGGCTCGAGGTCGGGGGAGCGCGGCGTGTGGGCGGGCTCGGACCAGCCGTGCTCGCGCCAGGCGCGGGCGAATGCGCTGAACACCTGGTAGGGCCCGCCGCTGCCGTTGCGGACCAGTCCCGGCCCCACGGCGTACGGCGACCCGGTCGCGACGAGCTCGACCTGCTCGGCCACGGCCGTGTCGCGGCGCCGGCCGTACGGCGTCGTCTCGGCGGCGACGTGCACCCGCCGCCCGTCGGCCACCTGCGTCACGACCTCGCGGGGGTCACCGTGGCGGATGGTCAGCGGGATGCGGTCGGCGAGCGCGAGCACGTTGGCGGCCAGCCATGCCCTGCGCGCCGGGCCCGCCGTGGCCCAGATGGCCGGGTCGACGACGAAGAGCGCGGTCGTCGACCCCTCCTCGAGCGCGGCGAGGAGGGCCGGGTTGTCGCGCACCCGCAGGTCGCGACGGAACCACATCACCGCTGAGGTCGCGCCCCGGTTCGGGCCTCGCTGGGGGGTGGGCATGCTCCTCAACCTAGCCCGGGAGTGAGCACCACCACGCTCACCCGATCTCGCCCGACCCCGCTCGGAGGTCTAGGGTGCCGAGAGGGATTTCCCCCGCACTGTTCGCAGACGAAAAGGAATGGTCACTCTCGTGGACCTGATGGAGTTTCAGGCGAAGGAGCTTTTCGCCAAGCATGGAGTAGCGACCACCCTGGGTGTCGTCGCCGAGACCCCGGAGGCCGCGCGAGCCGCCGCCGAGGAGATGGGCGGCGTGACCGTCGTCAAGGCCCAGGTCAAGGCCGGCGGCCGTGGCAAGGCCGGCGGCGTGAAGATCGCCAGGACCGCTGACGAGGCCGAGTCCTACGCCCGCGACATCATCGGCATGGAGATCAAGGGCCTGCGCGTCAACCGCGTCCTGGTGACGCCGGCGACGCCGCCGGTGGAGGAGTACTACTTCTCCTTCCTGCTCGACCGATCCAACCGCTCGCACCTGTGCATCGCATCGGTCGAGGGCGGCGTGGAGATCGAGGAGGTCGCCAAGACCAACCCCGACGCCGTCAAGCAGATCCGCATCGACGCCCTCGAGGGCGTGACGCCGGAGAAGGCTGCCGCGATCGTCGACGAGGCCAAGTTCCCCGCCGCGCTGCGCGACCAGGCCATCGAGATGGTCCAGAAGCTGTGGAAGGTCTACGTCGAGGAGGACGCCACCCTCGTCGAGGTCAACCCGCTCGCGCGCCTGGAGGGCGACAAGCTCGAGGCGCTCGACGGCAAGGTGTCGCTCGACGACAACGCCTCCGAGGTCCGCCACCCCGACCACGAGCAGTTCGAGATCCGCGAGGAGGCCGACCCGCTCGAGGCGAAGGCCAAGGACAAGGGCCTCAACTACGTCAAGCTCGACGGCCAGGTCGGCATCATCGGCAACGGCGCGGGTCTCGTGATGAGCACCCTCGACGTCGTCGCGTACGCCGGTGAGGCGCACGGCGGCGTGAAGCCCGCCAACTTCCTCGACATCGGCGGCGGCGCCAACGCCCAGGTGATGGCCGACGGCCTCGACGTGATCCTCAACGACGAGCAGGTCAAGAGCGTCTTCGTCAACGTCTTCGGTGGCATCACCGCCTGCGACGAGGTCGCCAACGGCATCAAGGGTGCGCTGGAGATCCTCGGCGACGAGGCCTCCAAGCCCCTCGTCGTCCGCCTCGACGGCAACAACGTCGAGGAGGGTCGTCGCATCCTCGACGAGCTCAACCACCCGCTGGTCACCCAGGTCGACACGATGGACGGCGCGGCCGACAAGGCCGCCGAGCTCGCCCACCAGGCCTGAGAGAGAGAACTGAACAGATGAGCATCTACCTCAACAAGGACTCCAAGATCATCGTCCAGGGCATGACGGGCGGCATGGGTGCCAAGCACACCACCCTCATGGTCGAGTCGGGCGCCAACATCGTCGGCGGCGTCAACGCCCGCAAGGCCGGCACGAAGGTCGAGCTGGGCGGCAAGGAGCTCCCCGTCTTCGGCACCGTCGAGGAGGCCATGAAGGAGACCGGCGCCAACGTGTCCGTCGCCTTCGTCCCGCCCGCGTTCACCAAGGACGCCGCGATCGAGGCCATCGACGCCGAGATCCCGCTCCTCGTCGTGATCACCGAGGGCGTCCCCGTCCTCGACACCGCCGAGATCGTGCAGTACCTCGAGGGCAAGTCCACCCGGATGATCGGCCCCAACTGCCCCGGCATCATCACGCCGGAGGAGTCGCTGGCCGGCATCACCCCGCACACCATCGCGGGCAAGGGCCCCATCGGCCTCGTGTCGAAGTCGGGCACGCTGACCTACCAGATGATGTACGAGCTGAAGGACTACGGCTTCACCACCGCGATCGGCATCGGCGGTGACCCGATCATCGGCACCACCCACATCGACGCGCTCGAGGCCTTCGAGAACGACCCGGAGACCAAGGCGATCGTGATGATCGGCGAGATCGGCGGAGACGCCGAGGAGCGGGCCGCGGCCTACATCAAGGAGCACGTGACCAAGCCGGTCGTCGGCTACGTCGCCGGCTTCACCGCTCCCGAGGGCAAGACCATGGGCCACGCCGGCGCCATCGTGTCGGGCTCCTCGGGCACCGCCCAGGCGAAGAAGGAGGCCCTCGAGGCCGCCGGGGTCAAGGTCGGCAAGACGCCGTCGGAGACCGCTGAGCTGATGCGGGCCGTCCTGAAGGAGATCTAGTCCTCAGGCGCTCTGGTCCAGAGCACTTTCCAGACGGCCTCGCAGGTCCACCTGCGGGGCCGTCGTGGATTTCGCGTGCCGGTCGTGGCGGGTCGGGGGGTGGGCCTCCCACAGCAGACGCCACACGACGTGGGCGCCCAGCAGGCGCACCGGCGCGACGGCGGTCAGCCGTCGCGGGGACGGCAGGGTCGGGCAGGCCGAGCTGGCCAGCGTCGATGGAATGGACATGGTTCTAGCACCCCGTTTTCGTGAACGCGCACATCGACTGGACGATCTGGTTGGTGGTCCCCGTGACCTCGTCGGCCTGTCGGTCCAGTGACGCGAGCGAGCCCTCACCGTACGTCTGGACCATCAGTCGTGCCGAACCGACGCGGGTCACCTGGAAGACCGAGCTGCCGAGCCCGTCGGCGTACGTCAGGCCCATCGTCACCGTGTCGTAGCCGGTGTCGCGGGGCAGGACGGTCCACACCTGGTTGCCGGAGCGCCGGCAGTCGCGGGCGGCCCTACGGACCTCCGTCATGGCCTCCACTGCCGCGCCGGCGTCGGCGTGGACGACGAGCTCGCGCCCGTCGTAGTACTCCGGGCCGAGCACGAAGGAGTGGAGGTGGCGGGTGCTCGCCGCGTCGGCGGCAGGCCAGACGTCGCGGCCGCACATCTCGACCGGGTCCATGCCCACGTCGTCCGTGGGTGACGTGACGGCGTTGTCGCCGCCGTCCTCGGGCAGGCCGACGTCGAGCGGGAAGTCCGCCGGGATCTCGGTGGGCTCGGGGGCCTCGGTGGGCTCAGGGGTCTCGGGTGTCCCGGTCGGGTCGGTCGTCGGAGTCGACGACGGCGGCGCCGATGGCGCGGGTGAAGGCGGGGAGGACGGGGGAGCGGATGGTGACGGCGTGGTGGGGGACTCGGAGGGGGGCTCGGTCGGAGTCGTGCTCGGCGTCTCGGTCGGTGCCTCGGTCGGGACCGGCGTGGCCGACGGGAGCTCCCCGAACATCGCCAGTGCGTCGACCGTGCTCCGCAGCGGCGCGACGGTCGCGTCGACGGCGTCGCGGGCGCGCTCGCGGGTCCACCGCCCGTACGTCGACGTGACGAGGAGCGCGGCTCCGACGGGCACCACGTGCACGATGGTCGCTCCTGTGCCGGGCTCACCGTCGAAGCTGTAGGTCTGCAGCAGCGTGGTGGCCGGCCCGGGACCGAACGGCGACGCCAGCAGCTCGGTGCGGGTCTCCATGTCGCGGCTGGCGTCGGGCTCGGCGCAGTCCGCGACGAGGCCGGCCAGGCGGGCGGCGAGGCGGCGCGCGTCGTCGGGAGCCCCGAGGACCAGCAGCTCGCGGGTGTCGGCGGACTCGCCGCCGCTGTTGTCGGCCACCATCCGGTCACGGGTGCCCAGTCCGCGCAGCGGGGAAGTGCCGCACAGCTCGAGGTCACGCAGGCCGGTGCCGCTCCGGGAGGTCGGGACGGTGTCGGCGGGACCGCCCATGCCCGAGGACAGCGGGAAGTCGTCGGGGATCGCGGTGCCCGGGTTCGTCCCGTCGCTCGCCGACGCGACGGAGCCGTCCGAGGAGCCACCTGTCGTCGGTCCGCCCGCCGACTGGTCCCCGCACCCGGCGGCGAGCGCGAGGGTGCAGGCCAGCGCGGCGGTGACGAGCCGTGCGCGGTGCCTCATGACCGGTGAGACACCCGAAAGGGCGAAAAGGTTGCGTCAGCCCCGGACTCGGGGCTCAGCTCGAGGGATCGAGCGGTCCGAGCCGCTCCGCCACGCGCCGGGCGAGGGCGACGAAGTCGTCGCGCGACATCGTCATGGTGCGGTCGGGGGCGAAACCGAGCTGGGAGACGGCACCGCCGTCGCGCACGATCGCCATCAGGAACGGGAACGACTGGCTGTCGTTGATCTCGAACGTCAGCGCCCACACGCTCAGGTCGCCGGACTTCGAGGACGACGAGGCCAGCTGGGTCACGTTGGTGCCGAGGTTGGCCTGCCCGCACTGGCGGATGCGGTCGCGGACCTGGTCGACGAAGGTGCCGGCCCGGCCTGGCTTCATCGCCCCGACGGTCTGGGTGAGGCCGAGCTGGTTGGCGTTCGCCGTCTCGGGGAAGAGGAAGGTGCGGGTCAACGCCTTGCTGATGCCCTTGCCCTGGAACGTGGTCCGGTCGCAGCGGGTGGCGGCGTAGTTGTTGCGCGCCCGCTCGGGCTCCGTGCCGACCCAGGGGCCGCGGACGGCGGCGACCGGCGGCAGGTCGACCACCGAGAGCAGGCCCGGCGGCGTACCGATCCCGAGCGGCGGGGTGGCGTTGTCCCGCGCGCGGCCAGCGCACGCGCCGGCGCCCTCGGACCCGCACACGCCGTTGACGGCGGCGGAGAGCCCGGTCAGCACCGCCTTGTCGGGGACGGCCCGGCCGCGGCTGCGCACGACCTGGGTGACCACGAGGCTGCCGGTGCGGGCCGTGCCGACGGTGAGGGTGGCCGGCTGCTTGCCCCAGGACCGCAGCCGGAAGACGCGTGCCTCGTCGCCGACGCGCTTCACGGTGCGGGTGCCCATGAGCTGGGTGCGCGGGTCGATGCATCCGGCGAACCACAGCGACGCGGTCTCGAAGCCCTGCGCCGCCTGACGCTCGTTGCGCGACATCTCGACCATCTGGACGGCGGTCGCCCGCACGTCGGTCACGTCCCGCTTGCGGGTGCGCTGTCCGTCGCCCTTGCCGACCTTCTTCCGCTCGACGCGGGTCTCGGTGCCCTCCCAGGTGCGGGCGAGGGCGGTGACGCCGTCGGGGTCCGCGAACCGCTCGCGCTGGCACGGCGCCAGCAGGCCGTCGCCGTCGAGGTTGTCGGTGGTCGCGGTCTCGGTCCAGTCGAGCCCGGACCCGTAGCGCGTGAGCTGGTCCTGGGAGAGCAGCGAGTCGGCGCTGATCATCTCGGCGCCTGCGTCGTCGTCGACGGGTGCGTGCACCGTGACGCCGGGCGTGGCCTTCTCCTCCCGCAGGCTCGTGGGCTCGGCGCCGGCGCCGGTGGCGACCAGGGAGCCGGAGGCCAGCAGCGCGGCGGTGGCGAGGCCGGCCCCGATCACGGTGTGCGTGCGACGTCGCGCGGCGCCAGCGCGACGGATGACCGTGGCGCGGGGCCAGCGGATGTCCTCGAGCGGGCCGTTGAGGGCGTGGAGCAGCCGCGGGATGTCGGTGGTCTGGGCGTCCCTATGCAGCGAGAACTGCGAGCTCGCGGTCTGGAGCTCACGCTCGGCGTCGGCGCGGGGGAGGCCGACGGTGCGGGCCACCTCGCCGAGGGAGAGCGCGGAGATGCCGTTGAGGACGAGCAGCTCGCGCTGCCGCGCGGTGAGCTTGGAGAGTGCGTCGAGGGTGCTGCGCACCTCGGGGTCGAGCGACTTGTCGCGGTGCCAGATGCGGGCGGTGTGCCGCCGGCGGGCGCGACCGAGGGCCAGCGGGCGGACGTAGCCGTCGCGGTCCTCGAGCTGCCCGACCTTGCGCCAGCGGTGCCAGGCGACCACGAAGGCGTCGCGGACGGCGGCCCGGGAGGCCGGCGCGTCGCCGGTGAGGGCGTACGCCTCGTGCAGGAGACGGGTGCGGGTCTCGACGTAGTAGGCGTCGAAGGTCTCGGGGCTCCTCATGACCGCTCCACGGTACGGGAGGGGGCGTTGCGGCGCACATCCCTGCCCCGGGTCGACGCGGTGGGGACGGGCGGCGTGGGAGCGCGATCTGCCCCGGGGGTCGGGTGATGATGGGGCGGCCATGACGTCGCTCCTGACCCGACCCGACCATGCGCGGACCGAGGCTCCCCGGCCGCGTCCGCTGGTGCTGATCGCGACCCTCGGCGGCGCGCTCGCGGCGCTGGGCCCCCTCGTCGTGCTGCTGGCGATCGGGGTCATCGGCTGGTTCGCCTCCGACGCCGGCGTCCACGGCGTGCCCCGCGACGGCATGCGCGTGGGCGCCCTCGCCTGGCTGGCCGGTCACGGCTCCGGCGTCACCGTCATGGGCGCACGGGTCACGATCGTCCCGCTCGGCGTCACGGCCGTCGCAGCGTGGTCGATGTGGCGGCTCGGGCACCGCGTCGGTGACTCGGTCTCCGGTCACGGCCCCGACGCCGACCGGATCTCCGACGGCGAGCGCGACTTCACCGTGCCCACCGCAGTCGCCCTGTTCTTCGCGGCCTACGCCGTCGTGGCCGTGGTCGTCGCGACCCTCGCCGCCGGCAGCACGGCCGACCCCTCGTTGCCGCGGGTGCTCGGCTGGACCGTGCTCCTGACGGCGTTCGTCGCCGCGCCGGCCATCGCGGTCGGTTCGGGCCGCGCGGCGATCTGGGCGGCCTTCCTCCCGGCCTCCGTCCGGGCGGGCGCCGCGGTCGCCGGCTCCGTGCTCGCGCGGTTGCTGGCCGTCTCCGCCCTGATCTTCCTCGTCTCCTTCGTCGCCTCCTTCGGCGAGGCCGCGACGATGACCTCGCGGCTGCACCTCAGCCCGTCGGAGGCCGGTCTCTACGCCCTCGTCAACGCCGCCTACGCCCCCAACGCCGCCCTGTTCGCCGGGTCGTGGCTCCTCGGGCCCGGGTTCGCCGTCGGTGGCGCGACCCTCGTGTCGCCGGGCGCGGTCGTGCTCGGCCCGCTGCCGGTCGTCCCGCTGTTCGCAGCGCTGCCGGCGGTCGGCACACCTCCCGGCTGGATGGGCGCCCTCATGGTCCTCCCGCCGCTGGTCGCTGCCCTCTCGGCGCACCGCGTGCTCCGCGGCCGACCCCTGACCTGGGACCGGATCGCCCTCGCCGGGTGCGGCGGCGGGCTGGCGGCCGGCGTCGGGTTCGCGCTCCTCGCCTCGCTGTCGGGTGGTGCCGCCGGTCCTGGCCGCATGCGGTTCGTGGGTCCCTTCACCCGTGACGTCCTGGTCCACTCGGTCACCGCGTGCGGCATCGGTGCGCTCCTCGGCGCATCCGTGCTGGCCTGGTTCGCGTGGCGCGCGGCCCGGTCCGTCGCGCCCGAGGAGGGCCCCGGTCCCGACTCGCCCGCCGAGGACTGATCGGTGGGGGCTGGACACAGCCACGGCGAGCGCCCGTCCCTCGGGCCCGCGCCGCGGCAGATCAGGGTGCTGATGGCGGCGCTGGTGGCGCCGCTCGTGCTGGCGACGCTGGTCGGGCTCGTCACGCTCTGGCCCGACGGCGACCTGGAGGTCAGCGGTCCGGGGGTCGACGTCGAGCGCGGCACCGCCGAGGTGCAGTCGGTCGGGCCGTGCCGCCAGCAGGTCGAGGGCTGCCAGCTCGCCCAGGTCGAGCTGCTCAGCGGTCCGGGCGCCCCCGGCGAGGCGGAGGCGCTGCTGCCCTACGGGTCGCAGGCGCCCGAGGTGGTGGCGGGGGACCGCATCATCGTGTCGTTCACCGAGCAGGCGCCCGACGGCGAGCAGTACGCCTTCCAGGACTTCGACCGCGGCCCACCCCTGCTCGTGCTGCTGATCCTGTTCGCGGTGGCCGTCCTCGCGCTGTCGCGCTGGCGTGGCATCGGTGCCCTCGCCAGCCTGGCGTACTCCCTGATCCTCATCGCGGGGTTCACGCTCCCCGCGATCATGGAGGGCGCCTCGCCGCTCCTCGTCGCGGTCACGACCGCGGCCTCGATCATGCTGGTCACGCTCTACCTCTCGCACGGCTTCACCGTCCGCACGACGGTCGCGATGCTCGGGACCCTGGTGTCGCTCGTGGTGATCGGCGGCGTCGGGTGGGTGTTCACCGAGGTCGGCCACTTCACCGGGCTCGTCGACGAAGGCAGCCAGTACATCTCCGGCATCGCCGCCCAGGTCGACCTCCGCGGCCTGCTGCTCGCCGGCCTCGTCATCGGTGCCCTCGGCGTCCTCGACGACGTCACCGTCACCCAGACGTGGGCGGTGTGGGAGCTCGCCGACGTCGACCCCGACGCCACCACGCGCTCGCTCTTCACCCGCGCGATGCGCATCGGGCGCTCGCACGCCGCGTCCACCGTCAACACCCTCGTGCTGGCCTACGTCGGCGCCACGCTGCCGCTGATGTTGGTCTTCTCCGCGCTGTCGCTGCCCTTCGGGGTCGCGGTCAGCCAGGAGGTGGTCGCGCAGGAGGTGGTCCGCGGGCTCGTCGGCGGGCTCGGGATCATCGCCGCGGTCCCGGTGACCACGGCGATCGCGGCGCTGGTCGTCGGCCGTCTCCTCCGCGAGCGGACGCACGCAGGCGCTCCGTCCCATCGCGCCTAGACCACGCCCTAGACTTCCGCGCGTGCACCAGCCCACCCGCCTCGTCGTCCTCGTCTCGGGATCCGGCACCAACCTGCAGGCCCTGCTCGACGCGTGCGCCGATCCGTCGTACGGCGCCCGGGTCGTCGCGGTCGGCGCCGACCGCGAGGACATCGAGGGCCTCGCCCGCGCCGAGCGCGCCGGGATCCCGACCTTCGTGCGCCAGGTGTCGGACTTCGAGACCCGTGAGGGCTGGGACGCCTCGCTGGCGACGGTCGTGGAGCGCTTCGAGCCCGACCTCGTGGTCTCGGCGGGCTTCATGAAGCTGCTGTCGACCGAGTTCCTCGACCGGTTCCTCACCCTCAACACCCACCCGGCGCTGTGCCCGGCGTTCCCCGGGATGCACGGCCCGCGCGACGCCCTCGAGCACGGCGTCAAGGTCACCGGCGCGACCCTGTTCGTGGTGGACGCGGGCGTCGACACCGGACCGATCGTGGCGCAGGTGCCCGTGGTGGTCGCCGAGGACGACGACGTCGCGTCGCTGCACGAGCGGATCAAGACCGCCGAGCGCGCGATGCTGGTCGACGCCGTGGGTCGCATCGCCCGCGAGGGGATCGCGGTGGAGGGCCGCCGGGTTCGCATCGGCGCCGCTGCTCGGTAGTCTGGCGCCACACGACTGGCGCAGGTGGGCCACCACCAGGGAGTGACGCGCGAGAGCATCGAACGCCTGGGTGCCCTCGCACTCGTTCGCAACCGAGGAGTCCCGTGTCCCCGACCTCTGCTGACCGCACCCCCGACCAGATCGCCATCAAGCGCGCGCTCGTCTCCGTCTACGACAAGGCCGGTCTCGACGACCTGGTCCGCGGCCTGCACGCGGCCGGCGTCGAGCTCGTCTCCACCGGCGGGTCCGCCGCGCTCATCGAGTCGCTCGACCTGCCCGTCACCAAGGTGGAGGACCTCACCGGGTTCCCCGAGTGCCTCGACGGCCGCGTCAAGACGCTGCACCCGCGCGTGCACGCCGGGATCCTGGCCGACCGCCGCCTCGAGTCCCACGTGGCGCAGCTCGAGGAGCTCGGCGTCGAGCCGTTCGACCTCGTGGTGAGCAACCTCTACCCCTTCACCCAGACCGTCGCCTCGGGTGCCGGTCCCGACGAGTGCGTCGAGCAGATCGACATCGGCGGGCCCTCGATGGTGCGCGCCGCGGCCAAGAACCACCCGAGCGTCGCCATCGTCACCTCGCCCGCGACGTACGACGCGGTGCTGGCCGCCGTCACCGCCGGCGGGTTCACGCTCGCCGAGCGGCAGCGCCTCGCCGCCGAGGCGTTCGTGCACACCGCGACCTACGACGTCCACGTCGCATCGTGGATGGGCAACGTGCTCACCGACAGCAGCGAGGGGTCCGGCTTCCCGGCGTGGATGGGCGCCACGTGGAACAAGGAGGCGGTGCTGCGCTACGGCGAGAACCCGCACCAGTCCGCCGCCCTCTACAGCAACGGCTACCTGCCCGAGGGTCCCGGTCTCGCCCAGGCGAGGCAGCACCACGGCAAGGAGATGTCCTACAACAACTACGTCGACGCCGACGCGGCCCGCCGGGCGGCGTACGACTTCGACGAGCCGGCCGTGGCGATCATCAAGCACGCCAACCCGTGCGGCATCGCCGTCGGCGACGACGTGGCCGACGCGCACCGCAAGGCCCACGAGTGCGATCCGGTCAGCGCCTTCGGCGGCGTCATCGCCACCAACGTCCCGGTCTCCGTCGCGATGGCCGAGCAGGTGGCCGAGATCTTCACCGAGGTCGTCGTCGCACCGGGCTACGAGGACGGTGCGATCGAGGTCCTGCAGGCCAAGAAGAACATCCGCATCCTCGAGTGCCCGCCGCTCGCCCGCGGTGGCGCCGAGGTGCGGTCGATCTCCGGCGGGCTGCTGCTGCAGCAGCGCGACGTCATCTCCGCCGAGGGCGACGACCCCTCCACCTGGACCCTCGCGACCGGGGAGGCCGCCTCCGACGAGGTGCTGGCCGACCTGGCGTTCGCGTGGCGCGCCTGCCGCGCCGTGAAGTCGAACGCGATCCTGCTCGCCGCCGGCCGCGCCTCCGTCGGCGTCGGCATGGGCCAGGTCAACCGCGTCGACTCCTGCCGCCTCGCCGTCGAGCGGGCGGGGGAGCGGGCCTCGTCCGCGGTCGCCGCCTCCGACGCGTTCTTCCCCTTCGCCGACGGCCCGCAGATCCTCATCGACGCCGGTGTGAAGGCGATCGTCCAGCCCGGCGGCTCGGTGCGCGACGCCGAGGTCGTCGCGGCCTGCGAGGCCGCCGGCGTCACGATGTACCTCACCGGCGCGCGGCACTTCTTTCACTAGGAGGAGCGAAGCGACTCCGCGAGTGAAGAGGTCGAGTGCGCCCGCGACCGACGAAGGAGGTCGCGACGGCGCGTACCGAGACCCGATCGTCCTGACCAGCCACCCCAGCCCCACCTCCGATCCCTAGGATGACCGCGTGACCGCACAGACCCTCGACGGAGCAGCCACGCTGCGGACCATCAAGGCCGAGCTCGCCGAGCGCGTCGCCGCCCTGCGCGAGCGGGGCGTCGTCCCCGGCCTGGGCACCGTGCTCGTGGGTGACGACCCCGGCTCGCACTGGTACGTCGGTGCCAAGCACAAGGACTGCGCGGAGATCGGCATCACCTCGATCCGCCGCGACCTGCCCACCTCGGCCACCCAGGCCGAGGTGGAGGCCGTCATCGACGAGCTCAACGCCGACGACGCCTGCACCGGCTTCATCGTCCAGCAGCCGACCGGGCTGGACGAGTTCGCCCTGCTCTCGCGGGTCGACCCGGACAAGGACGTCGACGGGTTGCACCCGGTCAACCTCGGCAAGCTCGTGCTCGGCGAGGCCGGACCGCTGCCCTGCACCCCGGTCGGCTCCATCGAGCTGCTGCGCCGTCACGGCGTCGAGATCGCCGGCGCCGAGGTCGTCGTCGTGGGCCGCGGGATCACCGTCGGCCGCCCGCTCGGCCTGCTGCTGACCCGTCGCTCCGAGAACGCCACCGTCACGCTGTGCCACACCGGCACCCGCGACCTCGCCGCGCACGTCCGCACCGCCGACATCGTCGTGGCGGCCGCCGGCGTGCCGGGCATCATCACCGCCGACATGGTCAAGCCCGGCGCGGCCGTGCTCGACGTCGGCGTCTCGCGCGTGGACGGCAAGGTGACCGGCGACGTGCACCCCGACGTGTGGGACGTCGCGGGGTGGGTCTCGCCCAACCCGAAGGGCGTCGGGCCGATGACCCGCGCGATGCTGCTGACCAACATCGTCGAGATCGCCGAGAGGTCCGTCCGGTCCTGACATGGCCGAACCCGACCACTCCGACCCGCCGGTCGAACCTCCCGAGCCGCCCGACTCGGTCCCCCCGGTCTCGGCGGAACCACCGCCGGAGGACCCCGACGAGCCGCGCCGCTACCCCTCGACGATCGGGGGCGCGTTCTACCTCCTCGTCCTGGGCGTCGTCGCCGTGGCGATGGTCGTCGTGGCGCTCGACGAGTGGCGCAGCGGCGTCCGGCTGATGGGCGGGGCGCTGATCTTCGCCGCCGCCGTGCGGCTGGTGCTGCGCCGACGCGACGCCGGCATGCTCGCCGTACGCCACAAGGTCCTCGACGCGGCCATCCTCATCGTGCTCGGCGGGTCGCTGATCTTCCTCGCGGGCTCGATCCCCGACCAGCCCGGCGGCTTCTAGACAGCACGAAGGGCCGGACCCGTYGGGTCCGGCCCTTCGTCGTTGCTCAGATCAGGCCGAGCTCGGTGACAGCCGTGCGCTCGTCGGCGAGCTCGGCGGTCGAGGCGTCGATGCGGGCGCGGGAGAAGTCGTCGATCTCGAGGCCCTCGACGATCGACCAGTCGCCGCCCGAGGTGGTGACCGGGAACGAGGAGATCAGGCCCTCGGGGACGCCGTACTCGCCGTTGGAGACGACAGCCATCGACACCCAGTCGTCCTTCGCCGAGCCGAACAGCCAGTCGCGGGCGGCGTCGATCGTGGCGGACGCGGCCGAGGCGGCCGAGGACGAGCCACGGGCGTCGATGATCGCGGCGCCGCGCTTGGCGACGGTCGGGATGAAGTCGTTCTCCAGCCAGGTCTGGTCGCCGACGAGCTCGGCGGCGTTCTGGCCCTTGACCTCGGCGTGGAAGAGGTCGGGGTACTGGGTGGCGGAGTGGTTGCCCCAGATCGTCATCCTGGTGATGTCGGTGACGGGCGCGCCGGTCTTGGCCGCGAGCTGGCTGATCGCGCGGTTGTGGTCGAGGCGGGTCAGCGCCGAGAAGCGCTCGCGCGGGATGTCGGGCGCGTTGGTCATCGCGATGAGGGCGTTGGTGTTGGCCGGGTTGCCGGTGACACCGATGCGCACGTCGTCGGCCGCGACCGCGTTGAGGGCCTTGCCCTGCGCGGTGAAGATCGCACCGTTGGCCGAGAGCAGGTCGCCGCGCTCCATGCCGGGGCCGCGCGGACGCGCGCCGACGAGGAGGGCGAGGTTGACGCCGTCGAATATCTTCTCCGCGTCCGAGCCGATCTGGACGCCGGCGAGGTTCGGGAACGCGCAGTCGTCGAGCTCCATGACGACGCCCTCGAGCGCCTTGAGGGCGGGCTCGATCTCGAGCAGTCGCAGCTCGATCGGGCGGTCCGCGGCCAGCGCGCCGCTGGCGAGGCGGAAGAGCAGGCTGTAGCCGATCTGGCCGGCGGCGCCGGTGACGGCGACCTTGAGGGGTTCGGAGGTCACGGTGGTACTCCTCGTGAGGTGTGCGGGAGGCGGGACGTCTGTCCGGCTGACGCTAGCAGCGCCGGATCCGCCGCCGGCCTCTGGTCTACGGCTGGCATGCTGGCGCCCATGACGAGGGGGCTCCGAGGCGTACGCCGTCCGCGGACGGCGGCTGCGCTGGCAGCCGGGCTCGCCCTCGGCCTCACCGGGTGCGCGGGCATCGGCCAGCCCGCGCCGTACGACTCCCCGGGCATCAACGGCCTCGTGATCCCGACGCCGACGCCGGCGCCCGCCGACTTCGTCGAGGGTGTCGACAACCCCTGGCTCGCCCTCGCGCCGGGGACGCGCTGGACGTACGACGTCACCGAGGACGCCGGCACGCGCGGTCGCATCGACGTCGAGGTGCAGGACGGCACGGTGCCGGTCGCGGGCCTGGAGGCCACGGCCGTGCAGACCACGACGGACCTCGGCGGCGGGACGGCGAGCGTCGCGACCCGCCTCTACGCCCAGGACGAGGCCGGCAACGTCTGGCTGGTCGGCTCGGAGACCGACGACGCGTCCTGGCGGGCGGGTGAGGACGGTGCGGAGGCGGGGCTCGCGATGCCCGCCGACCCGCGGCTCGGCGACGGCTGGCTGTCGTACGACGTCCCCGGGCTGCCGCGCGCGAGCGCGACCATCGACGACCAGTCCAGCGAGCTGGTGCAGCTGCGCAACGAGGCCGACACCACGACCCGCACGGTGTACGAGAAGGGTGTCGGCCTCGTGGGGCTCGAGGACCTCGACGCCGGCTGGACCGCCCAGCTGGTCCAGGGCTAGCCGGTCAGACGGGCCTCAGTCCTGCCTCAGTCCTGCCTCAGCCCTGCCTCAGTCGGGGCGTCGCACCTGTGTGCGGCCGTCGTCGTCGCCGTCGGGGTTGCCCCAGTGGCCGGGCTGGCCGGGCTGCTGACCGGGCTGCTGATTGGGCTGCTGGGGCGCGCCCCACTGGCCGGGCTGGCCGGGCTGCGGCTGAGCGGGCTGGGCCGGCTGCTGCGGGGCCGGCTGGCCCCACTGGCCGGGCTGCTGCTGCGGTGCGCCGTAGGCCGGGTCGGGCTGCTGCTGCTGCGGCTGCTGGTAGGGATCCGGCTGGCCCCACTCCTGCTGCGGGGGAGCGCCCCACGCGGCCCCGGGCTGTCCCCAGCTGGCCGGCTGGCCCTGGTTCCACTGCGCCTCGTAGTTGCCCGGCACGAACTGGTCCTTCCGGCCGCCGCCGAAGTTGAGGCCCGAGCCGGCCACCGGCGCAGCGCCGTGGCCGAAGAGGACCGGGTAGGTGAGTCCGGCGATCGCGGCGCCGAGGAACGGTGCGAGCACGAAGAGCCACAGCTGGACGATCGCGTCGGTGCCGGCGAAGACGCCGACGCCGATCGAGCGGGCCGGGTTCACCGAGGTGCCGGTCAGCGGGATCGCGAGGAGGTGGAACATCGCGAGCGACAGGCCGATCGCGAGCGGGCCGAGCGCGACGTTGACCTCGTTGCGCGCGTCGGTGACGGAGAGGATGACCCACACGAAGACGGCGGTCATCAGCAGCTCGAGCAGCAGGGCCGCCCACCAGGCGAAGCCGGACCCCTGGTCGCCGAAGAAGTTCTGGCCCATGTTGCCCTCGGCGACGAAGCCCTCGAAGCCGTGGCCGAGCCCGAAGAGCACGGCGCCGGCGAGCAGGGCGCCGAGCAGCTGCGCGGCCATGTAGATGCCGACCTGGCTCCACGGCAGGCGCCCGCTCAGGACGGCGCCCAGCGTCACGGCCGGGTTGAAGTGACCGCCGGAGATGCGACCCACGGCGTAGGCCATCACCAGCACGGTGAGACCGAAGGCCAGCGCCGTCGCGACGAGGTCGCCACCGCTGTAGACGGCAGCGCCGCAGCCGAAGAAGACCAGCACGAAGGTGCCCAGAACCTCTGCGGTGAACTTCTGCCCGGTGGTCGGTGTGTCTTCGACGGTGTCGCTCATCGCGAGTCCCTCCAGAGTCAAGGTGGCCGTACCCCTCGTAGGCCACGCGAAGCCTAGCGGCGTGACAGGAGGGGTGCGAGGGTAGGCGAGTCGCCACCCGTCACCGGCGTCAGGTATCTTGACGTCAAGAGTTATGCCCGGATGAGATCGCGATCTACAGGAGCTGTCGTACCCATGGCCAAGATCATCTACACCCACACCGACGAGGCGCCGCTGCTCGCGACGTACTCGTTCCTGCCGATCATCGCCGCCTACGCGAAGACCGCCGGTGTGGACGTCGAGACCCGTGACATCTCGCTGGCCGGCCGCGTGATCGCCCAGTTCCCCGACCGCCTCACCGACGAGCAGCGCCTCGACGACGCGCTGGCCGAGCTCGGCGAGCTGGCGACGCGGCCCGAGGCCAACATCATCAAGCTCCCCAACATCTCCGCCTCGATCCCGCAGCTCAAGGCGACGATCGCCGAGCTGCAGTCGCAGGGCTACGACCTGCCCGACTACCCGGAGAACCCGCAGACCGACGAGGAGCGCGAGACCCGCGCCCGCTACGACAAGGTCAAGGGGTCCGCGGTCAACCCGGTGCTGCGCGAGGGCAACTCCGACCGCCGGGCGCCCGCCTCGGTCAAGAACTACGCGAAGGCCCACCCCCACTCGATGGGCGCGTGGAGCAGCGAGTCCAGGACGTCCGTCGCGACGATGGGCCACGACGACTTCCGCAGCAACGAGAAGTCCGTGGTCCTCCCGTCCGACGACACCCTCTCGATCGTCCACGTCGGCAGCGACGGCCAGGAGACGGTCCTCAAGGAGGGCCTGGAGGTCCTCGAGGGCGAGGTCGTCGACGCGACCTTCATGAGCGCGGCCCACCTCGACGAGTTCCTCGAGCAGCAGGTGGCCAAGGCCAAGGCCGACGGCGTCCTGTTCTCCGCCCACCTCAAGGCCACGATGATGAAGGTCTCCGACCCGATCATCTTCGGCCACGTCGTGCGCGCCTACTTCGCCGACGTCTTCGCCCAGTACGGCGAGCAGCTCGCCGCGGCCGGCCTGTCCGCCAACGACGGCCTCGGCGCGATCCTGTCGGGCCTCGACAAGGTCGAGGGCGGTGCGCAGATCAAGGCCGCCTTCGAGAAGGGCCTGGCCGACGGGCCGTCGCTCGCGATGGTCGACTCCGACCGCGGCATCACCAACCTGCACGTCCCGTCCGACGTCATCATCGACGCCTCGATGCCGGCGATGATCCGCACGTCGGGCCAGATGTGGAACGCCGACGGCGAGCAGCAGGACACCCTCGCCGTCATCCCGGACTCCTCCTACGCCGGCGTCTACCAGGCGGCGATCGACGACTGCCGGACCAACGGTGCCCTCGACCCGTCCACGATGGGCTCCGTGCCCAATGTCGGTCTGATGGCGAAGGCGGCCGAGGAGTACGGCTCCCACGACAAGACCTTCGAGGTTCCCGCCGCCGGCAAGGTCGAGGTCCGCAACGCCGCCGGCGAGGTGCTGATGTCGCACGACGTCGAGGCCGGTGACATCTGGCGCGCCTGCCAGACCAAGGACGCCTCGATCCGCGACTGGGTCAAGCTCGCCGTGACCCGGGCCCGCGCCAGCGAGACGCCGGCGATCTTCTGGCTCGACGAGACGCGAGCGCACGACGCCAACCTCATCGCGCTCGTGACGGAATACCTGAAGGAGCACGACACCGACGGGCTCGACATCCAGGTGATGGCGCCGGCCGAGGCGACGACGTACTCCCTCGAGCGGATCCGCCGCGGCGAGGACACCATCTCGGTGACCGGCAACGTGCTGCGCGACTACAACACCGACCTGTTCCCGATCCTCGAGCTCGGCACCAGCGCCAAGATGCTCTCGATCGTCCCGCTGATGAACGGCGGTGGCCTCTTCGAGACCGGCGCCGGCGGCTCGGCGCCCAAGCACGTGCAGCAGCTGGTCAAGGAGGACTACCTCCGCTGGGACAGCCTCGGTGAGTTCTTCGCCCTGGCCGCCTCGCTCGAGCACCTCGCCGGCTACGACGACAACGCGCGCGCCCGGATCCTGGGCGACACCCTCGACAGGGCCACCGAGACGTTCCTCAACGAGGACCGCTCGCCGGGGCGCAAGCTCGGCACGATCGACAACCGCGGCTCGCACTTCTACCTCGCCCTCTACTGGGCCGAGGAGCTCGCGAAGCAGACCGAGGACGCCGACCTCGCGGCCGCGTTCGCCTCGCTCGCGAGCACCCTGCGCGACAACGAGAAGGTGATCGTCGAGGAGCTGCTCGCCGTGCAGGGCAAGCCGGCCGACGTCGGCGGCTACTTCCGCCCCGACGCCGAGAAGGCCGCCGCGGTGATGCGGCCGTCCGCCACGTTCAACGAGGCCATCGCCTCGCTGGGCTGAGCGCACGCACGACGGCGACATGACCACGGGAGAGCAGGGGCTGCCGCGCGCGCCCCTGCTCTCCTCGGTCTGGCTGGTCCTCGGCAACCTCCTGCCCCCGTGGGCGGAGTGATCCCGCCCACGAAACGCCGTGGCCGACGGTGCCAAGGGAACAAAACCGGCTCCGTCCCTCCTTGCGCCAGGTGATGACGACGACCGCCGAGACCTCTGCCCTGCCCGCCGACCCCTTGTCGGCCGACCTCGACGTCCCGTCGGTGACCGCCCGCCACTTCGGCCTGGCGGTGCTCGCGCTCGCGATGGGCGGCTTCGCCATCGGCACCACCGAGTTCGTCACGATGGGGCTGCTGCCGCAGATCTCCAGCGGCGTCGACGTCTCGATCCCGACCGGCGGCCACGTCATCTCGGCGTACGCCGTCGGGGTGGTCGTCGGCGCGCCGGTGCTGGCCTTCCTCGGCGCCCGTCTCCCGCGGCGCGGCCTCCTGGTGGCCCTGATGGCTGCCTTCGCGGTCGGCAACGGCCTGAGCGCGCTCGCGAACTCCTACGAGCAGCTGATGGTGGCCCGCTTCGCCGCCGGGCTGCCGCACGGCGCCTACTTCGGGGTCGCCTCCCTCGTGGCGGCGAGCATGGCCCGGCCCTCGCGCAAGGGCCGCGCGGTTGCCTTGGTGATGCTCGGGCTCTCGGTCGCCAACGTGATCGGCGTACCCGCCGCCACGGTGCTCGGCCAGGAGCTGGGCTGGCGTGCCGCCTACTGGGCCGCCGGCGGACTCGCGGTGGTGACCCTCGCCCTCGTCGTGTGGTTCGTGCCGTCCTGCCCCGGAGACCCCGGGGCGAGCGGTCGCCGCGAGCTGTCGGCGTTCCGGGTGCCGCAGGTGTGGCTGACCCTGCTGGCCGGCGCTGTCGGCTTCGGCGGCATGTTCGCCGTCTACTCCTACATCGCGCCCGTCGTCACCGACGTCGCCGGACTGGGGGAGCGGTCGGTCGCGGTCTTCCTGCTGGCGTTCGGCCTCGGCATGGTCGCCGGCACCGGGCTCGCCGGGATCATGGCCGACTGGTCGATCTTCCGCTCGCTCATCATCGGCGGCGTCGGCATGGCCGCCACGATGCTGGCCTTCTGGGTCGCCGCCCCGCACGGCTGGGCCGCCCTGCCCGTCGTCTTCCTCATCACGACGCTCGGCTCGGTGCTGGTCGTCAACCTCCAGCTGCGGCTGATGGACGTGGCCGGCGACGCCCAGACCCTCGGCGCCGCGATGAACCATGCCTCGCTCAACATCGCCAACGCGCTCGGCGCGTGGCTCGGGGGGCTCGTCATCGCCGCGGGCTGGGGACTCCGCGCCCCGGCCCTCGTCGGGCTCGGCCTCTCCATCGCCGGGGTGGCCATCCTGCTGCTCTCGGCCGCGCTCCACGTGCGCCAGCGGGACGCCGTATTCGCCTGATCTGCGCTGCCTTGCGCGCAGAACCGTGCACGCCTTTTCCGACGATGTTGCGTGGTGTTAACACGGGCGGAACTGTTGCGTAGCCCAGGCTTGTAACGATCCAATCCATGAAGGGCGGGTCAGCCGCCACAGGATCTCCGGATGGGGGAGTCATGGACGAGGACAAGATCGCGCGCCAGATGGAGCGCCGCCGCCAGCTGGCCGACCGCAACGTGGGAGCGGTGGTCGACCTGCTGAGGCGACGCGAGGAGCTGAAGGGCATCTACCCCGCGGCCGACCTGGTCGCCGAGAACGTCGGCTGGGCCGTGTGAGCCGGCCGGCCTGAGCCTCAGAGCGACCAGCAGTTGCCGATCTGGGGCAGGCCGGCGAAGCGGGCCTCGAAGAACGGCAGCGCCTCGGCCAGGTGCGGCACCATGCCGCCGACGTGGAGCGGCGCGACGTTGGTCGAGAAGCGGACGTCGGCCCCGGCAGCGCACCACGATCGCGCCATCGCCCGGCCGACGCCGTAGGGGATGGTGTCGTCCAGTGCGGAGTGGGTGACCAGCACCGGCACCCTCGGCCTGATGGTGCCGATGCGCTGCGACTCGATGATCGAGGCGAACGGCTCCTGCTTCATCAGCTCCGACATCGGCCGGCCGTCCGCGCTCAACGTCGAGGACCGCACGAAGGCGTTGTCGAGCAGGTCGAAGACACAGTCCTGCTCGACACCGTCCATCGCCGCGCGGCCGGCGGCGTTGAGGTACGGCGTCAGGTCGACGTCGTGGCTGGCGGCCAGTCCGCGGAGGGCGAAGAAGGCGAACGCCGAGAACAGCCCGCCGTCGAGGTTGGTGGCCACCTTGGCGAGGTCGGCCGGCACCGCGCCGACGACCGCGCCGCGCACCCGGAGGTCGGGGGYGTAGGTGGGGGCGAGCTCGACGGCGGACGCGGCCGCACCACCGCCCTGGGAGTAGCCCATCAGGCCGACCGGGCTGGTGCTGCTGAGCCCGGTGCCGGTCAGGCGCTGCGCAGCGCGTACGACGTCCAGCGTGGCGCGACCCTGCGAGACCCGGTCCATGTAGGTGTGGATGCCGCCGGTGCCGAGACCCTCGTAGTCGGGCATCGCCACCGCGTAGCCGCGCAGCAGCAGGCCCTCGATGCCGATGCCCTCGTACTCGATGCCCTCCGAGAACTGGCGGGAGGGGGCGCACCGGTCGGCCATGCCCTGCGTGCCCGGCGCGTAGCCGATGACCGGCCGCGAGCCGACGCCGACCCATGGCGAGCTGGGCACCAGGACGGTGCCGGAGACGGCGATGGCCGTGCCGCGGCGGTTGGTGGTCGTGTAGAGCACCCGCTGGGCGTTGCGGACCAGGCTCGTCGCGTCGAGCGGGTCGAGCAGGAACGTCATCCGCTCGCTGCGGATGACGGCCCCGTTGCCGCTGGGCAGGGTCGCGGGGGCCGCGTAGAACGCGGGCCGGGGCGGCTCGTCGACGACGGCGTGCGCCGGCGTCGTACCGACCGCGGCGCCGATCGTGGCGGTGAGCAGGACGGCGAGCGGGGCGACGAGCAAAGTGCTCGCGCGGCAGAGCGCGGTGACGTGCATGGCGGTTCCCTCCTGGGCTGGACCCGGACCAGCCGATGAGGGGAACCTACTGGTGTCACATCGCTCGTCAGTGTGACCTGCGTCACGCCGTCAGGCCCAGCCGTAGACCATGCCCATCGCCGCGCGGACCTCGTCGAGGGTCGCCTCGGCGACCTCGTTGGCCTTGGCGTTGCCGCGGCGGAGGACCTCGTCGAGGTAGCCGGGATCGGCCTCGAGCTCGGCGCGTCGGGCGCGGAGCGGGGCGAGCTCGGTGTTGATGGCGTCGGTCAGGCGACCCTTGAGCGCGCCGCCGCCGCCGTCGCCGATCTCCTCGGCGACCGCCGCCGGGTCGACGCCCTCGCAGAGGCCGATGAGGGTCAGCAGGTTGGCGACCTCGGGCCGGGCGTCGGGGTCATAGGTGATGACCCGGTCGCTGTCGGTCTTGGCGCCCTTGAGCTTCTTGGCGGTCTCGTCGGCGGTCATCCGCAGCTCGACCACGTTGCCCTTGGACTTGCTCATCTTGGTGCCGTCGGTGCCGAGGATCAGCGGCGCCTCGGACAGCAGCGCACCCGGCTCCGGGAACACGGCGGCGTACCTGTCGTTGAAGCGGCGCGCGACGACACGGGTCTGCTCGAGGTGGGGGAGCTGGTCGCGACCGACGGGGACGACGTTGGCCTTGCAGAACAGGATGTCCGCGGCCTGGTGGACGGGGTAGGTGAGCAGCAGCCCACCGATCGAGGTGATGCCCGCCGACTTGGCCTCGTCCTTGACGGTGGGGTTGCGCTGCAGCTCGGCCACGCTGACCAGGCTGAGGAACGGCAGCATCAGCTGGTTGAGCGCGGGCACCGAGGAGTGCGTGAAGATCGTCGCCTTCTCGGGGTCGAGGCCCGCGGCGATGTTGTCGACCAGCAGGTTGCGCACGTTGCCGGCGATGTCGCCGGCGACCTCGCGGTCGGTGATCACCTGGTAGTCCGCGATCAGCTGCCAGATCTCGGCGCCGCTGTCCTGGAGGCGGAGGCGGTTGCGGATCGAGCCGAAGTAGTGGCCGATGTGCAACGCCCCGGTCGGACGGTCCCCGGTCAGCATGCGCAGCGAGGCCGGGTCCTTCGCCATCTGCTCCTCGATGGCGTCGCTGCGAGCCTGTGCGGCGCGGAAGGTGTCACTCACGCGGTCGATCCTTTCACGGGGGCGATCGGCGCCGCGATCGGGTTCTGTAGGGTTTCGGAGGTGCCCACCATCGGAGTAGCGATCGCGATTCCCGAGCCCTGGGCGAGCGAGCTCCAGGACTACCGGACCAGCGTCGGCGACACGACGGCGACGCAGATCCCCACCCACATCACTCTGGTGCCGCCGACCGAGGTGCCGGGCGCCGACCTCCAGGCCGTGTGCGCGCACCTGACCGAGGCGGCGTCCTCCGTCCCGCGGTTCGACATCCACCTGCGCGGCACCGGCACGTTCCGCCCGGTCTCGCCGGTCGTGTTCGTCACCCTGGCCGAGGGGATCTCGGGCTGCGAGGTGCTCGCGGGCGCCGTACGACAGGGGCCGCTCGAGGTCGAGCTGCACTACCCCTACCACCCGCACGTCACCATCGCCCACCACCTCGACGACCAGACGCTCGACCGGGCGTTCGCGGAGCTCGCCGAGTTCGAGTGCCGCTTCTCCGTCGGCGAGTTCAGCCTCTACGTCCACGACTCCGACACCGGCTGGCGGGCCACCGACCACTTCGCGCTGGGCTGACCGGGTGTCCGTCCTCGACAGCGTGAAGCAGCGCGTCTCCGACCTCCGCGAGCGGCGTCCGGTCGTCGACCACCTCGTGCGCGCCCTGGAGCACTACGGACAGGTCAACGGCAGCGCGCTCGCGGCCGCGGTGACCTATTTCGCCTTCCTGTCGTTCTTCCCGATCCTCGCGCTCGCCTTCGCGATCTTCGGCCAGGTCACGAAGGTCTACGAGGACGCCCAGGACACCCTGGTCGACGCGGCCAACTCCGTCCTCCCCGGCCTCGTCGGCGGCGAGAGCGGGGTCCCGCTCGATACCCTGCAGGCCGCGGCCCCAGGGATCTTCAGCGTCGGCATCGTCCTCACCCTCTACTCCGGCCTGGGGTGGCTCTCGGGCATGCGCTCCGCGCTGATGGCGATCTTCGAGGAGCCCGAGCGCGAGCAGCCCAGCTTCCTCGTCGGCAAGCTGCGCGACGTGCTCGCCCTCATGGCGCTCGGCTCGGTGCTCGTCGCGAGCGTGGCGGTGTCCGGCGTCGCGACCAAGGTGCTTACCCCGATCATGGAGGCGCTCGACCTGGGCGTGGTCGCGGAGGGCTTCCTCTGGGTGCTGGCCCTGTGCCTGGGCCTGGCGGCCAGCACACTGCTCTTCTTCGCCTTCTTCCGCCTGCTCGCGCAGCCGAACACCCCCAGCCGGTCGCTGTGGTCCGGCTCGTTCCTGGGGGCCGTCGTGTTCGAGGTCCTCAAGCAGCTCTCCACCTTCCTGCTCAAGGCCACGGCCAACTCCGAGGCGTTCCAGGCCTTCGGCATCGCGCTCATCCTGATGGTGTGGATCAACTACACCTCCCGCGTCGTCGTCCTCTCCGCTGCGTGGGCCCACACCTCGCCCGAGGCGCGCGCCCTCCGCGACGCGAACCGGGTCGCCGACCAGATGCCCGAGGGACCCCGCATCGACCTCGCCGCGGCAGCGCCCGGCGTACGCTCCGCCTCGGCTGCCTCCTCCTCTCCTGCCTCCTCCCCGAAGGCCGCCTTCGCAGCCGGCGCCGCCGCGATGCTCGGGCTCGTCGCCCTCCTCCGCCGGCGGAGCTGACGCCCGCTCGCTCGCCGCCGCCCGAGCGGTGCGTGAGACACGTTTTCGCGCCGGAGAACATGTCCTGCTCACCGCTCGAACGCTGATTGAGGGCCGCCAGCCGTCCCCCGCCGCGCCTGCTCGGGCGCTGTCCACAGGCCGGGTGCAGACCAAGCCTGTCGGTGGCTCGTCTCGTGGCTCGATGGCTGCATGTACGCCGTTCCCGACGACTTCCTGCACCGCCCGTTCAGCCGCGCCGAGGCGATCGAGGCGGGCATCACGCGAGGCGTCCTGCAGGGCAGTCAGTTCCGGCGGGTGTACGACGGCGTGTACTGCCACCGTGATCACGAGCCGTCCTTCCCTGATCGCATCGCTGCCGCGCGGCTGGCCCTGCCGCCAGGTGCCCTCACGACCGGAGTGACCCGGTTGCAGGAGCTCGGCGTCGACGTGGGTCCCCGGTCGCCCCTGCACTTCGTCGTCGAGGGCGATCACCACCTCTCGATCGACGGCATCTTCCTGCACCGGACGGTCAAGATCCCACCTCACGACGGCTGCGGCGTCAGTGTCGAGGCCGCCTTCGTGGCCTTCTGCGCCGAGGCGCGGCTGATCGACGCGATCAAGGTCGGGAGCTTCCTGCTACACCGAGGTGAGCTCGAGGCGAGCCTGCTCGACGAGCTCCTGACGGAGGAGAGGTGGCGGCGCGGCGTGCCGGAGACGTCGTACGTGCTGCCGTTCCTCGACGGGCGCTGCCGCTCGATGCCGGAGGCGGAGGTGCTGGCGTACGTCGTCTTCGCCGGACTCCTGGTCCCGGAGGTCAACGAGAAGGTGGTCCTCCGCGACGGGACCGAGCTGACCCCCGACCTGTGGTTCCGCGGCTTCGAGCTCGCGGTGGAGTACGAGGGCAGCCAGCACCAGGAGGACCGGCGGCAGTACAACGCCGACATCGACCGGTACGCCGCCTACCGCCGGAACGGGGTCGCCTACGAGCTCATCACCAAGGAGCGGCTTCGAGGCCCGCGCCGGATGGTGCGACGGATCCACGCCACGCTGGTCGAGCGGGGTTACACCGGTCCGCCGCCGGACTTCGGACCGACGTGGGAGTCGTTGTTCCAACCGCTGTCCCGGCTGGTCGGTCGACGACGCCGTCCATAGCGGTGAGTAGGACATGTTCTGACAAGCGAGAACGCGTCCTACTCACCGCTCGAAGCAGCGACACACCGCCAGGAGACGCCGACGAGGGCCGGGGAGACCCCCGGCCCTCGTCGGTGCAGCAGTACGTCGCTCAGTGACCGTGCTTGATCGCGGTGCGCAGGTCCCTGTTGAGCTGCGAGATCACGTCGAGCGGGATCTCCTTGGGGCAGGCCGCGGTGCAGGCGCCGATGTTGGTGCAGCCGCCGAAGCCCTCGTGGTCGTGCTGGGCGACCATGTTGACCACGCGCTCGTCGCGCTCGGGCTGGCCCTGGGGGAGCAGGCCGAGGTGGGTGACCTTGGCGCCCATGAAGAGCGAGGCCGAGCCGTTGGGACAGGCGGCGACGCAGGCGCCGCAGCCGATGCAGGTCGCGACGTTGAAGGCGCGGTCGGCGTCGTCCTTGGGGACCGGCACCGAGTGGGCCTCCGGGGCCGAGCCGGTGTTGACCGAGACGTAGCCGCCGGCCTGGATGATCCGGTCGAAGGCCCCGCGGTCGACGACGAGGTCCTTGACGACCGGGAAGGCGTCGGAGCGCCACGGCTCGATCGTGATCGTCTCGCCGTCGCTGAACGAGCGCATGTGGAGCTGGCAGGTCGTGGTGACCTCCGGGCCGTGCGCGTCGCCGTTGATCATCAGGCCGCACATGCCGCAGATGCCCTCGCGGCAGTCGGAGTCGAACGCGATCGGGTCCTCGCCCTGGTCGTTGAGCTGCTCGTTGAGCACGTCGAGCATCTCGAGGAACGACATGTCGGGGGAGACGTCGGCCAGCTGGTAGGTGTGCATCGCACCGGCGGTGACGGCGTCAGGCTGACGCCAGATCTTCAACGTCAAGTTCATCGGTTGGTCCTTGTGAGTGTCGGGGTCCCCGCGGCGTCGTCGAGCGGGGGAGCGGAGCGGAGGAGCGAGAGAACGTCGTGGGGTGACATCACTTGTAGCTCCGCTGCTTCATCTCGATGGCCGTGTAGGTGAGGTCTTCCTTGTGCAGGACGGGCCGCTCGTCGAGGCCGGCCCACTCCCAGGCGGAGACGTAGGCGAACTCGTCGTCGTGCCGCAGCGCCTCGCCGTCCTCGGTCTGCGACTCGCCACGGAAGTGGCCGCCGCAGGACTCGCGCCGGTTGAGCGCGTCGATGCACATCAGCTCGCCGAGCTCGAAGAAGTCGGCCACGCGGCCGGCCTTCTCGAGCGACTGGTTGAGCGACTCGCTGGTGCCGAGCACCTTGACGTTGCGGTAGAAGTCGTCGCGCAGGCCGCGGATCAGGTCGATCGCCTTCTTCAGGCCGGGCTCCGTGCGCTCCATGCCGCAGTACTCCCACATGATGTTGCCGAGCTCGCGGTGGTACGAGTCGACGCTGCGGGTGCCGTTGACCGTCAGGAAGTGGTCGATGCGCTCCGTGACCGACGTACGTGCCTCGACAACCGCTGGGTGGTCCTCGGCGATGGCCTCGAACGGGCCGTCGGCGAGGTAGTCGCGGATCGTGTGGGGCAGCACGAAGTAGCCGTCGGCGAGGCCCTGCATCAGCGCCGAGGCACCGAGGCGGTTGGCGCCGTGGTCGGAGAAGTTGGCCTCACCCGTGACGAACAGGCCGGGGATCGTGGACTGCAGGTCGTAGTCGACCCATAGGCCGCCCATCACGTAGTGCACGGCCGGGTAGATCCGCATCGGCACCGAGTAGGGGTCCTCGCCGGTGATGCGGGCGTACATGTCGAAGAGGTTGCCGTACTTGTTGGCGACGGCGTCGCGGCCGAGGCGGTCGATCGCGTCGGCGAAGTCGAGGTAGACGCCACGTCGTACGCCCTCCACCTCGGGGCCGACCCCACGACCCTCGTCGCAGACGTTCTTCGCGGCCCGGGAGGCGATGTCGCGGGGGACCAGGTTGCCGAAGGAGGGGTAGATCCGCTCCAGGTAGTAGTCGCGGTCCTCCTCGGCGATGTCGCGCGGGTCCTTGTCGCAGTCGGCCTGGTTCTTCGGCACCCAGATGCGGCCGTCGTTGCGCAGCGACTCCGACATCAGCGTCAGCTTGGACTGGTGCGAGCCGGAGACGGGGATGCAGGTCGGGTGGATCTGCGTGTAGCAGGGGTTGGCCATGTAGGCGCCCTTGCGGTGCGCACGCCACGCAGCGGTGACGTTGGAGCCCATCGCGTTGGTGGACAGGTAGAACACGTTGCCGTAGCCGCCGGAGGCGAGCACGACGACGTCGGCGAGGTGGGTCTGGACCTCACCGGTGACCATGTCGCGGGCGATGATGCCGCGGGCCTTGCCGTCCGCGACGATCAGCTCGAGCATCTCGTGGCGGGTGAACATCGACACCGTGCCGGCTGCGATCTGGCGCTCGAGGGCCTGGTACGCGCCGATCAGCAGCTGCTGGCCGGTCTGGCCTCGGGCGTAGAAGGTGCGCGAGACCTGCACGCCGCCGAAGGAGCGGTTGTCGAGCAGGCCGCCGTACTCGCGGGCGAACGGGACGCCCTGCGCGACGCACTGGTCGATGATGTTGGTGCTGACCTCGGCGAGGCGGTAGACGTTGGACTCCCGCGAGCGGTAGTCGCCGCCCTTCACGGTGTCGTAGAAGAGGCGGTGGACGGAGTCGCCGTCCTCCTTGTAGTTCTTCGCGGCGTTGATGCCGCCCTGCGCGGCGATCGAGTGCGCGCGGCGCGGGGAGTCCTGGTAGCAGAACGTCTTGACGTTGTAGCCGGCCTCGCCGAGCGTGGCCGCCGCCGAGGCGCCGGCCAGGCCGGTGCCGACGATGATGATCGAGAGCTTGCGGCGGTTGGCCGGGTTGACGAGGCGGGCCTCGAACTTCCGGTTCTGCCAGCGGTCCGCGATGGGGCCCGAGGGCGCCTTCCCGTCGACCAGCGGCTCGCCCGGCGTGTAGTAGTCGATGGCGTCGTCGTACTCGCCGTCGAGCGCCCCCGAGGGCGAGGCCTCCGTCGCGGTGACGGTGTCGGGCATGTCCATGTCGTGGCTGTCGTGGCTCACGTGCGGTGACCCCTTACTTGGTGATGATGCCCGCGAGCACGGCGAGCGGGACGAGTGAGAAGCCGACCGAGACGATCAGCGCGATGACGAAGCCGAAGACCTTGGCGCGCTGGCGCTTGGCCGCGGTGCCGGTCCAGCCGAGGGTCTGCGCGGCGCTCCAGATGCCGTGGTGGAGGTGCGCGCCGAGGGCGAGCATCGCGACGATGTAGATCAGCGTCATCCACCACAGGTCGAAGGTGTCGACCATCAGGAGGTAGGGGTCGTTGGTCGCGCCCCCCTGCGGGTTGACCTTGCCGATGGTGAAGTTGAGCAGGTGCCAGATCAGGAAGACCAGGATCGTCACGCCGCCCCAGCGCATCATCAGGCTGGCCCGCGTCGCGCCGGTGTCCTTCTTCATGACGTACTTGGTGGTGCGGGCACGAGCCGCGCGGCGCCACAGCACGACGGCGCAGTAGACGTGCACCACCAGGGACAGGATCAGGCCCAGTCGCAGGATCCAGAGCGCGCCCTCGTGCGGCAGCATCGGCTCGCCGAGCACGCGCAGGTGGTGGGCGTACTCGTTGAACGCGTGGTGTCCGGCGAACGCCTTGAGGTTGCCGTACATGTGCGCGAGCACGAAGCCGAGGAAGATGAAGCCGCTGACCGCCATGCCCAGCTTGAGCGCGATGGTGGTGCGCGAGGCCCGCGCGCCCTTCACGAGCCGAGGGGGATTGAGTTGGGTTGCCACGCGGCCACGTTATCGCGGCGCTGCGACGCACGACGCGCCGAGGGCGTGTGACGTTTTGCTGGGCGCGGTGTCTTCCGCTCAGGCGTGACACAGGTCATAGTCGGGACCGTCGTCCGGGACCGCCTCCCGGATTGCCGGGACCTTCACGGAGGACGCATGGCGACAACCGACCACGGCGTGACCAGTCCGACCCGCGCGCGCATCGACGCGCGGACGTTGCGCCAGGACCGGTGGTGGCTCTCGCCCCTGACGACGTTCGTCGTGTTCTCGGCGTTCGTCGTCTACGCGACGGTCCGCGCCTTCATGGGCCGTGACTACTACGCCACGCCCTACCTGTCGCCGTTCTACTCCCCGTGCCTGGGCGACTGCGTGGAGGGCGCCTCCGACTTCGGCCAGCCGTTCGCGTGGTGGCCGCTGTCCGCGGCGCTGATCATCCTGATCTTCCCGCTCGGCTTCCGGATGACCTGCTACTACTACCGCAAGGCCTACTACCGCGCGTTCTGGCTGAGCCCGCCCGCGTGCGGCGTCGCCGAGCCCCACGGGTCCTACTCCGGCGAGACGCGGTTCCCGCTGATCCTGCAGAACGTCCACCGCTGGTTCTGGTACGCCGCCGTGCTGGTCGGTCTGGTGCTCACCTTCGACACGGTCCTGGCCTTCCGGCCGATGCCGGCGGAGTACGCCGTCGGCGACGGGGAGACCAGCGGCATCCACATGGGCCTCGGCACGCTGCTGATGATCGCCAACATCACCTTCATCTGGCTCTACACGCTGTCGTGCCACTCGTGCCGCCACCTCGTCGGCGGGCGGTTGCGGCACTTCTCCAAGCACCCGGTGCGCTACCGGCTGTGGACCTGGGTGTCACGGCTCAACACCAGCCACGGCAAGTGGGCGTGGTACTCGCTGTTCTCGGTCGCGATCGTCGACTTCTACATCTTCCTGCTCGCCACCGGCAGGATCCAGGACGTGAGGTTCTTTTGAACCACCCGGAAGGCTTCCGATGATCAACGAATCCAGGCATCCGATGACCGGCAACGAGATGTCCTACTACGCCGAGGGCGGCATCGAGCGCCACCGGTACGACGTCGTGGTGGTCGGCGCCGGTGGGGCGGGCCTGCGGGCCGCGATCGCCGCGCACGAGGCGGGCGCGGAGACCGCGATCGTGTGCAAGTCGCTGCTCGGCAAGGCGCACACGGTGATGGCCGAGGGCGGCATCGCGGCGGCGATGGGCAACCGGTGGCCGGAGGACAACTGGGAGGTCCACTTCCGCGACACCATGCGCGGCGGGAAGATGCTCAACCACTGGCGGATGGCGCAGCTGCACGCCCAGGAGGCGCCCGAGCGGGTGATGGAGCTCGAGGACTGGGGGGCCCTGTTCGACCGCACCGAGGACGGGCTGATCAGCCAGCGCGACTTCGGCGGCCACAAGTACGCCCGGCTCGCCCACGTCGGCGACCGCACCGGCCTCGAGATGATCCGCACGCTGCAGCAGCGCGCGGTGCAGGTCGGGATCGACGTCTTCATGGAGTGCACCGTCACCGACCTGCTGAAGGACGATGCCGGCGCCCTCTCCGGCGTCTTCGGCTACTGGCGCGAGACCGGCCGGTTCGTGACGATCGAGGCCCCGGCGGTCGTGCTCGCCACCGGCGGGATCGGCAAGTCGTTCAAGGTCACCTCCAACTCGTGGGAGTACACCGGTGACGGCCACGCGCTGGCGCTGCGGGCCGGTGCGTCCCTGATCAACATGGAGTTCGTGCAGTTCCACCCGACCGGGATGGTCTGGCCGCCGTCGGTGAAGGGGCTGCTGGTCACCGAGTCCGTGCGCGGCGACGGGGGCGTGCTGAAGAACTCCGAGGGCAAGCGATTCATGTTCGACTACATCCCCGACTTCTTCCGGGCGGAGACCGCTGACACCGAGGAGGAGGCGGACCGCTGGTACGACGACAAGAAGAACAACCGCCGCCCGCCCGAGCTGCTGCCGCGCGACGAGGTCGCGCGGGCCATCAACTCCGAGATCAAGGCGGGTCGTGGATCACCGCACGGCGGGATCTACCTCGACATCGCCTCGCGCCGCGACGCCGACTTCATCCGCAAGCGGCTGCCGTCGATGTACCACCAGTTCAAGGAGCTCGCGGACGTCGACATCACCCAGGAGCCGATGGAGATCGGACCCACCTGCCACTACGTCATGGGCGGCATCGAGGTCGACCCCGACACCGAGCTCAGCTCGGTCACCGGCCTCTACGCGGTCGGCGAGTGCTCGGGCGGGATGCACGGCTCCAACCGGCTGGGCGGCAACAGCCTCTCCGACCTGCTGGTCTTCGGCCGGCGCGCCGGCGAGGCGTCAGCGGCGTACGTCGCCGGCCTTGCGCAGCGACCCGAGATCACCGACGAGTCGGTCCGGGCCGGTGAGTGGTCGGCGCTGACGCCGTTCCAGGTCGAGGGGGGTGACAACCCCTACACGATCCAGCAGGAGCTCCAGCAGACGATGAACGACCTGGTCGGCATCATCCGCACCGCCGAGGAGCTCGAGCAGGCGCTGGTGCGGATCGAGGAGCTCAAGCAGCGGGCGCAGCAGATGTCGGTGGAGGGCCACCGGCAGTACAACCCCGGCTGGCACCTCGCCCTCGACCTGCGCAACATGCTGGTCGTCTCGGAGTCGATCGCGAAGGCGGCCCTCGCGCGGCAGGAGTCCCGCGGGGGGCACACGCGCGACGACTTCCCCGCGACCGACCACGAGGTGTGGGGCCACAAGAACCTCGTCGTCCGCCTCGACGACGCCGGCACCGGCGTGACCCTCGCCGAGCAGGCGCTGCCCGAGATGCCCGACGAGCTCAAGACGTACTTCGAGGAGACCTGATGGCCTACGACCTGAAGCTGCGTGTCTGGCGCGGAGACATCGAGGGCGGTGAGCTCACCGACTACACCGTCGAGGTGTCCGAGGGGGAGGTGGTCCTCGACGCGCTCCACCGGCTCCAGGCCACCCAGACCGGCGACCTCGCGATCCGCTGGAACTGCAAGGCCGGCAAGTGCGGCTCGTGCAGCGCGGAGATCAACGGCCGTCCGCGACTGCTCTGCATGACCCGGCTCTCAGACTTCGAGCCGTCCGAGACGATCACGGTCACGCCGATGCGGACGTTCCCGGTGATCCGCGACCTCGTCACCGACGTGTCGTTCAACTACCGCAAGGCCCGCGAGCTGCCGTACGCCGAGCTGGGTCCCCGTGACGCCGACGGCAAGCGGCGGATGGCGCAGGTCGACGTCGAGCGCGGCCAGGAGTTCCGCAAGTGCATCGAGTGCTTCCTGTGCCAGGACGTCTGCCACGTCGTGCGTGACCACGAGGACAACAAGCAGCACTTCGCCGGACCGCGCTTCTTCATCCGCTACGCCGAGCTCGACATGCACCCGCTCGACACCCACGACCGTCGCGCGCTCGCGCAGGGCGCGGCGGGCCTGGGGATGTGCAACATCACCAAGTGCTGCACGGAGGTGTGCCCGGAGGGCATCCGCATCACGGACAACGCGATCATCCCGATGAAGGAGCGCGTGGTCGACCGCAAGTACGACCCGCTCGTGTGGCTCGGCAACAAGATCGGGATGCGCAACAAGGACAACGAGGGCCGCACGGAGGTCTGAGCGGAGGGTTGAGGCGTGTTCCGCGACGACTTCGACGGCGAGGATCTCGACCGGTCGGTCTGGGTGCCGCACTACCTGCCGGCGTGGAGCTCACGCGCGGCGACGCTCGCGAGCCACCGGCTCGAGGACAGCCGTCTCGTGCTCGACGTCCCCGTCGACCACCCCCTCTGGTGCCCGGACGACCACGCCCCGCCGCTGCGTGTCTCCGGCATCCAGTCGGGCAGCTGGTCGGGACCGGTCGGCACCAGCCGCGGACAGCAGCGGTTCGCCGACGGCCTGACGGTCAAGGAGGAGCAGCCGCGCTTCGAGGGGTGGCTGCCGATCTCCGGACATGTCGAGATCCGGTGCGCGATGGACCTGTCGCCCCGCTCGATGGCCGCCCTGTGGATGGCGGGGTTCGAGGACGACGAGGAGCAGCTGCGCTGCGGCGAGCTCTGCGTCGTCGAGGTCTTCGGCAACGCGTTGCGGCCGGGCTCCGCCGAGGTGGGCGTGGGCATCAAGGCGTTCCGCGACCCGGCCCTCGCCCAGGACTTCGCGGCTCCCAGGGTCGACGTCGACGTGTCTGTGTCCCACACCTACGCGGTCGACTGGGACGCCGACGTGGCGGTGTTCACCGTCGATGGGACCGAGCTGCGTCGATGCCCGCGCCCGCCGACGTACCCGATGCAGCTCATGGTCGCGGTCTTCGACTTCCCGGGCGACTCCACCGGTGACGACGACCACCTGGTGCCCCGACTGGTCGTCGACCACGTCGCCGGGTGGTAGGTCACCAGCGCGACGTCGGCGAGGTCCGCTGCACGTAGAGGCTCGAGGCGCGCGCCACGAGCGGGTGCCGGTCGGCGTGGTGGACGGCCCGCTTGCGCACCCAGAACCCGCCGGCCCGGAGCTGGCTGGTCAGCACCTCGGCGGGCCCCGGCAGTCGACCCTCGCGCTCGACGAACGCGCGCCGGTAGCGGCGGAACAGCTTCCCGTGGTCGAGGGCCACCGACACCAGCGCCGCACGCGTGGCGGCGAGCAGCTCGGCGTCCGTGACGACGTCGAGGGCGGGGCCGGTGGCCGCGACATCTGCCGGCACGAGGTCGGACAGGTCGCCGTGGACGGCGAGGTCGCGGCGTCCGAGCTCGGCCGCCAGACGTTCGCCGTACGACCGCGTCCATGCGAGGTGCTCGGGCGGCAGCTCCAGCGGCCGGGTGGTCGCTCCGGCGAGCCGTGACCGGATGCCGGCCTCGATCACGAACCGGTGCTGGGTGGCGTTGAACGTCCCGCCCACCGCCTCGTTGAGCCGGCGCACCACCTCGAGCTCGGCCGCGCCCAGCGAGACGTTGCGGACGACCTGGCGCTCGCCGGGCCAGCCGGCGGGGAGGTCCGCCGCGGCGGCGAAGCGGGTCAGGAGGGCGGTGCCCGGTGTGCCCCGTGGCGGCACGGTGACCAACCGGATCCGCTCGGCCGGCACCGCCGCCGACCAGGTGTCGACCACGCGGAGGAGGTCGTGGCGCCAGTGGAAGGACACGCCTTCGCTCGGGGGCGCGCCCTCCTGTCCCCGCACTGACGCCACGAAGTCTGCCCAGGTGGTGGCGCCGCCGTTGACGATCGTCTGCTGCCAGGCCGACACCAGCGTTCGCGCCATGTCGCGCGCACCGATCACGACGTGCACCCGGTGGCCCGCGAGCGCACGCACCAGCCGACGCACCTGGCGCGGTCGCGCCAGGGACAGCTCCTCCTCGGAGACGACCACGGTCGGACCGTCGTGGGAGTCGACGAGGTCGACCAGCCGGCCCAGCGCCCCGGCGGCCTCGCCGCGCTGCTCGCCGCCCACACGTTGGCCGAGCAGGTCGTAGGCCGCGAGACGCTGGGCACGGTGGCCCCCCGGGAAGAGCACCCCCGCGGCGGCGAGCTGCTCCGCCGTGGCCGCGAGGGCGCCCTGGATCGTGGTCGTCCCTGTCTTGTAGAGACCCACGTGGAGGAAGACGTCCGGCATGACGACGACGCTAGGAACCAGCGGCGGCGTGCACATGGGGCCGACGTCCCGGCCGGCCGGGAATCTCCGGCACGTCGGCCGGGACGGTGACCTATCCCATAGCCGGCGCCAGTGACCCTCGCCACTGTGCGGGCCTATCCTGCGCAGCATGACCGACCTCCCTGGTGGCCTCGACGGTGGACTCGACGAGCCCGAGGAGCTGCAGCCCGCGGAGGGCTCCCTCCGGCTCGTCGGCGACGGCGACACGTACGACGCAGCGGCGTGGGAGGCGGCCACGGCCGCCGTGCTGCGCAAGGCCCGCCGCCTCGGTGACGACGCGCCCGACTCCGACGTCTGGGCGGCCCTGAGCCGGACGACGCTCGACGGCATCGACGTCGCCCCGATCGGGCAGCCCTCCGACCTCGACGGGCTCACCACCTCGGGGCGACCGTCGCGCACCGGTGCGTGGGACGTGCGGACGCAGGTCGAGGTCGTCGACGCGAAGGCCGCCAACGAGGCGGTGCTGCATGACCTCGAGAACGGCGCCACGTCGCTCGCGCTGCACCTCTCCGAGGCGACGGAGCACGACTGGGCCACGCTGCTCGACGGCGTGCTGCTCGACCTGGCGCCCGTCGTCCTCGACCGTCCCTCGACCGAGCAGGTGGAGGCCTTCGCCGACTTCCTGGAGGGCGTGGAGGGTGCGCTGCACCCCGCCACGAACCTCTCCTTCGACCTCCAGACGATCGAGATGCTGCCCTCCCGGGTGCGCGAGGACGGCGTCACGGCTCGCGACCTGTTCGCGCCGGTCGCGCGTCGCGGCTTCCAGCTCGGCGTCCGCGCGCTGGTGGTCGACGGCACGGCGCTGCACGACGAGGGAGCCAGCGACGCGCAGGAGCTGGGCTGGGCCATGGCGACCGGCGTCGCCTACCTCCGCCTCCTCGCCGACGCCGGCTTCTCCGCCGAGCACGGCGCGCGACTGGTCGAGTTCCGCCTCGCGGCCACCGACGAGCAGTTCCCGACCATCGCCAAGCTTCGGGCGGCGCGCCGGCTGTGGGCCCGCGTGCTCGAGGCGTCCGGTGCCACCGGCGAGATGGCGCTGCACGCGGTCACGAGCCGGCCGATGACCAGCAAGCAGGACCCCTGGGTCAACATGCTGCGCGGCACGATCGCCGCCTTCGCCGCCGGGGTCGGGGGCGCCGACGCGGTCACGGTCGTCCCGTTCGACGAGCGGCTCGGGGCGCCCGACGCGTTCGGCCGCCGGATCGCCCGCAACACCTCCTCGCTCCTGATCGAGGAGTCGCACGTCGCCGCGGTCACCGACCCGGCCGGCGGCTCCTACGCCGTGGAGAAGCTCACCGACGACCTCGCCGTCGCCGGCTGGGCCGAGCTCGGCCGCATCGAGGCGGCCGGTGGAGCGCTCGCCGACGAGGCCCGCGCCGGGGTCAAGGAGCGTTCCCGGGCGGTCCGCGCCGCCCGCGACGCCCAGGTGGCTGACCGCTCCCGCCCACTCACCGGCGTCTCGGAGTTCCCGAACCTCGGCGAGGTGCTGCCCGAGCGCGAGGACATGCCGCACCGCTACGCCCGCCACTACGACTGGGCCTTCCAGGACATGCGGACCGAGCCCGCCGAGCGCCCGGTCTTCCTCGCCACGATGGGCCCGATCGCCGCGCACACCGCGCGCGCCACCTTCGCCACCAACCTGTTCGCCGCCGGCGGTGTCGCCGTCGAGGCCGCCGGAGCGACCGCCGACGTCGCCTCGGTGCTCGAGGCCTACGCGGGCCAGCCCGTCGTGTGCCTCGCGGGCCCCGACGCGGCCTACGCCGAGTGGGGCGCCGACCTCGTAGCGGCGCTGCGCGCGGCAGGGGCGTCGTACGTCGTCCTGGCCGGGAAGCCGGGGGAGCGGACCGTCACGGACGTGGACGACTCGTGTGCCGTGGGAGTCGATGCGCTCGGCTTCCTCGGCCGGATCCGAGAGGAGCTCGCCCGATGAGCATCCCGAAGAACTTCGCCGACGTCCCTCTCAGCGAGGGTCTCGTGACAGGACGGCGTCCCTCCTCGACCAGCGAGGGGACGCCGTGGAGCAGCCCGGAGGGGATCGACGTCCTCCCGGTCTACGGCCCCGAGCACCTCGAGGGCCTCGACGGCCTCGACACGTGGCCGGGCCTCGCGCCGTTCCTGCGCGGCCCCTACCCGACGATGTACACCACCCAGCCGTGGACGGTCCGGCAGTACGCCGGCTTCTCGACGGCCGAGGAGTCCAACGCGTTCTACCGCCGCAACCTCGCGGCGGGCCAGAAGGGCCTGAGCGTCGCCTTCGACCTCGCCACCCACCGCGGCTACGACTCCGACCACCCGCGGGTGCGCGGCGACGTCGGCATGGCGGGCGTGGCGATCGACTCGATCTACGACACCCGCACGCTCTTCGACGGCATCCCCCTCGACGAGATGTCGGTGTCGATGACGATGAACGGCGCCGTGCTGCCCGTGCTCGCGCTCTACATCGCGGCGGCCGAGGAGCAGGGGGTGAAGCCGGAGCAGCTGGCGGGGACCATCCAGAACGACATCCTCAAGGAGTTCATGGTCCGCAACACCTACATCTACCCGCCGTCGCCGAGCATGAGGATCATCAGCGACATCTTCGCGTTCACCTCGCAGAAGATGCCGCGCTTCAACTCCATCTCGATCTCCGGCTACCACATCCAGGAGGCCGGGGCGACGGCCGACCTCGAGCTGGCGTACACGCTCGCGGACGGTGTGGAGTACATCCGCGCCGGCCTCGACACGGGCATGACGATCGACCAGTTCGCGCCGCGGCTGTCGTTCTTCTGGGCGATCGGCATGAACTTCTTCATGGAGGTCGCGAAGATGCGCGCGGCCCGCGCGCTGTGGGCTCGGCTGGTCGACGACTTCGAGCCGCAGAACCCCAAGTCGCGGTCGCTGCGCACGCACAGCCAGACCTCGGGCTGGTCGCTGACCGCGCAGGACGTCTTCAACAACGTGGGCCGCACCTGCATCGAGGCGATGGCCGCGACTCAGGGCCACACGCAGTCGCTGCACACCAACGCGCTCGACGAGGCGATCGCGCTCCCGACCGACTTCTCGGCGCGCATCGCCCGCAACACCCAGCTGCTGCTGCAGCAGGAGAGCGGCACCACGCAGGTCATCGACCCGTGGGCCGGCTCCTACTACGTCGAGAAGCTCACCCACGACCTCGCCGAGCGCGCCTGGGCCCACATCCAGGAGGCCGAGCGGGCCGGGGGCATGGCCGCGGCGATCGAGCAGGGCATCCCCAAGATGCGCATCGAGGAGGCGGCCGCCCGCACCCAGGCACGCATCGACTCGGGGGCGCAGAAGGTCATCGGCGTCAACACCTACCGCCTCGCCGCCGAGGACAAGCTCGACGTGCTGCGCGTCGACAACGACGACGTCTACCGCCAGCAGGTGGCCAAGCTCGAGCGGCTGCGTGCCGAGCGCGACGACGACGCCGTACGCCGCTCCCTGGACGCGCTGACGGCCTCCGCCGAGCGCGGCCCGGTCGGCGGCGGCTCCCTGGAGGGCAACCTCCTGGCGCTGGCCGTCGACGCGGCCCGCGCCAAGGCGACCGTCGGGGAGATCTCCGACGCGCTGGAGAAGGTCTACGGCCGCCACCAGGCGGTGATCCGTACGATCAGCGGCGTGTACCGCGACGAGGCAGGCGCCGCCGAGGGCAGTGCCGTCGCCGCCGTGCTGGAGGCGACCGAGGAGTTCGAGGCGGAGGAGGGGCGCCGCCCGCGCATCCTCGTGGCCAAGATGGGCCAGGACGGCCACGACCGCGGTCAGAAGGTCGTGGTCACCGCCTTCGCCGACCTCGGCTTCGACGTCGACGTGGGGCCGCTGTTCTCCACGCCCGAGGAGGTCGCCCAGCAGGCGATCGACGCCGACGTGCACATCGTCGGTGTCTCCTCGCTGGCCGCCGGCCACCTGACCCTGCTGCCGGCGCTCAAGCAGGCGCTGGCCGACCAGGGCCGGCCCGACATCATGATCGTGATCGGCGGCGTCATCCCGCCCGACGACGTGGCGACGCTGCGCGAGATGGGAGCCGCGGCGGTCTTCCTGCCGGGCACCGTCATCGCGGAGTCGGCCCTCGACCTGATCGCGCGCCTGCGGCAACAGCACGCCGGCTGATGCCGCGGCCGATCGACGTCCCCGAGCTGGTCGCGGGGGTGCGCGCGGGCCAGCGGGCCGCGGTCGCGCGCGCCATCACCCTCGTGGAGTCGTCGCGTCCCGAGCACCGCACGGCCGCGCGCGAGCTGCTCACCGAGCTCGCGGCGGCCGAGCGACCGATGGCGACCCGCGTCGGCATCTCGGGCGTCCCCGGCGTCGGGAAGTCGACGTTCATCGAGGCGCTCGGCACCCGGCTGACCGGTGCGGGCCACCGCGTCGGCGTGCTCGCCGTCGACCCCTCGTCGGTGCGCACCGGCGGCTCGGTGCTCGGCGACAAGACCCGCATGGCGACGCTGTCGGTCGACCCCGACGCCTTCATCCGACCCTCGCCCTCGGCCGGCACGCTGGGCGGCGTGGCCCGGGCGACCAGCCAGGCGATGCTGGTGCTCGAGGCGGCGGCGTACGACGTCGTGCTCGTCGAGACGGTCGGCGTGGGGCAGTCCGAGATCACCGTCGCCGGGATGGTCGACACGTTCCTGTTCCTCACCCTCGCCCGCACCGGCGACCAGCTGCAGGGCATCAAGAAGGGCATCCTCGAGATCGCCGACGTGGTGGCGGTCAACAAGGCCGACGGCGAGCACGAGACCGACGCCCGCGTGGCCGCGCGCGAGCTGTCCGGTGCGCTGCGCWTGGTCCGCGGGCACGCCGAGTGGGCCCCGCCCGTCGTCACCTGCTCCGCGCTGACCGGCGCCGGGGTCGACGACGTGTGGCACCGCGTGGGGGCGCACCGCGAGCACCTCGGTGTCGACGGCCTGGCCCACAAGCGCGCGGGGCAGCAGCTCGAGTTCACCTGGGCCCTGGTGCGCGACGAGCTCGACCAGCGGCTGCGCTCCTCGCCGGGGGTCGCCGCGGTGCGCGACGACGTACGACGTGCCGTGCTGTCCGGTGAGCTGCCGGCGCCGCTGGCCGCGGACCGGCTGCTCGCGGCGTACGACGGACGCACGACCTAGGCGTACCGCCGGCTCGCGGGCCGTCCCGAGCCGTGCGCAACCGGCCCGGGGGAGGGGCCGCGCCCGTAGACTGGGTCGGTCATGCCACCCGAACTCCCTGCCACCCACGTCATCGCCGAGGTCGTCGACAAGTACGCCGACGAGCTCGTCGCCCTCCGCCGCGACCTCCACGCCCACCCCGAGCTGAGCTGGGCCGAGGAGCGCACCTCCGACGCGGTCGTGACCGCGCTGGAAGGAGTGGGCTGGACGGTGCGGCGACCCGAGGGCGGCGGGGTGCTGGCCGAGATCGGCCACGGTGGCCGGTTGGTCGCCCTGCGCGCCGACCTCGACGCGCTGCCGGTGGACGACCTCATCTCGGACCCGTGGCGGAGCACCAGCCCCGGAGTCGCCCACGCCTGCGGCCACGACGTCCACACGGCCGGGCTCGTCGGGGCAGGGCTCGCGCTGGGGGAGGTCTCCGCCCGCGGCCTGCTCCCCGGACGCGTACGACTGTTGTTCCAGCCCGCCGAGGAGGTCATGCCCGGTGGAGCGCTGCAGCTGATCTCCGCCGGTGCGCTCGAGGGTGTCTCCCACGTCTTCGGACTGCACTGCGACCCGAGCCTCGACGTCGGCCGCCTCGGCCTGCGCGAGGGCCCGCTCACCGGTGCCGCCGACGCGCTGACCGTGCGGCTGATCGGCAAGGGCGGCCACACCTCGCGGCCGCACCTCACGGAGGACCTCACCTTCGCCCTGGGCAAGGTCATCACCGAGCTCCCCGCGATCCTGAGCCGCCGTCTCGACCCTCGTGCGGGCGTCAGTGTCGTCTGGGGCATGGTGCGCGCGGGCTCGGCCCACAACGTCATCCCGCACGGCGGCGTGGTGGCCGGCACGGTCCGCATGCTCGACGCGGTCGCCTGGGCCGACGCCGAGCACCTGATCCGCCAGCTGATCACCTCCATCGTGGCGCCCTACAGCGTGACCGCCGAGGTGACCTACCAGCGCGGCGTGCCGCCGGTGGTCAACCACGCGGAGTCCACCCGCCTGCTCGGCACCGCGGTCGAGAACGTCCTGGGCCCGCACGGCCACGTCTCCACCGCGCAGAGCCTCGGTGGCGAGGACTTCGGGTGGTACCTCGACTCCGTCCCCGGGGCGATGGCCCGCCTCGGCACCCGCACGCCCGGCGGACCGACGTACGACCTCCACCAGGGCAACCTCCGCATCGACGAGGCGGCCACCGGCATCGCGGCCCGCGTGCTCGCCGAGGCCGCGGTGACGGCGCTCAGCGACTGACGCGTCAGGCGGGCGGCAGCGGCAGGCCGAAGGTGAAGGTGCTGCCCTCGCCGAGGGTGGACTCGACGCCGAGGTGACCGCTCATCAGGTCGACCAGCTCGCGGCAGATCGCCAGGCCGAGTCCGACACCGAGGCGGTCGCCCGCGGACTGCGGGTCGGCCTGGACGAACGGGTCGAAGAGCGTGCGGAGGTCCTCGTCCGCGATCCCGATCCCGGTGTCGCGGACGCGGACGTCCACCCAGCTGCCGACGCCCGGGCCGTCCACCGAGCAGGGGCGGCCGCTGACGCGCACGTCGACCGAGCCGTGCTCGGTGTAGGCGATGGCGTTCTGGACGAGGTTGGTGACGACCTGCGTGATGCGCCGGGTGTCGCCGAGGCCGGTCGCGGGGACCCCCTCGTCCACGGCCAGGGTGATGGCGAGACCCTGCGACTCGGCGAGCGGGACCGCCCACGACGCCACGTCGTCGATGATCGCGCGCAGGTCGACCGGAACCCTCCGCAGCACGGTCTGGCGCGCCTCGAGCCCGGAGAACTCCAGGATCTCCTGCACCAGGTGCATGAGGCGCTCGCCGGAGCGGTGCACGATCCGGGCGAAGTGCTCGGGCTCGGGCGGCAGGTCGGTGTCGATCAGCAGCTCGGACGCGCCCACCAGCGCGGCGAGCGGCGTACGGACCTCGTGGCTCACGGTGGCCAGGAAGAGCGTCTTGGCGGCGTTGGCCTCCTCGAGCTCGCGCAGCACGCGCTTGGCCTCGGTGACGTCCTCGGTGACCCCGTGCACGCCGACGACCTCGTCGCCGATGATGACCGGGATGGCCGTGCAGCGGATGTCGACGACCTCGCCGTCGATGCGCACGACCCGCGCCTCGACCACCTGCGGATCACCCGCCATGGCACGGTCGAAGCCGTCCTGGATGAGGTGCAGGTCCTCGGGGTGGATGACCTGCCCGAAGTGGGTCTGGCGCATCTCCTCGAGGCTCAGCCCGGTCATCTCGAGCGACCGCGCGTTGGCGTCGGTGAAGTAGCCCCGCGGGTCGACCGAGTAGGTGGCGTGGGGGTGGTGGGTGAACATCGAGGAGTAGCGCTCGCTGCTCTGGTCACGGGCGCCCTCCCCAAGGGCCTCTCCCGCGGGCCAGGAGCGCTCGCCGTCGTGGGAAACCATCAGAACCTCCGAGTGTCCGTCGGGTGCAGGGCACCGTACCCCGATCCGACGACCCCGGATGCACCGGGCGGGGGGCTGCCGCGTCAGTGCATGAAGGGGTCGAAGATCGACCGGACGAGAGCGGACGCGCGGTCCGCGTCCCCCTCGGCGACCGCCTCGACGAGGTCGTGGTGGTGGCGGTGCGACGCGGCGTCGTCCCCGGACTCCTCGTGGCGCATGTGGCTCGCGAAGACGTCCGTCATGCTCGAGTAGAGCTGCAGGTAGAGAGGGTTGTGCGTCGCCGCCACGATCGCGCGGTGCAGCGCGAGGTCCGCACCTGCCCGTACGTCGGGGTCGTCGGACGACCAGCTCTCCTCGCGCTGGTTCCTCAGCTCGCGGAGCTGCTCGATGTCGGCGTCCGTGCGTCGCAGCGCCGCGAGCGAGGCGGCGGTGCTGTCGAGTGCCAGGCGCAGCTCGAGGTAGTGGTGCCTGCTGCCGCCGGCCAGCTGCCGGGCGAGCGACCCGCTGAGCTCGGAGGTCGAGATCACGAACGTGCCGCGGCCCTGCTCCCGGCTGAGGAGACCCGCGTGGACGAGCGACTGCAACGCCTCCCGGACGGTGTTCCGGCCGGCTCCGAAGGCCGCCACCAGGTCGGCCTCGACGGGGATCCGCTCGCCGACCGGCCACCGGCCGGAGGTGATCTCCTCCTGGAAGAGCGCGGCGACCTGGTCGATCAGCCCCACTCGACGCACCGGCGGGGGTGTGCCAGACTCCGGGTGATTCATCCCATGATCCCATCATTCGTCGCGACCTCGGAGCAAGTCTTGACCATCCCCACCGCCACCGCACCCACCCCCGGAGGATCTGGCCCGGCCACCCGCGGACGTCTTGCCCTGTGGGCCGGGCTCGCGATCGCCCTCACGGCGCTGAACCTGCGGACCGCGGTCACGGGCATCACGCCGTTGCTGGAGATCATCGGGTCGGACCTGGGGTTCGGACTCGCCCTCGCCGGCCTGCTGGGAACGGTGCCGGCGGCCACGTTCGCCGTCTTCGGCTTCCTGGCCCCGGTCGTGACGAGGAGGTACGGGCTCGAGCGAACCGCCACTGCCGCCCTCGGCCTCTCGGCGCTCTCCCTCGTGCTGCGGGCGCTCTCGCCGACGCCCGCAGCGCTGGTCGCGTCGACCGTCCTGGCGCTGGCGGGCATCGGCGCCGCCAACGTGGTGCTCGTGCCGCTCATCAAGGCGTGGTTCGCCGATCGCATCGCCCTGTGGACGTCGTCGTACCTGCTGCTGATGCAGACCGGTCAGTTCGTGGCACCCCTCCTGGCCGTGCCCGTCGCCGAGGCAGCGGGCTGGCGGGTCTCGGTGGGGATCTGGGCAGTCCCGGCCGCGGTGGCCGCGGTGGTCTGGTTCGTTCTCGCGGTGAAGCTGCCCGCCGACCACCACGTGCCGGCCGTGGCCGCGACGCCCGCCGACAAGCTGAAGGTCGGTCGGTCGTCGACGGTCTGGGGGCTGGTGGTCCTGTTCGCCATGATGTCGCTCTCCAACTACAGCATCATCACGTGGGTGCCGGCGGTGCTCGCCGATGCCGGTGGGAGCGCGTCGCTCGGCGGGACGATGGTCGGCCTCTACTCGGCGTGGGGCGTGCTCGCAGCCCTGGTGGTCCCTCAGGTCGCCACGCGCATGCGCAACCCGTTCGTGGTCGTCGTGGCGTGCTCGGTCGTCCTGGTCCTCGGGTACGTCGGCCTGGCCGTCTCGCCGCTCGACGGCACCGTGCTGTGGGTGTGCGCGCTGGGCATCGGCGTGAGCACGTTCCCGCTCTGCATGACGCTCATCAACCACCGGACCCGGACCCCGCAGTCCGCCTCGACCGTGTCGGGCTTCGTCCAGGGCATCGGCTACGGGCTGGCCTGCCTCGGGCCGATCGGCCTCGGCCTGCTCCGCGAGGCGACAGGGTCGTGGACGACGCCGCTCGTGGTGCTCGCCGCCACCGCCGTACCCGGGGTGCTCGCCGGTTGGTTCGCCTGCCAGCCGCGGTTCGTCGAGGACGACGTGCCCCGCGTCGCCGGATGAGCAAGAAGGGCCCGGCGCACGGCGCCGGGCCCTCCTCGAGCTGACCTACTGTTGTCGGTAGGGCACGCCGTCCGCGGCCGGCGGCCGGGAGCGGCCCACCAGTCCCGCCACCGCGAAGATGGTGACGAGGTAGGGGAGCATCAGCATGAACTGGCTCGGCACGGGCGAGCCGATGGCCGAGAGCACTCCCTGCAGGTTGGTCGCGAAGCCGAAGAGCAGCGCCGCCAGCGTCGCGCGGATCGGGTCCCACTTGCCGAAGATGACGGCGGCCAGCGCGATGTAGCCGGCGCCTCCTGTCATCTCGCGGTTGAAGCCGGCGACCGAGACGAGGCTGAAGTAGGCGCCGCCGAGGCCCGCGATCGCACCCGCGAGCAGGATCGTGCGGTAGCGGGTGCGGTTGACCTTGATGCCGACGGTGTCGGCGGCCTTCGGGTGCTCCCCGACCGCACGCACCCGCAGGCCCCAGCGGGTGCGGTAGAGCGCGAAGGCCACGACCGCGACGACGATGTAGAGCAGGTAGACGAGCGGGGTCTGCCGGAAGAAGATCGGGCCGATGAGCGGGATGTCGCCGAGAATCGGGATCGGCACCGCGCGCAGGCGCTCGGGGGAGTTCAGCGTGTCGGCGTTGGGCGTGAGCACCTGGCGGAACAGGAAGTTGGTCAGGCCCACCACGAGCACGTTGAGGACCACGCCGACGATGACCTGGTCGACGAAGTAGGTGATCGCGAACAGGCCGAGGATGAGCGCGACGAGGGCGCCGGCCACCGCGGCAGCCGCCACGCCGGCCCACGGCGAGCCGGTCATCGAGGCGGTGACGGCAGCGGCGAACGCGCCGAGGAGCAGCTGGCCCTCGATGGCGATGTTGACCACGCCGGCGCGCTCGCCGAGCACGCCGCCCAGCGCGCCGAAGACGAGCGGGATCGCAAGCGCCACAGCGCCGCCGAGCAGGCTGACGACCCGGATCCGGTCGCCGGCGGCCGCCCAGCTGAGGAAGCCGATCATCCAGACGATCGCGAAGCTGATCGGGATCCAGATCGGCTGGCTCACGCGGGTGAGCATGCGGCGCACGGCCTCCGCGGTCAGCCCCAGGCAGATCACCACCATGAGCCAGGCGGTGGGGCCGGACGGAACCACGATGTCGGGAAGGGTGACGAAGTCGGTCACCGTCGAGAGCTGGAACGTCGTGTCGCCCGACGGGCTCGAGCGGATCAGGATGCCGGCGAGGAGCAGGGTCAGCACGCCGAGCACGATCGGGAGCTTGCGGGCGCCCGAGCCGCGACTGTGCGTCACGGCGCCGTCGGGAGCCAGGCCGCCGCTCTCGGGGGTGGGCAGGTCGGTCACGATGCTCACTTGGCCTCCTGGGCGGGGAGCCGGAAGATCGCGCGCACCAGGGGAGGGGCGGCGAGGAAGAGGACGATCAGCGACTGCACCACGAGCACCAGGTCCACCGAGATGTTCTCGGAGGTCTGCATGGTGAAGCCACCGGCCTTGAAGGCGCCGAACAGGAGCCCGGCGGCCAGGATGCCGAGCGGGCGGGAGCGGCCGAGCAGCGCCACGGTGATGGCGTCGAAGCCGATCGATGCGTCGAGGTCGAGCGAGACGCCGCTGGACACGGTGCCGAGCACCTGGTTCACCCCCGCGAGGCCGAGCAGGGAGCCGGCGATCATCATCACGACGATGTAGATCCTGCCGACGTTGATGCCGGAGGCGCGCGCCGCGTGCGGGTTCTCACCGACGGCGCGGATGCGGTAGCCGAGGGTGGAGCGGTTGAGCAGCCACCATGCGACGGCGACCGCGGCGAGCGCGATCACGAAGCCGAGGTGGAGGTTGAACTGGTCGCCGAGCACCTTGGGCAGCGTCGCCGAGTCCTTCATCGGCGGTGACTTCGGGTTCACCGAGCCGGGCGTCTTGAGCAGCCACTCCTTGGTGAGGGCCCAGAAGAGCAGGTAGTAGGCGACGTAGTTGAGCATGATCGTGACGATCACCTCGTGCGCGCCGGTGCGGGCCTTCAGCACACCCGCGATGCCGCCCCACAGCGCGCCGAACGCCATGCCGACGAGGATCGCGAGCAGCAGGTGGATGACCATTGGCAGGTCGAAGTTGAAGCCGACCCAGCCGGCAGCGCCACCGGCGATGAGCATCTGGCCGCGGCCACCGATGTTGAACAGACCCGCCCGGAAGGCCAGGCCGACTCCCAGACCGCCGAGGATCAGCGGGCCGGCGAACTTGAACGTCTCCGTCAGCGGGCGCCACTGCTGGGCCGGCTCGGTGAGGTTGTAGTTGAAGACCGCGCCGCGGAACATCGAGCTGTAGGCGCCGGAGATGGCCTCCCACACTGCGGTGAAGAAGTCGGAGGGCCGGGCGGTGATGTAGCTGGCGGTCTCGCGCACAGCGTCGTCGGTCGCCGCGATCATCACCGAGCCGACGAAGACCGCGAGGAACACGGCCAGCACGCCGGCGAGGACGTCGCCGGAGGCGATCTCGCGCAGCACCGACCGCGAGCGTTCGGCCCGCGCGTCGTGGGGGTCGGGCTCGGGAGCCTCGGTCGTCGTGCCAGTGGCCGTCGACCCACGGGTCGCCTCGTCGTCCGTCACGGGCGCGTCGGGCTTCTCGGGCTGGGGCTTGGGGGTGTCGTTCACGCGACCACGTCCTTCAGGTCCTTCGGGCGTTCGCCGGTCATCATGAGTCCGAGGACCTCGCGGGGCGTGTCGGCCGCGACGATGCCGACGACCTTGCCGCGGTAGAGCACCATGATCCGGTCGGCGAGCGCGACCACCTCGTCGAGCTCGGTGGAGACCACCAGGACCGGGATGCCCCTGTCGCGGGTCGCGACGATCTGCTTGTGGATGAACTCGATCGAGCCGACGTCGACACCGCGGGTGGGCTGGGCGGCGACGAGCAGCCGCAGGTCGCGGGAGAGCTCGCGGGCCACGACGACCTTCTGCTGGTTGCCGCCGGAGAGGTTGGCGGCCAGCGAGTCGATGTCGCGGGCGCGGACGTCGTACTCGGTGAGCTTCTTCTGGGCGAACTCGCGCAGGGCGCCGAGGCGCAGCGAGCCGTTCCTGACGAACGGCGACTTGAAGCTGCGGTTGAGCATGAGGTTCTCGGCGATGGTGAAGCCGGGCACGAGGCCGTCGACCTGCCGGTCCTCCGGGATGAAGCCGACACCGGCGTCGAGGATCTTGCGCGTCGAGCGGCCGACCAGCTCGACGCCGTCGAGGTTGATTGAGCCGCTGACGTCGTCCTGGAGGCCGAGGATGGCCTCGGTGAGCTCGGTCTGGCCGTTGCCCTGGACGCCGGCGACGGCGAGGACCTCGCCGCCGCGGATGGTGAAGCTGAGGCCGTCGACCTGCGTGTGGCCGGCCAGGTCGACCACGCGGAGGTCCTTGACCACCAGCGCGTCGCCGCCGAGCGTCGCGGCGTCCTTGTGGACGACCAGCTCGACGGGGCGGCCGACCATCATCGAGGCGAGCTCGGCGTTGCTGGCCTTGGGGTCGGCCTCGCCGACGACCTTGCCGAGGCGGATGACGGTGATCCGGTCGGCGACCTCGCGGACCTCGCGCAGCTTGTGGGTGATGAAGACGATGGCCTTCCCGGCCTCCTTGAGCTGGCGCATGATGTCCATCAGCTCGTCGGTCTCCTGCGGGGTGAGCACCGCAGTGGGCTCGTCGAAGACGAGCAGCTCGGCGTCGCGGGAGAGGGCCTTGATGATCTCCACGCGCTGCTGCACGCCGACGGGGAGGTCCTCGACCACGGCGTCGGGGTTGACGTGGAAGCCGAAGCGCTCGGAGATCTCGGTGACGCGCTTGCTGGCCTCGGCGAGGTCCAGCGTGCCGGCGAAGCCGGTGGTCTCGTTGCCCAGCATGACGTTCTCGGCCACGGTGAAGACGGGGATGAGCATGAAGTGCTGGTGGACCATGCCGATGCCGGCCGCCATCGCGTCGCCGGGACCGGTGAAGTGCTGGACCTCGCCGTCGAGCTCGATCTCGCCCTCGTCGGCCTTGTAGAGGCCGTAGAGCACGTTCATCAGCGTCGACTTGCCGGCACCGTTCTCGCCGAGGAGGCAGTGGATCTCACCGGGCTCCACCGTGAGGGAGATCGAGTCGTTGGCCACCACGCTGCCGAAGCGTTTGGTGATGCCTCGCAGGACGAGTCTCATGGCATCGCATCCTAGGGGTCGGGATGGTCCGGAGGTCTGGACCGGGGTCTGGTACGGGGCGGCCGGGAGTCGGCCGCGAGCCTGCCTCGACACGGAGAAGGGAGGCCGACGAAACCGTCGGCCTCCCTCCATCGTGGAGCGTGCTGGTGATCAGCCCAGGTAGGACTGGACCTTGATGGAGCCGTCGATGATGCCGGCCTTCACCTCGTCGAGCTCGCCGGCCAGCTCAGGGCTGACCTTGTCCTCGAAGTTGTGGAACGGCGCGATGCCGACGCCGTCGTTCTCGAGGGTGCCGATGTAGGGCTCGAAGTCGAACTCGTCGTTGCCCGCGGCCATGACGGCCTCGTAGGTGGAGACCTTCATGCCCTTGAGGATCGAGGTCATGACGTAGTCCTGGGTGCTCGGGTCGGTCTCGAAGAGGTCGGCGTCGACGCCCACCATCGCGATGTCGTTGCCCGAGTCCTCGATCGCGGTGATCGCGCCCTGGTAGATCGGACCGCCGACCGGCAGGATCACGTCGACGTCCTGGTCGAGGATCTGCTTGGCGGTGCTGGTCGCGGCCTCGTTGGCCTCGAAGCCACCGGTGAAGGAACCGTTCTTGCCGTCCCAGCCGACGACCTCGACGTCCTTCTTCTTCTCCTTGGCGTAGTACTCCGCGCCCTGCTTGAAGCCGTCCATGAAGATGGTGACGGTCGGGAAGGGCATGCCGCCGTAGGTGCCGACCTTGCCGGTCTTGGTGTAGTCAGCAGCGGCGTAGCCGGCGAGGAACGCGGCCTCGGCGGTGTTGTAGAGCAGCGGCTTGATGTTCTCCACGTCGGCCTTGCCGTCGAAGGTCGCACCGTCGTCGCCGCCGTCGGCGGAGTCGTCGATCAGGACGTACTCGATGTCGGGGTTGGCCGAGGCCGACTCCTTGGTCGCCGCGGCCAGGGCGAAGCCGACGGTCACGATGACGTCGCAGCCCTCGCCGACCAGGCTCTCCAGGTTGGGGCCGAAGTCGTTCTCGCTGTTCGACTCGACGGCCTTGAGCTCGACACCGAGCTCGTCGGCCGCCTGCGTGGCGCCCTCGAAGCCGAGCTGGTTGAACGACTTGTCGTCGAACCCACCCGCGTCGGACACGATGCACGGCAGGAAGTCGCTTGCAGCCGGGCTGCTGTCGCTCCCGCTCCCGGTGTTGGTGTCTTCCTCGGGCGCGTCACCACACGCAGCCAGGGTCGCGGCGGCGAGCAGCGCCACGAGGCCGCTCGAGACGACCTTCCTCGTCTTCAACACAAATGCCTCCAAGTTCGTGCACCCCGGGGTGGGGTCAGCGTTCCGGGAGCATGATGCCTGCCGGGGCGCACCCCGTCACGAGGTTCTGAACTTCTGAAATGCGTTTGAGACATAAAAGTCGCCGGACGACTTTCGGCGGAACCTGCCAAAGACCGCTGGTTCGCCGTATGCGCCATAGTGGCCGCTTGCAGGAGAAGGTGGAGGGCCGAGGTGGCAGAGAAGGTGGAGGACGCCGTGCACGAGACGTTGGACCAACAGGGCTGGGACGAGCTGAGGGCGGCTGCCACCGGGGTGATGCGGCGGGCCTACGCCCCCTACTCCCACTACAAGGTGGGCGCGGCTGCGCGGGTCGACGACGGCCGGGTCGTGACCGGCTGCAACGTGGAGAACGCGGCGTACGGCGTCGTGCTGTGCGCCGAGTGCGGCCTGGTGTCCCAGCTGTACTCCACCGGCGGCGGTCGGCTGACGCACTTCGTCTGCGTCAACGGCGGGGGTGAGATCATCATGCCGTGCGGCCGGTGCCGCCAGCTCCTGTTCGAGCACGGCGGACGTGACCTGCTGGTCTGGACCGTTTCGGGGGTCAAGCCCATGTCCGAGGTGCTGCCCGACGCCTTCGGACCCGACGACCTCACCCACATGGCCGACCTGGCCGACGCAGCATCGGAAGGAACCGACTAGTGGCTGCCCACGACGCCGTCGAGGTGATCCTCGCCAAGCGCGACAAGCACGAGCTGTCCGACAGCCAGATCGACTGGGTGATCGACGCCTACACGCGCGGCGACGTCGCCGACGAGCAGATGTCGTCGCTCGCCATGGCGATCCTGCTCAACGGCATGAACCGCCGGGAGATCTCGCGCTGGACCGGCGCGATGATCGCCTCGGGGGAGCGGATGGACTTCTCCTCGCTCTCGCGCCCGACTGCCGACAAGCACTCCACCGGCGGCGTCGGCGACAAGATCACCTTGCCGCTGGCCCCCCTGGTCGCGGCCTGCGGCGTCGCGGTCCCCCAGCTCTCGGGCCGCGGCCTGGGTCACACCGGCGGCACGCTCGACAAGCTCGAGTCGATCCCCGGGTGGCGCGCGGCGCTGAGCAACGAGGAGATGTTCGCCATCCTCGAGGACGTCGGCGCCGTGATCTGCGCCGCCGGAGACGGCCTCGCCCCGGCCGACAAGAAGCTGTACGCCCTGCGCGACGTCACCGGCACGGTCGAGGCGATCCCGCTGATCGCCAGCTCGATCATGAGCAAGAAGATCGCCGAGGGCACCGGGGCACTGGTGCTCGACGTCAAGGTCGGCAGCGGCGCCTTCATGAAGGACCTCGACTCGGCGCGCGAGCTGGCCGAGACGATGGTGGCGCTCGGCACCGACGCGGGCGTGCACACCGTTGCCCTGCTCACCGACATGGCGACCCCGCTCGGGCTGACCGCGGGCAACGCGGTCGAGGTGCAGGAGTCCGTGGACGTCCTGGCGGGTGGCGGTCCCGCCGACGTGGTCGAGCTGACCCTGGCCCTGGCCCGCGAGATGCTCGCCGGCGCCGGACGCGACGACGTCGACCCGGCCGACAAGCTGGCAGACGGCTCGGCGATGGACGCGTGGAAGGCGATGATCCGCGCCCAGGGCGGCGATCCGGACGCCGCCCTCCCCGAGGCGAAGGAGTCGCACGTCGTCACCGCGCCGTCGAGCGGCACCCTCACCCGGCTCGACGCGATGGCGGTCGGCATGGCCGCCTGGCGCCTCGGTGCCGGGCGGGCGCGCAAGGAGGACCCGGTGCAGGCGGGTGCCGGCGTCGTCTGGCACGCGCGGCCCGGCGACGAGGTCGCCGAGGGGCAGCCGCTGTTCACGCTGCTCACCGACGAGCCGGAGCGCTTCGAGCGGGCGCTGGCCTCGCTCGAGGGCGGCTTCGACATCGGTGGCGACGCGAGTGGCGTCGGCACGGAGATCGTGCTCGACCGGATCGGCTGACGCCCGCGCAGCGCCCTCCCCAACTCTGACGATGACCGGCCAGTAGCAACCGGGTCGACCGGGACTCCTCCTAGCGTTTCTTTACCTTAGGGATCGTGGGGGAACCCGATGCAGAGCAATGACCAGCGCGGACCCGGCCGCGCCACGAAGATGTCGACCGCCGTGCTGGCGGTCCTGGTGCTGGTGACAGGGCTGGCCGTCGGCGCGGGCGCGACCTGGTTCGCCCTGTCCCGCGACGGCGACGGGGCCGCCGCCTCCGACGACGGGTGCGCCGAGTTCCGCAGCGTCGACCTCGTCGTCGCGCCGGAGATGTACAGCGTGGTGGTGGCTGCCCTCGCGGACGTCACGCCCGACTGCGTGCAGGTCGACCCGGCGCTGCGACCGGGCATGGAGGTCGCCCGCGGCGCGTCGCTGGGTAGCCGGCTTCCGGACGTCTGGATCCCGGAGGCGCATTTCGTGGCCACCGAGGCCTTCCTCGGTCGGGCCCCCCGACCGAGGCTGCTGGTGAAGAGCCTGGCCCGGACGCCTGTGGTCCTCGTGGGCGGCGACGCAGCGCAGCGCTTCGCGACCTGKGGCGACGCCGAGGCGTCGGGCCTGGTGTCCGTGCCCAACCCGGAGTCGTCCGTCGCGGGCGCCCTCGCGGTGACCGCTCCGGAGGCCGAGGCACGCGCAGTGGGTCGGACCCGCGACGCCGCTCGCCAGCTCCTGGTCCCCTTCGCGCAGGCCCAGGGTGCCCGCACCGTTGACGGAGAGGACGCCACCGTCCAGCCGGCCATGTTCGCGCGCCGCTCACCGCGGCTGGTGGTCGCCACCGAGCAGCAGCTGGAGACGGTCGACGGTCGCGCCGACCTCCGCGACCTGACCCCGCCCGTGGGCACCCCGGTCCTGGACTTCCCGCTCATGGTCGCAGCCGACGCCGCGCCCGGCTCGCGTGCGCTGGCGAAGGCTCTGGCCCAGCACCTCGAGGGCACGGTGGGTCGCTCCTTGATCTCCGATGAGGGACTCCGGCCCCCGAGCAAGGACGACGACGGGGTCCTCCGACCCCCCACGGCCAAGGCGATCGCCGAGGCGGTCTTCTCGTGGAGCCAGCTCAGCGTGCCGTCGGCCATGCTCGCCGTCGTCGACGCCTCCGGCTCGATGGACGCCGACGCCGGCAACGGGTCGCGCATGGACCTGCTGGCCGACGCGGCCAGGATCGGGCTGGGCTTCCTGCCCGACCACGCGCGGGTCGGTCTGTGGGTCTTCTCGATCGACCAGGGTGGCCCCGGCCAGGACTGGCGCGAGCTCGAGCCCATCCGTCGCCTCGACGACCTGCGCTTCGGCCGCACCCAGCGCTACGCCCTGCGGGAGCGCGCGGCCCAGATGTCCAGCCTGACCGACGGCGGCACCGGGCTCTACGACACGGCGCTGGCCGCCTACCGCGAGGCGCTGAAGAACTACCGGCCGCACTACTCCAACTCCGTGGTGCTGATGACCGACGGCCGCAACGAGGACCCCGGCTCGATCAGCCTCGACCAGCTGCTGCAGCGGCTCGAGGAGCTGAAGGACCCCGACCGGCCGGTGCGCATGGTGGGCATCGCGATCAGCGGCGACGCCGACCTCGCCGCCCTCCGTCAGATGGCGCGGGTGACCGGCGGTGAGGCCTATCTGGCCGCCGAGCCCACGGACATACTGGGGGTGTTCGCCCAGGCGGTGCTGTCGCGGTGACGCCTCAGGCGAGGAGCAGCACCACGTGGGCGGCCACGCAGGCCGGCTTGTCGTGGCCCTCGATCTCGACGGTGTGCTCCACGACGAGCTGCTTGCCGGCCGCGAGGTCGCGGACCTCGCCGAAGCGCACGTGCGACCGCAGCCGGCTGTCGACCGGCACGGGGCTCGGGAAGCGCACCTTGTCCAGGCCGTAGTTGAGCCGGGCGCCCGGGGTCTCGAGGCGGAAGACCTGCGAGGCGAAGTGGGGGAGCAGGCTCAGGGTGAGGAACCCGTGGGCGATGGTGGTGCCGAACGGACCCGTGCCTGCCCTGTCGACGTCGACGTGGATCCACTGGTGGTCGAGCGTGGCGTCGGCGAAGGCGTCGATGCGGGCCTGGTCGACGTCGAGCCACTCGCTGGTGCCGATCTCGGACCCGGCGGCGGCCGCGACCTCGTCGAGCGTGGTGAAGGTGCGCATGCGCACGAAGATAGTGCTTGACCATGGCGAGCCCTGCTTGGATGTGCCGATGAGCACTCCCACCCGCGACCAGGTGCAGGCCGCCCCGAAGGTCCTGCTGCACGACCACCTCGACGGCGGGCTGCGCCCGCAGACGATCGTGGAGCTCGCCGCGGAGGTCGGCCACGAGCTGCCCGCCTCGGACGCGGAGTCGCTCGGTCACTGGTTCACGGAGTCGGCCGACTCGGGCTCGCTCGTCCGCTACCTCGAGACCTTCGACCACACCGTCGCGGTGATGCAGAACGGTCCGGCGATCGCCCGCGTCGCCCGCGAGTGCGTCGAGGACCTCGCCGCCGACGGCGTCGTCTACGCCGAGGTGCGCTACGCCCCGGAGCAGCACGTCAGCGGCGGGCTGACCCTCGACGAGGTCGTCGCGGCGGTGCAGGAGGGCTTCGACGCAGGGATGGCCGCCAGCGGCGGCAGGATCGTCGTACGCCAGCTGCTGACCGCGATGCGGCACCAGGCCCGGTCGATGGAGATCGCCGAGCTGGCGATCGCGTGGCGCGACCGCGGTGTCGCCGGCTTCGACATCGCCGGCGCGGAGGCTGGCTTCCCGCCCACCCGGCACCTCGACGCCTTCGAGTACCTCCAGCGCGAGAACGCCCACTTCACGATCCACGCCGGTGAGGCCTTCGGCCTGCCGTCGATCTGGCAGGCGATCCAGTGGTGCGGCGCCGACCGGCTCGGCCACGGCGTGCGGATCATCGACGACATCACCGTCAACGACGACGGGTCGGTCGAGCTCGGCCGGCTGGCGGCTTACGTCCGCGACAAGCGGATCCCGCTCGAGATGTGCCCGAGCTCCAACATCCAGACCGGGGCGGCGGAGTCCTTCGCCGAGCACCCGATCGGGCTGCTGACCGACCTGCGCTTCCGCGTCACCGTCAACACCGACAACCGCCTGATGAGCGGCACCTCGATGACGCAGGAGATGTTCGGCCTGGTGGAGGCGTTCGACTACTCGCTGGAGGACCTGCGCTGGTTCACCATCAACGCGATGAAGTCGGCGTTCCTGCCCTTCGACGAGCGGCTCGCGATCATCGACGGCGTCGTCAAGCCGGGCTACGCCGCCCTCATCAACGGCTAGCGGCGCTGCTGTCGGCGGTCAGCTCGGCGTACGCCTGGTCACCCGTCGCGCGCCGACAGCCCTGCCGCACCGCGTGGGCGACGACCCGCTGCTGGTCGCGCATCAGTGCCAGCCCGCGGCGTACGAGCACCCGCGGCGGCTTGCGGTGCTCGCGCAGGTCACGGGTGAGGCGCCTCCAGAACGTGACGAGCGGGTGCTGGGTGATGCAGTAGGCCGCGGCGAGGATGCCCGCCTCCCGGCACGCGGCCACCACCTCCGGCGCGAAGATGCCCTCCGCGACGAACCGGTTGCTGCCGCCGAGGTCGACCGTGCGTGAGCCGCAGCGTCCGTTCTGCGCGATCTCGTAGATCGGCACCTCGCTGCGCCCGGTGGCGCACAGCTCGCGCAGCGCGGCGAGGGCGTCGGCCTCGTGCCACGAGTCCGGGTGGTCCCAGTCGACGAGCCCGGAGTTGGCGCCGGTGGTGATGCGGGGGAGCGAGGGGTCGTCGCCGTCCTTGTAGAAGTCGTCGAGGCGCAGGACGGGGAGCCCGAGGCGCTCCGCCAGCCGGGACTTTCCGGCGCCGCTGGGTCCGGCCAGGACGACCACCTGGGCAGTGCTCATTTGTTGCGAACTCATTTCGTCGTTCGGCCACGGAGGGTAAAGGCTGGACATTAGTCTCGCCCAGACCTTCGATCGACACCTCTGTGGGAGGACCTCCATGAGTCTCGACGACTCGACTGCGCCCGAGACCGCGTCCGCTACCGCGGACGGTTCCGGTGGCGCCGGCCGCTCCGCCAAGACCTTCGTCCTGGGCGGCCTCGCGCTCGCGCTCGTGGTGGGCGTCTTCGGCTTCTTCACGGTGCGCGGTGCCAGTGGCGAGCCCGAAGGGGCGGACTGCATCACTGAGGTCGTCACGATGACCACCGCCCCGGTGATGGAGGACCTGGTCAAGCAGGCCGTCAAGGACGTCAACGCCGACGAGCCCTGCATCGACATCCAGGTCACCGCGGGCACCGTGAAGGACGTCGTCGCCCTGCTGAGTGACCCCAACGCCGAGCTCCCCGAGATCTGGATCCCGGACAGCCCGACCTGGAAGGGCCAGCTCACCAGCGCCGGCTGGACCGGTACGCCGATCGCGGAGGCCGTCGCCCAGACGCCGGTCGGCCTCATCGGCGGCCCGGCCGCCAAGGCCCCCGCCTCCTGGGCGTCCGTGCTCGACGGCGGCAGCCTGGCGATGGCCGACCCCAGCGCCGAGGGTGCCTCCGCGCTCGCGCTCCTCGCGCCCTACGCCGAGATGAAGAAGACCGGCGAGACCGCGCTGTCCATCGAGGAGAAGACCGTCCCGGTCGCCCAGACCTACGGCGAGCGCGCCGTCGCCGGCAGCGCCACGGAGACCGACCTCTCGACGATCACCGCCTCCAGCACCCAGCTGGTGCCCGCGACCGAGCAGGCCTACCTCGCCGCCCGTCGCAGCAACGACCAGCTCGCCCTGGTGGCGCCGAGGACCGGTGTGCCGATGCTGCAGTACCCGCTGATCGAGGTGAACCGCGGCAGCAACGGGATGGTCTCCACGGGCGGCGACCTGTCCTCGCGCGTGGGCCGCGCCCTCGGTCGCTGGTTCGCTTCGAGCGCCGGAGTGGAGGCCATCGCGGCCGCCGAGCTCCGCGGCCCCGACGGCACCGCGCTGCCCAACGACATCGGCCTCGGCAGCACCCCGGTGCTCCCCACGGTCGCCCAGAAGACCACCGACGACACCCTGCGCCAGTGGCGCGTGCTGTCGGTGCCCTCCAGCATCCTGGCGGTCGTCGACCTCTCCGGCTCGATGAAGATGGCCATCGGCGACACCACCCGCATCGGTCTGGCGGTGACCGCGTCCCAGCTCGCGCTCGACGCCTTCCCGGCGCAGGCCCGGATCGGCATCTGGGGCTTCTCCAAGAACCGCGGCGAGAACGGCGCCTCGTACGCCGAGTACTCCCCGCTCGAGCGGCTCGACGCCCCGGCCGCCGACGGCAAGACGCACGGCGACGAGGTGCGCGCCGAGGCCGACGCCCTGCCCAGCAAGGTCAGAGGCGGCACCGGCGTCATGGACTCCACCCTCGCGGCCTACAAGCACGCGCAGGAGATGTGGGACCCGGCGTGGTTCAACTCCGTGGTGATCATGACCGACGGTGCCAGCGACGACTCGAGCTCGCTGTCGCTGGAGTCGCTCGTCAACCAGCTCAAGTCGCTGCGCGACCCCGCCAAGCCGGTCAAGGTGATCGTCATCGGCATCTCGCAGGACGCCGACACCGGCGAGCTCGAGCAGATCGCCGCCGCCACGGGTGGCCAGAACTACCTCGTGACCAACCCCAACGAGATCCTCGGCGTGCTGGCCCAGGCCCTGCTCAACCGCTGATCGATCGGCTCGTTCGCCATCGCGCACGAAGGCCCCCGGAGGATCTCCGGGGGCCTTCGTCGTGTCGTGGGTCGGTCGGCTCAGACGCCGATCGGGTGCCAGACCGTCTTGGTCTCGAGGAACTGCGTCATCCGGTCCAGGCCGGGCTCGGCGAGCCAGTCGGTGTCGGGAGCGGGACGGCGTACGCGCTTGAGGTTGTCGGCCCCGGCCACCTCGAGCTCGGTCGCGAGCTCGGCGTCCTCGACCCCGGTCAGGTCGATGCCGTTGACGTCCATGTGCGAGGCCAGCCACGGGGCGATCTCGGTCTGCGAGCCGGTGAGCACGTTGACCACGCCGCCCGGGAGGTCGCTGGTGGCCATGACCTCGCCGAGCGTGATCGCGGTCAGCGGGTTGTCCTGGCTGGCGATCACGACGACGGTGTTGCCGGTGATGATGAGCGGCGCGACGACGCTGACGAGGCCGAGCAGGGGACCGCGCGGGGCGACGACGGCGATGACGCCGCTGGGCTCGGGGGTCGACAGGTTGAAGTAGGGGCCGGCGACCGGGTTGGCGTTGCCGACGACCTGGGTGATCTTGTCGGCCCAGCCGGCGTACCAGACGAGGCGGTCGATCGAGGCGTCCACGTAGGTGCGCGCGCGGGCCGCGGAGATGCCCTCCGCGGCGCGGAGCTCGGCCTCGAACTGCTCGCGGCGACCCTCGAGCACCTCGGCGATGCGGTAGACGACCTGCGCGCGGTTGTAGGGGGTCTTGCCGGACCAGCCACCGAAGGCGGCGCGGGCCGCGACGACGGCGTCGCGGGCGTCCTTGCGGGACGCCTGGGCGGCGTTGGCGACCAGGCGGCCCTTGGCGTCGTTGACGACGTAGGAGCGACCCGACTCCGAGCGCGGGAACTGGCCCCCGATGTAGAGCTTGTACGTCTTGCGTACGTCGATGCGGCTCACGCGTCCGCTCCCTTCTCCGTGTTCTTGAGGTAGCCCTCGAGACCGTGGCGGCCACCCTCGCGGCCGTATCCGGACTCCTTGTAGCCGCCGAACGGCGAGGTGGGGTCGAACTTGTTGAACGTGTTGGCCCAGACGACGCCCGCACGGAGGCGGTTGGCCATGGACAGGATGCGCGAGCCCTTGTCGGTCCACACGCCGGCCGAGAGGCCGAACGGCGTGTTGTTGGCCTTCTCGATCGCCTCGGAGGGGGTGCGGAAGGTCAGCACGGACAGGACCGGGCCGAAGATCTCCTCGCGGGCGATCCGGTGGGCCTGCGTGACGCCGGTGAAGACGGTCGGGGCGAACCAGTAGCCGTTGGACGGCAGCTCGCAGGGAGCCGACCAGCGCTCGGCGCCCTCGGACTCGCCGATCTCGGAGAGCTCGCGGATCTTGGCGAGCTGCTCGGCGGAGTTGATGGCGCCGACGTCGGTGTTCTTGTCGAGCGGGTCGCCGACGCGCAGCGTGGCCATCCGGCGCTTCAGGCGCTCCATGACCTCGTCGGCGACGGACTCCTGCACGAGCAGGCGCGAGCCGGCGCAGCAGACGTGGCCCTGGTTGAAGAAGATGCCGTTGACGATGCCCTCGACGGCCTGGTCGAGCGGGGCGTCGTCGAAGACGATGTTGGCGGCCTTGCCCCCGAGCTCGAGGGTGACCTTCTTGTCGCTGCCGGCGACCGCGCGGGCGATCGCCTTGCCGACCTCGGTGGACCCGGTGAAGGCCACCTTGTCGACGTCGGGGTGCGACACGATGGCACGGCCGGTGTCACCGGCGCCCGTGACGATGTTGACGACGCCGGGCGGCAGGTCGGCCTGCTGGCAGATCTCGGCGAAGAGCAGCGCGGTCAGCGGGGTGGTCTCGGCCGGCTTCAGCACGACCGTGTTGCCACAGGCCAGGGCCGGGGCGATCTTCCACGCCAGCATCATCAGCGGGAAGTTCCACGGGATGACCTGGCCGGCGACGCCGAGCGGGGTCGAGCCGTAGCCGGAGTACTGGAGCTTGTCGGCCCAGCCGGCGTAGTAGAAGAAGTGGGCGGCGACGATCGGCACGTCGACGTCGCGCGACTCCTTGATCGGCTTGCCGTTGTCGATCGACTCCAGGACGGCGAGCTCGCGGCCGCGCTCCTGGATGATCCGGGCGATCCGGTAGAGGTACTTGGCGCGCTCGGCGCCGGACATCCGTGACCAGACGCGGGTGTAGGCGCGACGGGCGGCCTTCACGGCCTCGTCGACGTCGGCGTCGCTGGCCTCGGCGACCTCGGCCAGCACCTCCTCGGTGGCGGGGTTGACGGTCTTGAACGACGTGCCGTTGCCGTCGACGAACTCGCCGTTGATGAAGAGTCCGTAGGACGGCTTGATGTCGACGATGGCGCGCGACTCGGGCGCGGGGGCGTACTCGAAGGTCATGGTTATCAGTCCAGCGTGAAGTAGTCGGGACCGGAGTAGCGGCCGGTCGTCATCTTGGTGCGCTGCATGAGCAGGTCGTTGAGCAGCGTGGAGGCGCCGAAGCGGAACCAGTCGGGGTCGAGCCAGTCCTCGCCGCAGATCTCGTTCACCATCACGAGGTACTTGATGGCGTCCTTGGTGGTCTTGATGCCACCGGCGGGCTTGACCCCGATCATCTGCCCGGTCTGCTCGCGGAAGTCGCGGACCGCCTCGAGCATGATCAGGGTGACCGGGAGCGTCGCGGCGGGCTGGACCTTGCCGGTGGAGGTCTTGATGAAGTGGCCACCGGCCATCATCGCGAGCCAGCTGGCCCGGCGGACGTTGTCGTAGGTCTGCAGCTCACCGGTCTCGAAGATCACCTTGAGGTGCGCGTCGCCACACGCCTCGCGGACCTGGACGATCTCCTCGAAGACCTCGAGGTAGCGACCCGAGAGGAACGCACCACGGTCGATGACCATGTCGATCTCGTCGGCGCCGGCCTCGACCGCGTCGCGGGTGTCGGCGAGCTTGATGTCCATCGCCGCGCGGCCGCTCGGGAACGCGGTGGCGACCGCCGCGACGTTGACGCCGCTGTCGCCGAGCGTCTGCTTGGCGGTGGCGACCATGTCGGGGTAGACGCACACGGCAGCGGTGGCCGGGCAGGTCGGGTCGGCCGGGTCGGGGCGCATCGCCTTGGACGCGAGCGCGCGGACCTTGCCGTGGGTGTCCTGGCCCTCGAGCGTGGTCAGGTCGACCATCCGGATGGCCAGGTCGATGGCGTACGCCTTCGACGTGGTCTTGATCGACCTCGTGGCCAGACCGGCGGCGCGGGCCTCGCACCCGACCTGGTCGACGCCGGGGAGGCCGTGGAGGAATCGGCGGAGCGAGGAGTCCGAGCGCACGATGTCGTCGAAGACCGCGTGCGAGGAGGTCGTGCTCGCCGTGGAGCTGGCAGTGGGTGTCACCGACCCAGCATAGAGTTGGCCCGGACGCCCCCGGCAATCCGCAGGGGGCCAATGTCTGCCCAAAACAGCGAGGAGACCATGGCACGCCTGCAGGACGACGGCGAGGCCGTCGTGGAACGGTTCCCGCCCACCAGTGGACGGTTCTCCGGCTGGGCGGCCGTGCTCCTGAGCGCCGCGGTCGTGGTCGCCATGGTGGCCTACCTGGACGACGGCTTCCCCGCGTGGGTGGGCGGCGTCGCCCTGCTGGTCGGCGTCCTGTCGTGGGCCGCGATGCTGCGCCCGGCGCTGTGGGCCACCGAGGAGCACCTGGTGATGCGCAACCTCGCCGAGACGGTCCACGTCCAGCTGGCCGCGGTCGAGGAGCTGGCCGTGCGCCAGGTGCTCGCGGTCCGCGCCGGCGACCGGCGCCTCGTCAGCACGGTGCTGGGCCGCACCTGGCGCAAGGCGATGCTGACCCGCGGCGCTCCGTCGTCCGGGGACGGCCCGCACGAGGGGATGCGCTACGTCGACTGGGCCGAGCACCGGCTCCGCGAGCTCGTCGACGCCGCCCGTGACCGCGCCGGGGTCGCCGCCGGCTCGGAGGAGCAGCGTGCGCTGCCCGGTGCCGTACGCCGTGAGCCGGCGACGATGCCACTGGCGCTGATCGCGGTGGCCGCCGTGCTGATGGTGGTCAGCTTCTTCCTCTGATCTCCTGCGGCACGCGCTGCTCGAGGCCGTCGAGCACGAGCGCGAGGCCGAAGTCGAACTCGTCGCCGTAGGCGTAGTCCTGTCCCACGACCTGCTCGGCCACCATCTCCGCGAGGTGCGGGCGGTCGGCGAGCACCGCGCCGAGGTCGGCGACGAAGTCGTCGGCCGACTCGCCGGGCTCGAAGGGCAGGTTCACCTCGGTGAGGACGAACCCGTAGGTGTAGGCGTCGAGCACCGAGAAGGCGTGCGCGGCGAGAGCGACGGAGAAGCCCGCCGAGCGCAGGCAGCCGAGCACCGCGTCGTGGTGGCCGAGGGTGGCCGGACCGGGGGAGCGCCGCGACTCCAGGAGCCCGAGCCCCCACGGGTGGGCGGCGAGCACGGTCCGTGCTGAGCGCGCCCGCTCCTCCATCTCCGCGCGCCATGCCGCGCCCGACCGCGGCAGCGTGATGCGGGCGAAGACCCAGTCCGCGAGGCCGTCGAGGAGCGCCTCCTTCCCGGCGACGTGGTGGTAGAGCGACATCGCCTCGACCCCGAGCTCGCGTCCCACGCTGCGCATGCTCACCCCGGCGAGCCCGGACGCGTCGGCGACCCGGCTCGCGGCGTCGACGACGCGGTCGCGGGAGAGCGGTGGTCTGGACATGAGGACTCCTGGGCTTGGGTGGCTTACAGGCGTAAGGCTACGGTGTCCGACACCAGGCTTACAGGTGTAAGTCTCCGTGGGCTCGAGGAGTGGTCATGAAGGCAGCAGTCGTGGAGCGGTACGGACCGCCGGAGGTCGTCGCGGTGCGGGACCTGCCCGACCCGGTCGCAGGGAAGGGCCAGGTCGTCGTGCGCGTCCGGGCGACGACCGTCAACTCCGGGGACGCCCGGATCCGCGGGTGCCGCTTCCCGCGCGGCTTCGCGGTGCCGGGCCGGCTCGCACTCGGGTGGCGCGGCCCGCGCCGGCAGGTCCTCGGCGTCGTCTACTCGGGGACGGTCGAGTCGCTCGGCGCCGGCGTCACCGGCCTGACGATCGGCGACGAGGTGGCGGGCATGACCGGGATCGGGATGGGCGCTCACGCCGAGCTCGCGGCCGTCCGCGCCGACCGACTCACGACGGTGCCTGCCGGTGTCTCGCACGAGGACGCCGCCGCCGTCCTCTTCGGCGGCAGCACGGCGCGCCACTTCCTGGACGACGTGGTGGCACCCGGCCGGCGCGTCCTGGTGAACGGCGCGTCCGGCGCGGTCGGGACGGCGGCCGTGCAGGTCGCGCACCTGGCCGGCGCGCACGTGACCGCGGTCTGCAGCGGGCGCAACGCCGAGCTCGTGCGCTCGCTCGGGGCGGACGAGGTGGTCGACCACACCCGGACGTCGGTCCACGACCTGGCGGCGGCGTACGACGTCGTGCTCGACGCGGTGGGCAACCTCGACCGGCGCTCGGGTCGCCGCCTGCTCGCACCGTCAGGTGTGCTGGTGCTCGCCGTCGCGGGTCTCGTCGACACCGTCCTCGCCCGCGGGAACGTCCGCGCCGGAGGATCCGTGGAGGATCCCGCCCACTTCGCGTGGCTGCTCGAGCGCCTCGCGGCGGGGGAGCTGCGGCCGGTGGTCGGTCGGACGCTGCCGCTGGCCGAGATCGTCGAGGCTCACCGCGTCGTCGACTCCGGCCGCAAGGTCGGCAACCTCGTCGTCACGCCATGACGTGGCGCGCGGCCGCCGCCGTCCCGGGGGTGGGCCACCAGCGTGCGATCGCCGCCGACTGGGCGAGCGTCCACGTCGAGCTGCACACCCAGTAGACGAGCAGTGCCACCGGCACCACGCCTCCTGCGAGCAGCATCCCGCCGGCCGACATCACGGGCATGAGGCGCTGCGCCGCGACCATCGCCTCCGGCATGCCGTCCACGGACGTGTTGGGCGCGACCACGAACCGCTGGGTGACGTACGACAGCGCGGCCGCGGTCATTGCGAGCCCGGCCACGACGGCGAGGTGGAGGCCACCGGAGCCGAGGTAGCCGTGGCCGGCGAGCGAGACGCCGACGAGGGAGGCGGCACCGAACGACGACACCAGCCCCGGTCCCATCGCGCCGACGGCCGTGCCGTGGGCCACGTCGGAGACGAGGTGGTAGAGCGCGAGCCACACCGGCAGCTGCACCAGCACCGGCAGGCAGCCGAGGCGGCTGACCCCGTGCTCGGCGGACACCGCGCGGCGCTCGTCCATGTGGGCGCGCAGGCTCTCGGCGTCCGTGCGGCCGCGGTAGCGCTCGGTGATCCCCTTCAGGTGGGGGCGGGCGCGCGCCCCGGCGTGGGCCTGGCGGACGCCGTGGATGACGAACGGCAGCAGCAGGAGCCGCACGAGGACGACGAGCGAGGCGATGCCGACCACCCAGGTGACGGCGGAGTCGGCGGAGACGCCGAGGGCGGCGAGGGCGTCGTGGGTCGTGGCCATGACGGCGGCGAGGGCGTGCTTGAGCGGGGCGAGCGGTGACATGGAGGTCTCCTGGATCGGGCGGAAGGGTCTGTACGACGTCGCGCGGGGCGACGGGTCAGACGCGTCCAGGAGCGCGCGGGCGCACCGGGTGGACCACGTCGGTGGTCCGTCCGGCGAGCACGAGCGGGATGTCGGCGGCGCGACGGCGCGGCCGGAGCGAGTGGAGGGTGGCGTCGGGGACGCGTACCGGGGCGTGGATCCCCATCAGTGACGTCGCGGCCATCAGTGCGGCGAGGACCGCGACGCCCTCTGTCGTGATGGTCGGCGCCATCGAGGCTGCGCTGAGGACCGAGGCCACGCCGAGCAGTGCGACGACGAGCGCGAAGCGTCCGCGTACGACTGAATCGAGGGTCCGGTCCATGGGCTCGAGACTAGCGGGCTCCACGGTGGGAGCGGGCGCACGTGCACAATCAGCGGGGCGCCTCCAGGATCAGACGGTTCTCGGTCACCGCGTAGTTCGCGCGCTCGAATGCCGCCGCCATCGGGAGGTTGGTCACGTCAGTGGTGGCGGTGATGTGTTCCGCCCCTGATGCGGCGTGGATCCGGGTGACCTCGCCGAGGAGGTCGTCGACCAGGCCACGGCCGCGTTGGTCCGGCAGAACGCCGAGATATCCCACGTTGCGGTGGTACGGCGTGGCTGACGGCACGATGAAGCCGACCGGTACCCCGACGGTGTCGGTTGCGACCCGCCACCAGTCGCGCTCGCCCGGACAGCTGTCGTAGAACTCGAAGTCGCCCTGCGCCTGACTGAGCTCGTCAGTCGTCTCCAGGGCCCGACGCGTCTCGACATCGAGGCTGCCGCGGGCGGCCTGACGGAACAGCTCGATGAACTCGTCGTCCGTCCCCGGCCGGAACGCGACCCGGGTGCTTCGCGCCGGGACCGCCCGCTCCGGCGTCCATGCGTACTGACGTCGTTCGAGCGGACGGGTGAGTCCCTGGTCCGAACACGCCTCCGTCCGCCACCGGACCGCACGGCTCGCGTCCGGATCCCCACGCCAGCCCGGCGCCAGCCGGATCGTGTACGCCGGCAACGCCGGCTCGCCGGGAGACGAGAAGTCGGCGTGTCCGCCCTGGAGCAGCAGGGCCGCGCCCGCCCGGGGGTCAGCCACCCCGGGAAGCACGTCCAGCGCATCGAGAGCGCTGGGTGTGGTCCCACCGCGGCCCCACCACAGGGCACGACCGACCACCCGACCATCCTCCTCGAGCAACCAGGACCACTCCGGCCGCATCCGGTGGGCATCGAAGTCCTCTCGGACCTGAGCGGAGGGCGGGCCGCTGACACACGGGTCGCCAGGAAGGTCGATGAGGGCGTCGACATCCCGTGGTGTTGCTCTCCGGGCCGTCACGCCGTTCACGCTCAGCGCACCTCGAAGGCGCCGAGGTCTGTGCGGCCGACGACCGGGCGGCGCTCGTCGCGGGCCGGGTGGACGTACTGCTGCCGGGCCCGCCAGCGCGACGGCACGCGGGCCCCGCGGTCGACGGCCCGAGACGACGCCGTGAGCCGGTAGTCCTCGCGGGCGGGATCCACGAAGCCGCCGAGCCCGACGCGGCGGTTGGCCCGCGCATCGGGACCCGCGCCGCCGGAGAGCTCGCCGGGTCCGACCAGGAGGTTGTTGCGCAGGTGGGCGCGGCTGCCGTCGGCGAGGGCGACGTACGTGCCGGACGTGCGCTGGTTGACGAAGGTGTTGTTGACGACCCAGAGCGTGCGGCTCGGGTTGGTCAGGCCCTCGGCGCCGTAGGAGACGAGCGCGGGGTTCTCCGACCGCGGGCCCTGGACGACGACGTTGCCCGCGACGAGCGACAGCCCGCCGTTGGGCAGGTCGATCGAGTAGCTCGCGGTGGCGTCGCCGTCGCTGATGCGGTTGGCGACGATCGTGTTGCGGGCCGCGCGCGACTTGAGCTCGTGGCCGGTGTCAGCCCGCGCGAGCCAGCTGCCGCTGACCGTCAGCGAGCGGACAGCGCCGACGTAGAGGTTGTGCGAGTAGCCGTCGCCGTAGCCGTTGCGGAAGAACCGCGACCGCTCGATCACGATGTCGCTCTCGGGGTCGGCGCCGGTGAGGATGCCGTTCTCGTTGTCGTGGAACCAGCTGCGCGTGACGGTGAGGTCGGTGCCCTCCTGGCGGATGCCCGCGCCATTGCGGTCGGGCACGGTCGCGCCGCTCAGCTCGATCCGGTCGACGGTCGTGCGATCGCCGGCGATCACCCAGATCGCCTTGCCCTGGGCATCCTTGCCGTCGGCCGGCAGGTGCGCCCGACCGCCGTCCCCGCGCAGGGTGAGGTCGTCCTGGGTCCAGGTCGCGACGTCGCCGGAGTAGGTGCCCGGGTCGATCAGCACCGTGTCGCCGTCGCGTGCCACCGCTGCGGCCGCGCTGGGGGTCGTCAGCTCGCGGTCGGGCCCGACGCGCCACGTGCGCGGACCCCCGTCGGCGTACGACGTCGTGGCGGGCGCCGCGGTGAGCAGGCCGGCGGCGAGGGCGAGGACCAGCGGTGTCGCGGCGCGCACGTCAGCCCCCGAAGGCCGCGCCCCGCAGGTCGGCCTTGATCGCGTCGAGCCGGCCCGCGGCGGAGATCCGGGCGGCATCAGCGCCGGCCCCGTCGGACCCCGTCTCCACCGGGATCACGACCTCGAGGTAGCACTTGACCTTGGGCTCGGTGCCGCTGGGACGCACGATCACGCGGGCGCCCTCGGCGAGGGAGTAGCGCAGCCCGTCGGTCGGCGGCAGCGCGGCCGACCCCTGGGAGAGGTCCTCCACCTGCTCGACCGCGAGGCCGCCGAGCGTGGTCGGCGGGGCGCTGCGCAGCCGGTCCATGGTCGCCGGGATGGCGGCGAGGTCGTCGAAGCGCACCGACAGCTGGTCGGTGGCGTGCAGGCCGTGCTCACGGGCGATGTCGTCGAGGAGGTCGGTGAGGCCGCGCCCCTCGGCCTTGGCCTGCGCGGCGAGCTCGCAGACGAGCAGCAGCGCCGAGACGCCGTCCTTGTCCCGGACGTGCTCGGGGTCGCAGCAGTAGCCGAGGGCCTCCTCGTAGCCGAAGGCGAGGCCCTCGACGCGGCCGATCCACTTGAAGCCGGTGAGCGTCTCCTCGTGCGGCTGCCCGGCAGCGGCGGCCATCTTGCCGAGCAGGCTGGAGGAGACGATGGAGTTGGCGTAGGTGCCGTGTCGCCCGCGGGCGAGCAGGTGGTGGGCCAGCAGGGCGCCCACCTCGTCGCCGCGCAGCATCCGCCACCCGTGGACGTCCGGCACCGCGACGGCGCAGCGGTCGGCGTCGGGGTCGTTGGCGACCACCAGGTCGGCCTTGTGCTCGGCGGCGAGCGCCATCGCCAGGTCCATCGCGCCCGGCTCCTCCGGGTTGGGGAACGAGACGGTCGGGAAGTCGGGGTCGGGATGCTCCTGCTGCTCGACGACGTGCGGGGCGTCGAACCCGGCGGTCTCCAAGACCTGCGCGACGGTCGTGCCGCCGACGCCGTGGAGCGGGGTGTAGACGATGCGCAGGTCGCGCGGGCCGTCCTCGGCCAGGCCCGCGACCGTGTCGAGGTAGCGGTCGACGATCTCCTCGCCGACGAGGCGGCCGGCGTCGCCGCGCGGGAGCTCCGCGAGCGGGCCGACGGCGGCGATCCGGGCGGCGATCTCGCTGTCGGCGGGCGGGACGATCTGGCTGCCGTCGCCGAGGTAGACCTTGTAGCCGTTGTCCTGCGGCGGGTTGTGGCTGGCGGTGACCATCACGCCGGCCGCGCAGCCCAGCTCGCGGATCGCGAACGCGAGGAGCGGCGTGGGCAGCGTCCGCGGCATCACGAGCGCCTTGAACCCGGCGCCGGTCATGATCTCCGCGGTGTCGCGGGCGAAGACGTCGGAGTTGTGGCGGGCGTCGAAACCGATCACCACGGACCCGCCCTTGTGGCCGGTGTCGCGGAGGTACGCCGCCAGGCCCGCCGCCGTGCGCGTGACCACGACCCGGTTCATCCGGTTGGGCCCGGCGCCGAGGGCGCCGCGCAGGCCGGCGGTGCCGAACTCGAGGGTGCCGGCGAAGCGGTCGGCGAGGTCGGTCTCCTCGCCCCGCTCGGCGGCGGCGACGAGAGCCTCCAGCTCCGCACGGGTCTGCTCGTCGGGGTCCTCGGCTGCCCAGGCGCGGGCCGCCTCGAGCAGGGCGGTCTGGTCGTTCGGCACGGTCATGGACGCACGCTATCCCCACGGGCCGTGACGGCGTCGGTGGGCGGTGCCACGATCGGGGCATGATCGATCACCTGGGCATCAACTGCACCGACCTGCCGCGCGCGGCGGCGTTCTACGACCGGGTCCTGGGCGTGCTGGGGCACCGGCGCCTGATGGACTTCGAGGTGGCCATCGGCTACGGCACGGAGCAGCCGGACTTCTGGATCAGCACCTTCGAGGGCATCGGTCCCAACCGCGAGGTCCACGTGGCCTTCCGCGCCCCCGACGCCGCCACGGTCCGGGCCTGGCACGCCGAGGCCGTGACCGCCGGCGCCGAGTCGCTCCACGAGCCGCGGCTGTGGCCGGAGTACCACGAGGGCTACTACAGCGCCTTCGTCCGCGACACCGAGGGCAACAACATCGAGGCCGTCTGCCACACCGGCGACTCCTGACGGCTAGCGTGTCGGCGTGCCAGCCGTCGTCCGCTCCGTCAACGCAGGCACGGCCGACCCGGTCCCGGGCCTGAAGCGGCCCAGCGGGATCCACAAGCGCCCGGTGGACGTGATCGAGGTGCGCGACCCCGGGCCGAAACGCGGCGGGCTCGGCAGCGGCGTCGTCGGTGACGCGATCATCAGCCGCCGGCACCACGGCGGAACGACCCAGGCCGTCTACGCCGTCGCCCGCGAGGAGCTCGACTGGTGGGGCGAGGACCTCGGCCGCGACCTGCCCGACGGCATGTTCGGCGAGAACCTCACCACGGCGGGCCTCGAGGTCGACACGGCCGAGGTGGGGGAGCGGTGGCAGGTCGGCGGCACCCTCCTCGAGGTGTGCGGGCCGCGCATCCCGTGCGCGACGTTCGCCAAGCACATGGCCGAGCGCGCGTGGGTACGCCGCTTCGCCGAGCGCGGCCTGACCGGCGCCTACCTCGCCGTGATCGAGCCCGGGGCGATCCGGGCCGGCGACCCGGTCGAGGTCGTCGAGCGGCCGGGGCACGGGCTCACCCTGCCGATGTACTTCCGCGCCCTCATGGGCGACCGGGACCTCGCTGCGACCTTCCTGGCCTCGGGGCTGCTGCCGCAGGTCGAGCACGACTGGCTCGCGCGGCGCCAGTAGCGCGGGAACGACGGTGGCCGCGGACCCATCGGGTCCGCGGCCACCGGTCGGGGTGTCGCTCGGGGTGTCGCTCGCCTCAGCCGAGAGCGGCGACCGCGGCGTCGTAGTCGGGCTCGACGCCGATCGCGTCGGTGAGCTGGGTGTGGAGCACGGTGCCGTCGGTGTCGAGGACGACGACCGCCCGGGCCAGCAGGCCCTTCCAGCCGCCGTCGGCCATCGCGACGCCGTAGTCCTCGCCGAAGGAGGACCGGAACGCCGAACCGACGAGGACGTCGTCGATGCCCTCGGCGCCGCAGAAGCGGGCCTGCGCGAGGGGCAGGTCGACCGACACGTTCACGACGGCGGTGTTGTCGAGGCCGGACGCGAGCTCGTTGAACTTCCGGACGCTCGCCTGGCACACGCCGGTGTCGATGCTCGGGAAGATGTTGAGCACGACCCGCTTGCCGGAGACGTCGGAGTCGGTGAGCGCCTCGAACTTGGAGTCGACCAGGTCGAAACCGGGAGCCTGCGAGCCGACCGTGGGGAGCTCGCCCACGGTGCTGACGGTGTTGGGGCCGAGTTGAGTGGTTGCCATGGCCCCCAACCTACTGGCCGCCGGTCCTAGAGTGCCCGCATGGCCCCTGCGCGAACCGACGCCCGCACCGACGTGATCATCGAGGTGCTGCGCGACGCGTTCGCGCCGCTCATGCGGGCCGACCCTGCGGCGTTCCGCGCGAAGTACCGCAAGATGGCCCGGGACCCGCACGCGTTCTACCGCGGTAGCGCGTGCCTGTTCTTCAACGACGTGACCGGTGAGCGCGACGAGTGGGCGGCCCACGGTGCCGAGCGCATCTGGATCCACGGCGACCTGCACGTGGAGAACTTCGGCACGTACCTCAACTCCGACGGCCGGCTGGTCTTCGACATCAACGACTTCGACGAGGCCTATGTCGGCCGCTTCACGTGGGACCTCCAGAGGTTCGCGGCGAGCCTCGCGCTCGTCGGCTGGCAGAAGGCGCTGCCCGAGGACGCGATCCGCAAGCTGATCGCCCGCTACGCCAGGTCCTACCTGGCCCAGGTGAACCACTACGTGGCCTCCGACACCGACGACGACTTCGAGATCCGGCTCGACAAGGCCGAGGGGCCGGTGCTGACCGCGCTGGTGGCCGCGCGGGCGATGCGCCGGGCCGACCTCCTCGACGAGATGACCGACCTGACCAAGGGGATCCGCCGCTTCATCGAGGACGCCAGCACCCGCCGCCTCAAGCGCGAGGAGCGGGCCACGGTGGTCGCGGCGTTCCGCGCCTACCTCGACACCATCCCCGAGTCGAAGCGGTTCGACCGCAAGCTCTTCTACGAGCTGCGCGACGTCGTGGGCAAGTCCGGCTTCGGCATCGGCAGCGCGGGGCTGCCGGCCTACAACGTGCTGGTCGAGGGCTACAGCCAGGCGCTCGACAACGACGTCGTGCTGAGCATGAAGCAGGCCAACATCCCGGCGCTGAGCCGCTTCGTCGACACCAGCGAGGTCGACGCCTACTTCGACCACGAGGGCCACCGCACGGCCGTCAGCCAGCGTGCGCTGCAGGTGCACACCGACCCCCTGCTCGGGCACACGAGCATCGACGGCGTCGGCTACGTCGTCTCGGAGATCTCGCCCTACGAGGTGGACCTCGACTGGAGCGAGATCAACGAGCCCGACGACATGCGGTCGGTGGTCGACCTGCTCGGCCGCGCCACCGCGAAGATCCACTGCGCCTCCGACGAGGACAGCCAGCAGGACCTCGTGGACTTCGACGTCGAGGCCGCGATCGCGAAGTCCCTGGAGGGTCGCCGCAACGAGTTCGTGACGTGGCTCTGCGACTGGGGGATCGCGTATGCCGTCCGCGTCCGCGAGGACCACGCGCTGTTCGTCGACGCCTTCCGCGAGGGCCGGGTCGGGATCGCCGCGACTTAGGCGCGTCCCTCGACTCCGTGGCCTGCTGCGCGACGGCCGAGAGTCGACGGCCGCGCCTGACCCTCACGGGCGACGACGCTCAGGCGTCGATCGAGGCCATGCTGCCGTAGCGGTCGCCCTGGACGGCGTCGCGCGGCACCGCCTGCTCGAGGGCGGCGAGGTCGTCGGCGGTGAGCTGGACGTCGAGGGCACCGACGTTCTCCTCGAGGTACGTCACCCGCTTGGTGCCCGGGATCGGTGCGACGTCCTCGCCCTGCGCGAGCACCCATGCCAGCGCGAGCTGCCCGGGCGTGCAGTCCTTGGACCCGGCGATCTCGCGGACCTTGTCCACGAGCACGAGGTTGGCGTCCAGCGCCTCGCCCTGGAACCGCGGGAAGTACTCCGACCGGCGGCGGTCCGCCTCGCCGTCGGCTCCACCGGTGGCGCTGATGGCGCCCGTGAGGAGTCCGCGACCGAGCGGGGAGTAGGGCACCAGGCCGATGCCCAGCTCGCGCAGGACGGGGAGGATCTCGTCCTCGAGGTCGCGGGTGAAGAGGGAGTACTCGGTCTGGAGCGCGGTGATCGGGTGGACCGCGTGGGCCCGGCGGATGGTGGCCGCCGAGGCCTCGGAGAGCCCGAGGTGGCGGACCTTGCCGGCCTCCACGAGCTCGGCCATCGCTCCGACGGTGTCCTCGATCGGGACCGTCTTGTCGACGCGGTGCTGGTAGTAGAGGTCGATGTGGTCGACGTCGAGCCGCTGGAGCGAGGCGTCGCAGGCCGCGCGGACGTAGTCGGGGGATCCGTTGATGCCGACCATGCTGCCGTCCGGGAGCCGCTCGTTGCCGAACTTGGTGGCGAGCTGGACCTCGTCGCGCCGGCCGGCGATCGCCTTGCCGACGAGCTTCTCGTTGGTGAAGGGGCCGTACATGTCGGCGGTGTCGAGGAAGGTCACGCCCAGGTCGAGGGCGCGGTGGATGGTGTCGGTGCCGCCCTGCTCGTCGGGGGTGCCGTAGAACTCCGACATCCCCATGCAGCCGAGGCCGAGGGCGGAGACGGTGAGGGAGCCGATCTGTCGTGTCTGGATGCTCATGCCTGCCACCATTCGCCTTCGAGCGCGCTCAAGGTCAAGGGGCTGGCGCGACCTTGTTCTCGTAGAGCGCGATCTTGTGGTCGATCGCCCGCAGGTGACCGGTGACCTCGGCGAGCTGGCGCTCCACGACCTCGCGGTGTGCGAGCAGCAGGCCCAGGCGCTCGGCCTCGTTGCCGTCACCGTCGCGCACCAGCGCGGCATAGCGGCGCACGTCCCGGATGGGCATGCCGGTGGCGCGCAGCCGGGTCACCATCTGGATCCAGCGCAGGTCCTCGGCGGTGTAGCGACGGTGGCCGGACGGTGCCCGGTCGACCGAGTGCAGCAGCAGGCCGTCACGCTCGTAGTAGCGCAACGTGTGTGCGGTGAGCCCGGTCTTCTCGGCCGCCTCGGCGATGCTCAGGCTGGTCATCGGACCAGTGTCGGACTTGGAGCGTGCTCGAAGTCAAGCACCCAGGGCGGGACGGTGGAACTGCGCCGTCGCGAACGGGCCGCCGACGAACTCGGCCTCCACGTCGTCGTGCGGGCCGGGCGCGACCCGGTCGGCGTACGTCTCGGCGTCGTCCTGCGGCTCGTAGCCCAGCCGGCGACCCGGCTCGAGGTCCCACCACGCGCGGGTGTTGGCACTGATGCCGTAGAGCACGGCGTAGCCCGGAGCGGGCGTGCTCAGCGCCGCCTCGACCATCCGGACGCAGTCACCGTGGGAGAGCCAGGTCGACAGGCCGCGCACGCTGGCGGGCTCCTCGAGGAACGAGCCGATCCGGCACGCGACGGCGTCGATGCCGTGGCGGTCGGCGAAGAGGTGCAGGAGCGCCTCGGCCGCGACCTTGGCGACGCCGTAGTAGGTGTCGGCGCGGGGCAGGGCCTGCTCGGTCAGGGTGCCGTCCGCGCGCGGCGTGCGGCCGACGGCGTGGTTGGAGGAGGCGTAGACGATGCGCGGCACGTCGTGGGCCACCATCGCGTCGAGGAGGGCAGCGGTCGTCACGACGTGGGAGGTGAGCTCGTCGGGCAGCGACGCCTCGTCGGGGATGCCCGCGAGGTGCACGACGGCGTCGAGCCGCTCCTCGGCGAAGACCGCCTCGACGGCGTCGCCGTCGGCGCAGTCGGCCTCGTGCCACGTGAAGGGCGTGCCATCGGGCGGCGGGACCAGGTCGAGGCCCACCACGTCGTGGCCGGAGGCGGCCAGGCCGGTGGTGACCACCCGGCCGATGCTGCCGGCGGCGCCGGTGACCAGGACGCGCATCGTCAGATCCTCGTCACGACCTGGCTCAGCAGGCCGCCCATCCGGCTGGCCGCGGAGCGACCCGCCACGAGGACCTCCTCGTGGTTGAGCGGTTCGCCGCTCAGGCCGGCGGCGAGGTTGGTGACCAAGCTGATCCCGAGGACCTCCATGCCGGCCTCGCGGGCGGCGATCGCCTCCAGCGTGGTGCTCATGCCGACGAGGTGGCCGCCCATGATGCCGGCCATCCGGACCTCGGCGGGCGTCTCGTAGTGGGGGCCGGGGAACTGCACGTAGACGCCCTCGTCGAGGGAGTCGTCGACCTCCTTGCACATCGCGCGCAGGCGCGGGCTGTAGAGGTCGGTCAGGTCCACGAAGTTCGCACCGACGATCGGGCTCGTGCCGGTGAGGTTGATGTGGTCGGAGATCAGCACCGGCTGGCCGGGCTGCCACCCCTGCTTGAGGCCGCCGCACCCGTTGGTGAGGACGATGGCCGAGCAGCCGGCAGCGGCCGCCGTACGCACCGGGTGCACGACCGCCGCGACGCCCTTGCCCTCGTAGAAGTGGGTGCGCGAGAGGAAGACCAGGAGGTTCTTGTCGCCGCTCCTGATGGAGCGGATCTTGCCGCTGTGGCCCGCGACGGCGGCGGCGCTGAAGCCGGGGAGGTCGGTCGTGTCGATCTCGGCGGTCGCCTCGCCGAGCGCGTCCACGGCCGGGAGCCAGCCCGAGCCCAGCACCAGGGCGATGTCGTGGCGCTCGACGCCGGTCAGCTCGGCGAGCCGGGCGGCCGCCTCGGCGGCGCTCTCGTAGGGCGTGGGGACGGAGGCTGCGTGGGTCACGCCGGGAACTCTAGACGGACCTGTCGCCGAAGCTCCGGGCGTGGTGCTCAGAGTCCGGTGGACCGGCAGGCGCGGCGGCGGAGGGCCGCGACGTAGTCCTCGGGCGCACCGGCGGCGTCGGCCGCGTCGGCGAGGACCCCGAGGTAGGACGCCGAGGGCAGGCCCCCCTCGTAGGCGTCGAGGACGTAGGCCCACACGACGAGCTCACCGGTCAGCGTCTGCACCCGCACCTTGGTCTTGCGGTAGAGGCCGGTGTCGGCGGCCTCCCAGCCGTCGAGCGAGCGCTCGTCCTCGGGCGTGACGTCGTAGACCGCCACGAAGACCTGCTCGAACGGGTCCTGCACGATCGTCGACAGGGCACCGTCCCAGCCGTGCTCCTCGCCCCCGAACGTCAGCCGCCAGCCCGTCAGCCAGCCGGTGGAGTGGAGGATCGAGTGGGGGCAGCGCTCACCCATGCGGGCGGGATCGAGGTTCGTCCCGTAGGCGGCGTACAGCGTCACGGGCGACACAGTATCGAGCCACGACCTCGGGTGTTCCCCCTGCGCGGCGGACAACTAGGCTGGGCGCGTGACCGACACCCACTTCGACACCCTCGTCCTCGGCGCCGGCCCCGGTGGCTACGTCGCCGCGATCCGCGCCTCCCAGCTCGGCCAGAAGGTGGCCGTGGTGGAGGCCAAGTACTGGGGAGGTGTCTGCCTCAACGTCGGCTGCATCCCGTCGAAGGCCCTGCTCAAGAACGCCGAGCTGGCGCACACGCTCCAGCACGAGAAGGCGAAGTTCGGCATCGAGGGCGACGTCACGATGTCCTTCGGCCCGACCCACAAGCGCAGCCGCGACGTGAGCGCCGGCATCGTCAAGGGCGTCCACTTCCTGATGAAGAAGAACAAGATCACCGAGATCGACGGCTGGGGCACCCTGACCAGCGCGACCGGGATCGACGTCAAGGACGGTGACGGCCAGACCACCGGCTACACCTTCGACAACCTGATCCTCGCCACCGGCGCCACCGTGCGCCTGGTGCCCGGCGTCGAGCTGAGCGACAACGTGGTGACCTACGAGGAGCAGATCCTCACCGACGAGCTGCCCGGCTCGATCGTCATCGGCGGCTCCGGCGCGATCGGCGTCGAGTTCGCCTACGTGATGGCCAACTTCGGCGTCGATGTCACGATCGTCGAGTTCCTCGACCGGATGGTCCCCACCGAGGACGCCGACATCTCCAAGGAGCTCCTCAAGCACTACAAGAAGCTCGGCGTGAAGGTGCTCACCTCCACGGCGGTCAAGAAGGTCGAGGACACCGGCTCGGGCGTCAAGGTCACGATCGCGCCGGCTGCGGGTGGCGACGAGCAGGTGATCGAGGCCGACAAGTTCCTCGCCGCCTTCGGCTTCGCCCCGCGGGTCACGGGCTTCGGCCTCGAGGACATCGGCGTCGCGGTCTCCGAGCGCGGCGCGATCGAGATCGACGACTACATGCGCACCAACGTCGACAACGTCTACGCCATCGGTGACTGCACCGGGAAGATGATGCTCGCCCACGTCGCCGAGGCGATGGGCATCGTGGCCGCCGAGACGATCAACGGCGCCGAGACGATGCCGGTCGAGTACGACTTCGTGCCGCGCGCGACCTACTGCATGCCGCAGATCGGCTCGTTCGGCTACAGCGAGGCCCAGGCCAAGGAGAAGGGCTACGACGTCAAGACGGCGACGTTCCCCTTCACCGCCAACGGCAAGGCGATGGGCCTCGGCGAGGCCGTCGGCTTCGTGAAGGTCGTCGCCGACGCCGAGCACAACGAGATCATCGGCACCCACATGATCGGCCCCGACGTCACCGAGCTGCTGCCGGTCATGACGCTGGCCCAGAAGTGGGACCTCACCGCCGACGAGGTGGCCCGCAACGTCTTCGCCCACCCGACGCTCGGTGAGGCGGTCAAGGAGGCCGTCCACGGCATCGCCGGGCACATGATCAACCTCTGATGACCGACCACATCGTCATCATCGGCGGCGGTCCGGGCGGCTACGAGGCCGCCCACGTGGCCGCGCAGCTGGGCGCGGAGGTCACCGTCGTCGACACCGACGGCGTCGGTGGCTCGGCGGTGCTGACCGACTGCGTGCCGAGCAAGACGCTGATCGCCACTGCCGAGCTGATGACCGACATGTCGACGGCGCAGGAGCTCGGGGTCAACTTCCACGACCACCAGGGCGACGCGGCGACGACCATCAGCGTCGACCTGGCTCGGGTCAACGCCCGCGTCAAGCAGCTCGCGGCCGACCAGTCGACCGACATCGCGGCCCGCCTCGAGCGCGATGGCGTACGCGTCGTGACCGGTCGCGGCCGCCTCGGGCCGGACCTCACCGTCGTCGCCACGACCGCCGACGGCGAGGAGACCCTGCAGGCCGACGCGGTCATCGTCGCGACCGGCGCGGCGCCCCGCACGCTGCCGAGCGCCCAGCCCGACGGTGAGCGGATCCTCACCTGGGAGCAGGTCTACGACCTGACCGAGGTGCCGGAGAAGCTGGTCGTTGTCGGCTCGGGCGTCACCGGCGCCGAGTTCGCCAGCGCCTACCTGTCGCTCGGCATCGACGTGACGCTCGTCAGCAGCCGCGACCGGGTGCTGCCCGGCGAGGACGCCGACGCGTCGGCGGTGCTGGAGGACGTGGCCACCCGCCGCGGGATGAAGGTGCTCAGCCGCTCACGCATGCAGTCGGTGACCCGCGAGGGCGACGAAGTGACGGTGACCCTCACCGACGGCCGCACGGTCACCGGAAGCCACTGCATCCTCGCGCTCGGCTCCGTGCCCAACACCGCCGACCTCGGCCTGGAGGAGGCGGGCGTGGCCGTGGACGACGGCGGCTTCATCACCGTCGACCGCGTCTCGCGCACCTCGGCGCGCGGTATCTACTCCGCCGGCGACTGCACGGGCGTGCTGATGCTGGCCTCGGTGGCGGCGATGCAGGGCCGGATCGCGATGTGGCACTTCCTCGGCGACGCGGTCGCTCCGCTGGACCTCAAGAAGGTGTCGTCCAACGTCTTCACCTCCCCGGAGATCGCCACCGTCGGCTGGTCGCAGCAGGCCGTCGACGCCGGCGAGATCGAGGCCGAGGTCGTCACCCTGCCGCTGGCCGGCAACGCCCGCGCCAAGATGCAGGGCGTGCGCGACGGCTTCGTGAAGCTCTTCTGCCGTCCGGGCACCGGCATCGTGGTCGGGGGAGTGGTCGTCGGGCCGCGGGCCTCCGAGCTCATCCACCCGGTGTCGGTCGCGGTCGCGGAGTCGCTGACCGCCGACCAGCTCGCCCACGCGTTCACCGTCTACCCGTCGATGAGCGGGTCGATCGCCGAGGCCGCCCGGCGCCTGCACCACGTCTGATCCCGGGTCCGTCGCCGACGCGGGCCTCCGGGCCCGGGCCGGGCTGGCACGACCTGCACCACCACGTGCGGCGGTTGGCGGCGTCTCCCGGGACCTCGGTCTGCACACTGACCGGGCCTCCGCACCGGCGGCAGCCCTGCCGCTGGCGGCCGGTGATCCAGTGGTCGTCGCCCTTCACCGGTGAACCGGTGGTCACCTGGTAGGCGCCCGGCACGCGCGCCGAGTGGCGCAGCATCGTGGCGGCGCGCTCGACGAGGTGGGGCACGTCGACCTCGCCGACCGGCGTCCACGGGCTCACGCCGCTGAGGAAGGCGAGCTCGTTGGCCCAGAGGTTGCCGAGGCCGGCGAGCGACCGCTGGTCGAGCAGCGCGGTCACCAGCGGCGTGGTCGGCGCGGCGAGCAGGCGGCTGACCGCCTCCTCGGCGTCCCAGTCGTCACGGAGCGGGTCGGGACCGAGGTGGCCGACCAGATCGGCCTCGCGATCGGTCGGCACGAGGGCGAGGTCGTGCAGCCGGATGCCGTGGACGGTGCGCCCGTCGTCCAGGGACCACACCAGCCGGACGTGCGGCTGCAGCTTGCCGGGCAGCCGCTTGCCCGGCGCCAGGGTCGACCACGAGCCGTCCATGCGGAGGTGGCTGTGGAGCGTGGCCGGCGCCGAGCCCACGGCTGCGGAGAAGCGCGTCAGCAGGTGCTTGCCGTGGGTGTCGTGCCCGACGACCTCGCGGCCCGACAGGTCGCGCGTGGCGAGCGCGGGAGTGCGGAAGTCGGAGCGCTCCACCGTGTGGCCCACGAGCTGGCGGTCCAGCCGGCGGGCGAGCTTCCACACGCTGTCTCCCTCGGGCACCCGTCCAGTGTCACAGGCCGGTGCGACAGTCCCGGCCCGGGACCGGCGGCCCGCGCCTCGTGCTGATCTGGCGGTCCCTGCCCCCGAACGCCCGGACCGCCTGTAACCTCGGAGGTTCGTCGTCCGTTCTCGGGGGAGAGACCACATGATGACCCGTTCCCGCCTGCTGCCGATCGCGCTCGCCGCGAGTGCGCTGCTGCTCCCTGCCCTGCCCGCGTCGGCGACCGAGGCGTCGGGGGCCGAGCCGCGCCAGAAAGTCGAGGCCTGGACCGTCCCCGGCAGCAGCGCGATCACCATCACCGGCCACGGCTTCGGCCACGGCAACGGCATGTCCCAGTACGGCGCGCTGGGCGCGGCCCAGCAGGGCCTGACCTGGCAGCAGATCAACGAGTTCTACTACCCCGGCACCACCTGGGGAGCGGTCCGCGGCAAGCTCCGCGTGCTCATCACCGCCGACACGGGGCGCGACGTGCAGGTCGCGGCCGAGCGCGGGCTCAAGGTCGGCAAGGTGGGTCGCTCGCGCACCTGGCGCGTGCCGTCCAACAACGCGCGCAAGTGGCGCCTCGTCGCCGCCGGCCGCGACACCGCCGTCCAGTGGACGAAGGGCGGCTCGTGGCGCACCTGGAAGAAGGTCCCCGGCGAGGCGGAGTTCAGCGCCGCCGACGGCCGCCTGACCCTCGTGCTGCCCGGCGCCCGACGTGACTACCGCGGCACCCTGCAGTCCGTGGCCCCGCGCCTGGGCGGCAAGCGCCAGACCGTCAACCGGGTCGGCATGGAGTCCTACCTGCGCGGCGTCGTGCCGCAGGAGGTCCCCGCGCTGTGGACCCCGGCGGCGGTCAGCGCCCAGTCGGTCGCGGCGCGCACCTACGCAGCGTTCGAGCGCTCGCACCCCAACGCCTCCCACTACGACCTCTGCGACACCACGCAGTGCCAGGTCTACGGCGGAGCGGACGTCGAGCACCCGGCGGCGACCGCGGCCATCAAGGCCACGGCCGGTCAGGGTCTCTACTACGACGGACGACCGGCGTTCACGCAGTTCTCCGCCAGCAACGGCGGGTTCTCCTCGGCCGGCTCCATGCCCTACCTCGTGGCGCAGCCCGACCCCTACGACGGCCTGGTCAACCCGACCTACTCCACGTGGACCACCACCATCGACGACACGCAGGTCGAGAAGCACTGGCCCGACCTGGGCGACCTCACCGGCATCGAGGTCGTCACGCGCGACGGCAACGGCGAGTGGGGCGGACGCGTCACCAACATGGCGTTCATCTTCACCGGCGGCCGGGCCGCCGTGAGCGGCGACGACGCCCGCTCCTACCTCGGCCTCTACTCCGACTGGTTCACGTTCAGCGTCATCCCGCGACAGAAGGGCCCCGCGCGCCAGTGACCCGACGACTCAGGCTGGCGGCAGCAGTCGCCGCCCTCGCTCTCGCCGCGTCCGCCTGCGAGTCCGGCCAGGCAGCCGGCGACGGCGACGCCGACCTGCCCGACCCCGTCGTCGACACCGAGGTGACGACCCGGATCGACTACGTCGCGATGGGCGACTCGTTCTCGGCCGGACCGTTCATCGGCACGATGCGAACCGACCCCCAGGGCTGTGCGCGCTCCAAGGACAACTACCCGGCGTTCCTGGCCGACTGGCTCGACGTCGCCAGCTACACCGACGTGACCTGCTCGGCCGCCACGACCCGGGATCTCCACGCGCCGATGGTGATGTTCGACGGCAACACCACCGGGCCGCAGGTCGACGCGCTGTCCGCCGAGACCGACCTTGTCACCCTCGGCATCGGCGGCAACGACTTCGGCATCTACGACTCGCTCATCCAGTGCCAGCGCGGACCGGCGGTCGCCTGCCCGGTCGACCAGCTGCGCGCCGACACCGGCAAGGTCGCCGGTCGGGTCAAGGAGGCTGTCCGGCGCATCGCGAAGGTCGCTCCCGACGCCGAGGTCCTCGTCGTCGGCTACCCCGACATCCTGCCCACGGAGGGCACCTGCCGCGCCGTCGGCGTCCCGGCCGAGGTGCTGGCGCCGGTGACCGAGGTCGCCGACATGCTCAACGCCTCGATCCGCCGCGGCGCCCGGGCGGCAGGAGCGTCGTACGTCGACATGGCCGCGGTCTCCGACGGCCACGACGTCTGCGCCAAGGGCCGGGCGTGGGTCAACGGCCCGCGGTTCCGCGCAGGCATCGCGGCGCCGTTCCACCCGAAGATCAACGGCATGCGAGCCGTCGCCACCGAGGTGTTCCGGCAGGTGACGGGGGAGGACCCCGAGGAGATCACGGAGTACGCCGAGCCCGACCCCGACGTGGTCGTCCTCAACGAGGGCTGATCACCAGCACCAGGTCGCCACCCTCGGCGGCCTTCGTGGACGGCATCGCGAGCCGCTGGACCGTGCCCGCGACCGGGGCGGTGATCGAGGCCTCCATCTTCATCGCCTCGATCGTCGCGACGGTCTGGCCGGCCTCGACGGAGTCACCCTCGGCGACGGTCACGGTGACCGCGCCGTCGTAGGGCGCGGCGACATGACCGCTGATGGACGGGTCGGCCTTCTCGGCGGACGCGACGTCGGCGGAGATGCTGCGGTCGCGCACCTGCACAGGACGCAGCTGGCCGTCCACGGTCGCCATCACGTTGCGGAAGCCGCGCTCGTCGGGCTCGCTGATCGCCTCGAGCCCGAAGATCATCTCGCGGCCCTCGCGGACGCGGACCTGGTGCTCCTCGCCACGGCGCAAGCCGTAGAGGTAGTCGATCGTCGAGACGCCCGACAGGTCGCCGTACTTCTCCCGCGACTCGTGGAAGGCGGCCGTCGGACCGGGGAAGAGCAGCTCGTTGAGCGTCGCGCGGCGCTCTGCCGCCTCGGGGGACGCCAGGCTGGCCTGCTGCTCGGCGGTCAGGGTCTCAGCCGGCTGCTTCCAGGTCTTCCCGGCCAGCGCCTTGCTGCGGAACGGCTCGGGCCAGCCGCCGGGCGGGTCGCCCAGCTCGCCGCTGAGGAAGCCGATCACGGAGTCCGGGACGTCGTACGACGCCGGGTCCGCCTCGAACGCGGCAGGGTCGGCCTTGGCAGCGACGAGCGCGAGCGCGAGGTCGCCGACGACCTTGGACGACGGGGTCACCTTCACGACGTTGCCGAGGATGTCGTTGGCCGCGGCGTACATGTCCTCGACCTGCTCGAACCTCTCGCCCAGGCCGAGCGCGATCGCCTGCTGGCGCAGGTTGGAGAGCTGGCCGCCGGGGATCTCGTGGCGGTAGACCCGACCGGTGGGCGCGGGCAGGCCCGACTCGAACGGCGCGTAGACGCGTCGGACGGCCTCCCAGTAGGGCTCCATCGCGTTGACCGCGGCGAGCGAGAGCCCGGTCTCGCGCTCGGAGTGGTCGGTCGCGGAGACGAGCGCGGAGAGCGCGGGCTGCGAGGTTCCGCCGGCCATCGAGGCGGAGGCGGCGTCGAYGGCGTCGACCCCGGCGTCGATCGCCGCGAGCAGCGTGGCGAGCTGGCCGCCGGGGGTGTCGTGGGTGTGCAGGTGGACCGGCAGGTCGAAGCGCTCGCGCAGTGCCGTCACCAGCGTGCGGGCTGCGGGGGCGCGGAGCAGGCCGGCCATGTCCTTGATCGCCAGCACGTGCGCGCCGGCCTCGACGATCTGGTCGGCGAGGCCGAGGTAGTAGTCGAGCGTGTAGAGCTTCTCGCCCGGCGAGGACAGGTCGCCGGTGTAGCAGAGCGCGACCTCGGCGACCGACGTGCCGGTGGCGCGGACGGCGTCGATGGCCGGGCGCATCTGGGAGACGTCGTTGAGGGCGTCGAAGACGCGGAACACGTCGATGCCGGTCTCGGCGGCCTCCTGGACGAAGGCCTCGGTGACCTCGGTGGGGTACGGCGTGTAGCCGACGGTGTTGCGGCCACGGAGCAGCATCTGGAGGCCGATGTTGGGGATCGCCTCGCGGAGGGCGGCGAGCCGCTCCCACGGGTCCTCGTTGAGGAAGCGGAGTGCCACGTCGTACGTCGCCCCGCCCCAGCACTCGACCGACCACAGCTGCGGCGTCGTACGGGCCACGTGGTCGGCCACGGCGAGGAGGTCGCGGGTGCGCACGCGGGTCGCGAGCAGCGACTGGTGGGCGTCGCGGAACGTCGTGTCGGTGACGGCGACGGTCTTCGCCGCGCGCAGCCGGCGGGCGAACTCCTCCGGGCCGATCTCGCGCAACAGCTGGCGGGTGCCGTCGGGCACCGGCTGCGAGCGGTCGAGCCGGGGAAGCTTGCTGACCGGCGACACCGAGACCGGCGCGGTGCCGTGGGGCTGGTTCACGGTGACGTCGGCGAGGAAGTCCAGCAGGCGGGTGGCGCGGTCGCCGCCGAACTGCGCCTTGAGCAGCTGCGGGTGGTCCTCGATGAACGAGGTCGTCACGCCGCCGGCCGCGAAGTCGGGGTCGGCGAGCACGGCCTGGAGGAAGCCGACGTTGGTCGAGACGCCGCGGATGCGGAACTCCAGGAGCGCGCGGCGGGCCTTCTGCACGGCTGCCTCGAAGGAGCGGCCGCGACAGGTGAGCTTGGCGAGCATCGAGTCGAAGTGCGGGCTGATCTCGGCGCCGGTGTAGGTCGTACCGCCGTCGAGGCGCACGCCCGGGCCACCGGGGGAGCGGTACATCGTGATCCGGCCGGTGTCGGGGCGGAAGCCGTTGGCGGGGTCCTCGGTGGTGATCCGGCACTGCAGCGCGAAGCCGCGCGGGGCGACGGAGTCCTGGGTGAGCTCGAGGTCGGCGAGGGTCGCACCGGCCGCGATGCGCATCTGCGACTGCACGAGGTCCACGCCGGTGACCTCCTCGGTCACGGTGTGCTCGACCTGGATGCGCGGGTTCATCTCGATGAAGACGTAGTTGCCCGACGGGTCGAGGAGGAACTCGACGGTGCCGGCGTTCTTGTAGCTGATCTCGCGGGCGAAGCGGACGGCGTCGGCGCAGATGCGGTCGCGGAGCTCGGGTTCGAGGTTCGGCGCGGGGGCGATCTCGACGACCTTCTGGTGGCGGCGCTGGACCGAGCAGTCGCGCTCGTAGAGGTGGATGACCCCGTCCTCGGAGCCGGTGCCGTCGGAGAGGATCTGCACCTCGATGTGGCGGGGGTCCACCACGGCCTGCTCGATGAAGACGGTCGGGTCGCCGAAGGCGCCCTCAGCCTCACGCATGCAGGTCTCGATCGCCTCGCGCAGGTCGGCCCGGTCGTCGACGCGACGCATGCCGCGCCCACCACCGCCGGCGACGGCCTTCACGAAGAGGGGTGCCTCGATCGACTCGGCGGCGTGCACGAGCTCGTCGACGTCGGTCGACGGCGGGACGGACTCGAGCACGGGTACGCCGGCGGCCTTGGCCGCGGCGATCGCGCGCGCCTTGTTGCCGGTGAGGGTGAGCACCTCGGCGCTCGGACCGATGAAGGTGATGCCTGCGGCGGCGCACGCCTCGGCGAGGGCGGGGTTCTCCGAGAGGAAGCCGTAGCCGGGGTAGATCGCGTCCGCGCCGCAGCGGACCGCGACGTCGACGATGGCCTGCGGGTCGAGGTAGGCGCGCACGGGGTGGCCCACCTCGCCGATCTGGTAGGCCTCCTCGGCCTTCATCCGGTGCTCGGACCCGCGGTCCTCGTGCGGGAAGACGGCCACCGTGCGCACGCCGATCTCGCGCGCTGCACGGAAGGCCCGGACTGCGATCTCGCCACGGTTGGCGACGAGCACCTTGGAGAACATGGGGCGCACGCTATCGAGAGACGCGTGTGACCTGGGTTACCCGTCCGTACGCCGGTCGGCCCGCGGCCCTTGCTCGTCAGGCGGCCTCCGCCTCCTGGGCGCGCCACCACGCCACCGTCCGGGCCAGGCCGTCGGCCAGCGGGGTGGGTCCGAACCCGAGCCTTTCCTCGCTGGCGGACGAGTCCATGACGAAGGGCTTCGCGAACATGTAGCCGGTCTCGGCCATCTCCTTCATCTGCCGTGAGACCAGGCCGACCGCGCCGAGCACGGGCACCGGGATCGAGGACACCTTGGGGGCGCGCACGCCGCCCGCCTCGGCGACCAGCTCCACGAGCCGCCGCTGGGTGACCGGCGCGGCGGTGGGGGCGTGGAGGAACGAGTTCCACAGGTCCGGGCGAGTGGCGGCGCCGATCATCGCGGCGGCCAGGTCGGGGACGTAGGTGAAGGAGTGCGGCTGGTCGGGGCTGCCGACCACGCGCATCGTGCGCCCGGCCAGGACGGTCGGCACCAGGCGCTCACCGGCGTGGGCGTTGCGCACCAGCGGGCCGTAGAAGTCGGAGGCGGCCACGCTGACGGTCGGGGTGACGGAGGCGTCGCGCTGGGCGAGCAGCTCGGTGCGGACCCCGAGCTTGCCGGTGGTGGCGGTGCGCGGCGTCGACTCGGTGATCGTGCCGTCGACCGGGYCGTAGGAGTAGAGGCTCTCGGGGAACACCACGACCGCCCCGACCCGACCGGCCGCATCGAGGACGGCCCGCTCGGCCTGCGGCAGCTCGGCGCGCCAGACGCGGGCGTCGTACGCCGACCCGTGGATGCAGTGGTGGACCGCGACCGCTCCCTCCAGGGCCTGGGCCAGCGCGTCGGGCCGGGAGACGTCGACACGACGGCGGTCGATGAGCGGGTGCGCCGGCCCGCTGCCCGAGCGGGTCAGCAGTCGGACCTTCTCGCCCGCGTCGGCGAGCTGCTGGGCGACGGCCGAGCCGACGGGGCCGGCTCCAGTGACGACGTGGACGGACATGGGAGCTCCTGAGGGTTGGGAGAGCGGTGCTCTCGGTTCGACCATCATGGCTCGCCTCTCGGCAAAAAACAAGAGCAGTGCTCACATTTGGCATCACCGCTCGCCACCTGTGCTTGGATGGGCAGATGGCCGACACCTCCGCCGAGACCCCCGCGAACCTCTCGCCGCGCGCCCGGGCGCGCGTCCAGACGATGCGCGACATCGTCCGGATCGGCCGCGAGCACCTCGCGACCGAGGGCGCGGCGGCCCTGTCGCTGCGAGCCGTCGCCCGCGACCTCGGGCTGGTGTCGTCGGCGGTCTACCGCTACGTCGCGAGCCGCGACGAGCTGCTGACCCTGCTCGTGGTCGACGGCTACGACGAGCTCGGCGACGCCGTCGACGCGGCCCTGGAACCGGTCGACCGCGACGACCACGTGGGCCGGGTCGTCGCCATCGCCCGTGCCACCCGCGCGTGGGCGCTGGCCGAGCCTGCGACGTACGCCCTGCTCTTCGGCAGCCCGGTCCCCGGCTACGAGGCGCCGGCCGAGCAGACCACGGGCCCCGGCACCCGCGTCGTCGGGCGGCTGGTCGAGGTGTGGGAGGACGCCTGGCAGGCGGGCGCGATCTCGCTGGACGAGGCGCCGCTGGCCCCGCGGCGCCTGTCCCGCGACCTGGCGCGCATCCGCAAGCAGGTGGGCCTCACCGCCCCCGACCGTCTCGTCGCTCGCGGGCTCTTCGCCTGGGCGGCGCTCTTCGGGTGCGTGTCGTTCGAGGTGTTCGGGCAGTACGGCGCCGACACCTTCGGCGACCCCCGCGACCTCTTCGAGCAGCACGTCGCAGCGCTGGTCGAGGCCGTGGGCCTGGAGCAGCTCGAGTGAGCAACCGATCCAGTCGGGTCCTCGGGCGGCACTGCCGCTGCTGGCCCGACCCGCGTCAGGCTTTCGCCCCGCTCATCACGCCGGGGGCGAGACCCTCGAGGTGAGGATCCGCAGGGTCTCCTGCAGCTCCGCGAACTCCTGTCTCCCGAGTCCGAGCTGATCCACCATGTCGCAGTGGATCGCCTCCGCATGCCGACGCAGGGACTCGCCCTTGCCGGCCAGCGACACGACGACGAAGCGCTCGTCGGCGTTGTCGCGGCGGCGCTCGACGAGGCCTCCCGCCTCCATCCGCTTGAGCAGCGGGGTCAGCGTCCCGTGGTCCAGGCGGAGCTGGGCAGCGAGGTCACTGACGGTGCAGCTCTCGTGCTCCCACAGGACGATCAGCACGAGGTACTGCGGGTAGGTGATCCCGAGCTGGGTGAGGGCCGGGCGGTAGGCCGCGGTCACGGCCCGTGATGCGGCGTAGAGGTCGAAGCACAGCTGCTCGTCCAGCGGTGGCGCCTTGATCGTCCCCATGGCGCGACATTCTGCCCTACGCATGTATCTTGTGCACAAGTGGTTTGTGCACGAGGCACCATGCCGCAGTCGGGGTCTGGGAGGGCACCTGTGGCTACACGAGCGACGCCGGAAGCTGATGCCGGTCGCGCAGGACCGCTGGAACGGCTGCTCGTCAGGTCCGGCAGCGGTGACACGGAGGCGTTCGCCGAGCTGTACGACCGCCTCGCACCACGCGTCTTCGGCATGGTCACGTGCCTGCTCCGGGACGACGTCGCCTCGGAGAGCATCACCCGCGAAGCGTTCGTCGAGGCGTGGCGCCGCGCGCCGACCTACGACCCGTCCCACTCGAGCGCCACGGCCTGGACGGTCGTCATCGCCCACCGGACGGCGGTACGAGCCCGTCGCCTCTCGCCGCGCCCTGTGGGCCAGCCTGCACCGGCTACCTCCATGGACGACTCGGCCCTGCTGGCCGCCGGCCTCACCCACGCGCAGTCCGACGCCGTGCAGCTGGCCTGGTTCCACGGGCTCGACCGCAGGCGGATCGAGGAGGAGCTCGACTCCGACAAGCCGGTCACGACACTGATCAACGAGGCGCTGAGATTGCTGGCACCGATCGGTCCGCGGCTGTGAGGCCGAGCGCGGCGGCAGACGAGATCGAGGACAACCACCGGCTTGTCCTGGCGCTCGAAGCGGCGGGGGTGGAGATCGACCACCTACGAGCAGCACTCGGCCGCCGCCTGGTCATCGGCCGAGCGCAGGGCATGCTGATGGAGCGCCTCGGCATCGACTCCGACCAGGCGATCGACTACCTCAAGCGCATGTCGAGCCATCGCAACCAGAAGGTCTTCGTGATTGCCGAGGACATCGTTCGCACGCGAGAACTGCCTGGTCCCGTGAGCTGACAGCGCGGCGGGACGCGCCGATCAGCGCGCGAGCGCCCGCCCGACGGCTCGTCCCGAGAAGATGCAGCCCCCGAGGAAGGTCCCCTCGAGCGCGTTGTAGCCGTGCACGCCGCCGCCGCCGAACCCGGCGACCTCGCCCGCGGCGTACAGCCCCGGGACGCGGGTGCCGTCGGCGGCCACGCACTGGCCGTCGAGGTCGGTCTCGAGCCCGCCGAGCGTCTTGCGCGAGAGGATGTTGAGGCGGACGGCGATGAGCGGGCCGTGCGCCGGGTCGAGGACCTTGTGCGGCTTCGCGACGCGGATCAGCTTGTCGGTGCGGCTGCGGCGCGCGTTGTGGATCGCCATGACCTGGATGTCCTTGGTGAAGGCGTTGTCGACCTCGCGGTCGCGCGCGACGATGTGCCGCTCGAGGTCGTCGAGGTCGAGCTCCGGTCCGCGGGCGAGCTCGTTCATCCCGGCCACCAGCTCGGCGAGGGTGTCGGCCACGACGAAGTCGACGCCGTGCTCCTTGAACGCCTCGACCGGGCCGGGGGCGCCCTTCGCGAGCCGGCTCTGGGCGAGGAACTTCAGGTCCTTGCCGGTGATGTCGGGGTTCTGCTCGGAGCCGGAGAGGGCGAACTCCTTCTCGATGATCGACTGGGTGAGCACGAACCACGAGTAGTCGTGGCCGACGCTCAGGATCTGCTTCATCGCGCCGATCGAGTCGGCGCCGGGGACGCCCGACATGCCCTCGAGCCGTCGGCCGGTGGCGTCGAACCACATCGACGACGGGCCGGGCAGGATCCGGATCGCGTGGTCGGGCCACACCGGGTCCCAGTTGTGGATGCCCTCGACGTAGGCCCACATCCGGTCCTTGTTCACCATCGTCGCGCCGGCGTCCTCGGCGATGCCCTGCATCCGTCCGTCGACGTGGGCGGGCACGCCGGAGATGAGGTGCTCGGGCGCGGCGCCGACGCGCTCGGTGGGCCAGTTGCGCCGCATCAGCTCGTGGTTGTGGCCGATGCCGCCACTCGTCACGACGACAGCGGCGGCGCGGTGCTCGAAGGTGCCGGCAGCCTCGCGGCTCGACTTCACGCCCCGCTCGGCGTCGTCGTCGGCCAGCACGGTGCCGCGCACGCCCACGACCACGCCGTCCTCGACGACCAGCTCGTCGACCTGGTGACGGAACACGAGGCGTACCAGCCCCTGCGCCTCGGCCCGTTCGACGGGCTCGGCGAAGATCCGCACCACCTCGGGACCGGTGCCCCACGTCAGGTGGAATCGCGGGACCGAGTTGCCGTGCCCGGTGGCGCGGCCGTCGCCGCGCTCGGCCCAGCCGACGAAGGGGAGCGACTTGAGGCCGAGGTCGTGGAGGTAGGCGCGCTTCTCCCGGTGGGCGAAGTCGACGTAGGCCTTCGCCCACTGCCGCGGCCAGAAGTCCTCGCCGCGGCCGGGGCCGTCGGTGCCGTCGCCGAGGCGGTCGAACTGGGCCGAGCCCTGCCAGTCCTGCCAGGCCAGCTCGGGGGAGTCCTTGATGCCCATCCGGCGCTGCTCGGGGCTGTCCACGAACAGCAGCCCGCCCAGGGACCACCAGGCCTGGCCGCCGAGGTTGTCGCGGTTCTCCTGGTCGAGCACGAGGACGCGCTTGCCGGCGAGGGCCAGCTCGTGGGTCGCGACCAGGCCGGCGAGGCCGGCACCGACCACGATGACGTCGGGGGTGAAGCCGTCGGTGGGGGTGGGCTCGGTCATCGGGGCTCCTGCTCGGGGTAGCGGTGGACGATCAGCTCCGCGAGCAGGCGCAGGGCCCGCTCGGCGGTGCGGCCGGGGGCGGCCGCGGGGTCGGGGTCGAGGGCGGAGAAGGCGAGTCCGTCGAGCATGTTGACCACGATGCTGAGGACGGCCGGGAGGTCGTCGGCGGAGAGGCGGTCGGCCCACAGGTCGGCGGCGACGTCGAGCATCTGCGCGTGCAGCACCTCGCGCGCCGGCAGCAGCGCCTCGCGGAGGCCGGCGTCGGCGCGGGCGGCGACGAGGAGCTCGCGCCAGGTCTGGTTGGTGGGGGAGAGCACGGCTGCGCGCAGGTGGGTGAGCACGTCCGCGACGTCGTCGATGGTCCCGACCGCCGCACCCTCGGTCGTGGCACGGAACGCCGCGACGTTGCGGGTCGCCACGTGCTCCGCGGTCGCGACCAGCAGCGCCTGCCGGGTCGGGAAGTGCCGGAAGAGCGCGCCCTGGCTCACGCCCGCCTCCGCGCAGACCGCGGCGGTCGAGGTGGCGGCGTACCCCCGCTCCGTCAGGCACGTCACCGTGGCCTCGAGCAGCGCGCTGATCGTGCCCTCGCGACGCTGCGCCTGGGTACGACGCGGGGCGGAGGTGGTGCTCACCGCTCCAGTGTTACATAAAAAGTGAGCGCTTGCTATCTAACCGTTCGTGCAGCGGTGGCCCACCCACATTTCGAGGCTGGCGGATTCAAGCGGTGGATGCAACACCGGTTGGTTTTGGTGGGTTCGACAGTAGTTCGTCGAGTGCCTGTGCCGGTGTCTTCCAGCCGAGGGTCTTGCGGGGTCTGCGGTTGAGCTTGGCGGCGACGTGGTCGAGGTAGTCGAGCTGGTAGACCGACAGGTCGGTGCTTTTGGGGAAGTACTGGCGCAGCAGGCCGTTGGTGTTTTCGTTGC
>NZ_JBFUJV010000005.1:0-167894 GCF_056401175.1 Nocardioides sp. P4_G10 | reverse complement strand
CGCGCACCTTCCAACCGGCGCATGATGGCGAGCGGCAGCGTCTCAGCCTGGAGGGGTGACGGGATGTCCGAGCGGACGATGGTGGAGAGCGTGGAGACTGCGCTGCGCGAGCTCGAGGACTCGGAAGCGGTGACCGCGGCCGGCCAGTTCCAGCCGCGAGGTCATACGGGCAGCATGTTCGCCGGCGGCATGATCGGCGACAGCCTCGCTGGCGGGGCCGGCGGTCTGGCTGACTCCGTGGCCACGACCGGTGCCGCGCTCGCCGGAGCGCGGATGCACGACGCCGCGAGCGGGTTGCCGACGAACATGCTGGTCGGGGTCACGGCGACGCACGTGTACGGGTTCGACGCGGCGCACCGGAACAGCCCCGCCGGCGCGCTGGTCTTCCGCGTGTCCCGCGACCGGATCGAGGTGAAGGTCCACCAGCGCGTCAACGTGAGGATCCTCGAGCTGGTCGACAGCTCCACCGGGTCTTCCATCCAGCTCGAGGGCAACCGCATCCCGCTCACCCACAGCAAGGACGTCATCGACGTCCTCCGCGACTGATCCTCGACGGGAGTGGGGAGCCGCGTGAGCGAGCAGTTCTACTCGGACGCGAGGTTGTACGACCTGCTGTTCCCCGGTGGCGAGCAGGCTGTCGACTTCTACCGGGCCGAGGCCGATCGGCAGGGCGGGTCCGTCCTGGAGCTCGGGTCGGGCACCGGGAACAAGCTGATCTGGATCGCGTCCGACGGGCACCCGTGCACCGGTCTCGAGCTCTCGCCCGGCATGCTCGCCGAGGCTCGGCACAAGGCGGACGAGCGCGGCGTGGACGTGGAGTGGGTGCAGGGCGACATGCGCAGGTTCGACCTCGGTCGGAGGTTCGACCTCGTGGTCATCGCCGCCAACTCCCTGCTCCACCTCCACGAGGCGGACGACCTGGTGGACTGCTTCCGATCGGTGCGACGGCACCTGGCGCCCGGAGCGCGGCTCGTCCTCGACGTGTTCAACCCGAGCGTGCACATGCTCGCCCAGGCCGACGGCGTACGACGCAGGCGTGACGCGTTGTCGTTCGTGGACCCCGACCGTGGCGTGGTGCGGGTCGATGTCGCGGAGACGTACGACGCGACCGCGCAGGTGACGAGAGGGACGTGGTACTTCTCGACCGAGTCCGAGGCCGACTTCTTCGTCGCGCCGCTGGAGATCAGGAGCATCTTCCCCAGGAGCTGCCGCTCCTCCTCTCGCTCGGCGGTCTCCGGGTCGTCGAACGTCTCGGCGACTGGTCCCGAGCGCCACTCGCCGCCGATGCGGCGCTTCAACTGGTCGTCTGCGAGCCGGACTGAACCGGAAGCCGGCAGGACTGCCGATCCAGGTCGTCCCACGCACGCTCAGCGCAGGTAGCGGCGTGCCACCACCGCCTGCTGGTCGACGGGGGCACCGCGCTGCATCGTCCAGGCCAGCCGCACCAGCCCGGCGTGCGACCACGTCAGCGGAGTGGCGGCCCGGGTGCCCTCGCCCGCCGGGCAGCAGGCCTCGCCGGCGGGCTCGCGACTGTCCCAGACCTGCTCGGAGATCATGTCGCTCGTGCCGGCGGCCGCTGCCATGGCGGCGAGGTAGGGCGTCGCGTCCTGCCCAGCGGTGACGGCGTACTCACCGCGCTCCCCGGTCAGCAGGGGCCAGGCGCGACCGAGCGTCGTGCCGGTGTCGTCCTCCGTGATCTCCCACTGCCCGCCGTCGCGCGTCTCGCCGTAGCCGTCGAAGCTGAAGCGGTGCCAGAACGGCCCGTTGGGCGTGTCCACCCGCAGCTCGTCGTCCACCACCGAGAGCGTGGTCAGCACGTCCGGGTCGTCCGGCTGCTCCAGCCCGAGCCGGACCAGGTCGAGGAAGCTCGGGTCGACCACGCGCCGCTGGTCGACGGCAGACGGCCCGCCGTCGCCGATGCCGTACTCCGTGCCGCGGTCGGGGCGACCGTCCTTGGTGATCCGCAGGTAGTAGGGGCTGCTGCTGAGGGGGCCGCTGGTCGTGCGGGTCCACTGCTTGACCTTCGACTGCCAACGATCTGCCAGCCGGAGCCAGCGTCGGGCGGAGGCGCGGTCGCCGTTCTTGCGGGCGATGTCGGCGGCGCAGACCAGGCCGGCGACCTGGGTGGCGATCGAGTTGGGGGAGTAGCCGGACTGGTTCTCCCAGCGCTCCTGCGGCGAGAAGGGCGCCCGCCTCCCGGTCTCCTCGTCACGGAAGCGGACGAGGAACTGCGCGGCCCGCTTCACGCCTCGGTAGGTGTGCCGCCCGTCGCGGCCCACGAGGCGGGCCAGCACGATCGGCAGCGCCACCTCGTCGAGCTGGAGCTCGGACCAGACCGGCGTCCCCGCGACGTCGGAGTTCTGCGGAAACGAGCCGTCGGGCAGCTGCTGCACGTCGAAGAGCCAGTCGACCGAGCGGCGCGCGGCCGCCTTGTCGCCCATGGCCCACAGCGCGGTGCCGAACTGGTACGTGTCGCGCGACCACACGAGGTGGTAGGCGCCCGACGGGGAGGAGAGGTCCTTGACCTCGTCACCCCAGACCCACGGTGCCGACGGCGAGGCCACGAGCGCCCCTGGGTTGAGCTTGTCCTCCGCGGCGGCCAGCACGAGCGCCGACGCGAGGTAGTGGCGCCGGACGGCCGCGGCACTGTCGGGCACGTCCTTGAGGCTGCGCAGGTAGCGGTGCCAACCGCGGTCGTAGCGCGCCGCGATCCGGCGCGCCCCCGCGCGGAGACCCGACCGTGCCGTGCGCTGCGCCTCCGCGCCCGTCCGCCCGAAGCCCAGGACCAGCGTCGCGCGCTGCTCGCCGGCGAGCCCCGTCACGCCCGAGATCCGGCCGGTCTGCACGATGTTGCCCGGCCCGGCCGAACGGCTGCCCTCGTCGAGTCGCTGGTCGTCCCCGAGGTCGGTCCAGCCGTCGTCGCGACCGAGCAGCCCGGTGCTGCTCCGGCCGAGGCGCGGGCGCGAGACGAGCGCGGACGCGACGGGCTCCTTCACGTCCGTGGCCACGAGCGCCGTCCGGGTCGCGCGGCCGCGGTCGTCCATCCCGGAGTTGGCGAGCGCCGGATCGTGCACGGCGTACAGCCGGTAGCGGCCGCCGTCGAGCGACTCGAGGCGGACCCGGACGACGAGCGCGTCGCGGCGCGGGTCGGTGACGTACGTCTTGGTGATGCGGTAGCGGCCGGAGGTCGCGGTGCCGACCTGCTGGAAACGCAGGCTGCGCTCGTCGGGACGCGTGGTCACCACGTCGACGTCCTCGGACTCCCGGTCGGTGAACGTGCGCCCGTCCGTCACCACGAGCTCGAGGCTGCGGGTGCTCGGCGTCGACAGGTCGGGGTAGAAGACCTCGCTGACCCGCCCGTCCTGCAGCGTGAACCACACGTTGCTCCGCCGGGTGCGCGCCGTGCCGAAGCCCGCCTTGTCGGCCTCGGTCCATGTGCTCTTGGCGCCGCGGTCGGGGGCCGCACGCTCCGCGGTGTCCGCACCCGCGCCCAGTGGCGGGGCCAGCGTGGCCGCCGCCAGGGCGAGGCCGATCGGACCGATGAGAACGCGCAGCGACATGGTGGCCTCCGAGATGGGTTCTCCCCGTCGTACTCCTGCTGCCGGAGCGCGGGCCACACCCCGGCGGGTGCGGCGTCGATCGGCTCCTTCCTCGTCGCGAGGGCCTTTCAGTCCAGCTGCTCGGTGAGTGCGACCATCACCCCGTCGGGGCCGCGGAGGTAGCACATCCGGTAGCCGGCGTACTCCGTCACCTCACCGACGAGCTCGGCACCCTGGCCGCGCAGCCGCGCGAGGACGTCCTCGAGGTCGTCGACGGCGAACATGAAGCGGCGGATACCGAGCGCGTTGACCGGTGCTTGCTCGGTCTCGGCCCGCACGGCGTCGGGAGCGTGGAACTTGTCGAGCTCGATCCGCGACTGACCGTCCGGGGTCCGCATCATGACGATCTCGCTCCGGACGCCGTCGATGCCCACCAGCCGGTCGACGGCCTCACCCTCCACGACGGCCCGGCCCTCCACCTCCAGGCCGATCACACCGAAGAAGGCGATCGCGGCCTCGAGGTCGTCGACGACGACGAGGACGTTGTCCATCCGCACGGTCATGTTGTTCTCCACCTCTCGACTGCCCTGCGTGGCCGACGGCTTGATGTGTCAGGGACGGAGCCGGCGTCGGGTTCTCGACACGGTCAGTCCAGCGCCACCCGCTTGACGTACCTCCGGCACGGCGAGACGAAGGTCTGCCCGCCGGCGCTGACCTCGTAGGGCAGGTCGCCGCGGTCGACCCACCCCTGGCGCTCGTAGAACCGCCGGGCACGCGCGTTCCCCACCACGACCGCCAGCCAGGCCGAGGCATGGCCGCCGGCCGCCACCCGCCGCTCGGCCTCGACCAGCAGGTCGGACGCCAGCCCGGTCCCGCGCGCCGACCGGGCCACGAAGACCTGCTCCACCTCGTCGTCGACCACCATCACGAAGCCCTGCAGCGACCCGTCCTCGGCGACCGCCACCGCGGTGTCCGCCACCCGCGACGGTGTGCGCTCGTGGAACGCCGGCAGGGTGCGTGCGGCCGTGAGCCCGTCGGGCACGTGGCCGGCGTGGCCGTCGTGCCAGCCCTCGTGCCAGAGGTCGGCGACCGCGGCCATGTCGGCGTCGTCGGCCGGTCGGATCGACGTCATGGGGCCACCCTAGGATCGCTGCCATGAGTGACGACGCGCTCGAGCGGATCTGGACGCCTCACCGGATGGCCTACGTCCGCACGGCGGTCGACGACGAGGGCTGCCCGTTCTGCGCGATCCCCTCGCACCCCGACGAGGAGTCGCTGCTCGTCGCGCGCGGCGAGTCGACGTACGTCGTGCTCAACCTGCACCCCTACAACCCCGGGCACCTGATGGTGCTGCCCTACCGCCACGTCGCCGACCTGACCGACCTCACGGCGGAGGAAGCAGCGGAGCTGATGGCGATGACCCAGCAGGCGCTGCGGACCGTGCGGAAGGTCAGCCGCCCGCACTCCTTCAACGTCGGCCTCAACCTCGGCCGGTCCGCCGGCGGGTCCCTGTCCGAGCACCTGCACCAGCACGTGGTGCCGCGGTGGACCGGTGACGCCAACTTCATCACGGTCGTCGGCGGCACCAAGACGCTGCCCCAGCTGCTCGAGGACACGCGCGAGCTGCTTGCCGACGCGTGGGACCCGGCTCAGACCACCGGGTAGGGGTGTTCGGCGGCCCGACCCTGGAACGCCAGGATCGCGGGGTTGCAGACCCGGCCGTCGCGGATCTCGATGGCGCGCGTGATCGTCTCGTCGGCGTCCCATGCCTCAGGACCGCTGAGCACCGTCTCCATGAAGGGCAGCAGAGCCTCGCTGTTCTCCCACGTGGCCGAGTTCCACAGGTAGGAGGGGCTGTGGTCGACGGCGTAGTAGTGCACCCGGTCCGCGACGGTGAACATCGGCTCGTCGAACGTCGTCGGCACGGCCCACGAGAACCCCATGCCCTCGTCGCAGGACACGTCCACGATGAGGCTGCCCAGCCGGAAGTCCGCCAGGTCCTCGGTCTGGAGGTAGGTCAGCGGCGCCGCGGTGTCCTGCAGCGTGCAGTTGACGACGATGTCCGCCTCGGCCAGGTAGGGGGCCAGGGGCATCCGGCCGCGCTCGGTGATGACGTGGGTGACGGTCGAGTCCCCGGGGTGGTGGTCGAACTGCCGGATCCGCACCGAGTGGATGGGAGACCCCACAGCGGCGACCCCGCGGGTGGTGAGCACCACGACCTCGTGGACGCCGTGAGCCTTCAGGGCGGTGACCGCGCCCCGGGCCGTGGCGCCGAACCCGATGACGACCGCGCTCAACCGGCGGCCGTAGTCGCCGGTGATCCCGACGAGCTCCATGGCCTGGAGCACCGAGCAGTAGCCGGCGAGCTCGTTGTTCTTGTGGAAGACGTGGAGGCCGACGTGCCCGTCCGCCGTCCAGTGGTTCATCGACTCGAAGGCGATCAGGGTGAGCTCGCGGTCGATCGCGAGCTGCGTCATCGCGCGGTCCTGCACGCAGTGCGGCCACCCCCAGAGGACCTGACCGGCGTGCATGGCCGCGACGTCCTCGTGCTGGGGCTTGGGCAGCACGACGACGTCGGAGTCCCGCAGGATCTCGTCGCGGGACGCGAAGCCGGCCACGTGCGGGGCCAGCTCGTCGTCGGTGATGCCGAAGTGGTCGGCGTACCCGTGCTCGAGTGTCGTCCTAGCGGCGATCCCGGGGTCGAGGCGCGGCAGGTGGTCGGGGTGCAGCGGGAGGCGGTGCTCGTTCTCCTTCGCGGACGTGCCGATGACGCCGAGGCTGAGGGGGCTCACTTCTTCTTGGGCATGAACGGCTCGCTGTGGTCGGTCTTCCCCGCCGCCTTCGCGTGCTTCTCGGCGCGCTTCTCCTTGATGGACTTCCCGGACTTCTTGGACATGCCCTGTCGCGGCGACTTGTCGCTCATCGAGGCTCCTCAGTAGGAAGCCTGGGTGGCTCCGTCCTGCCACAGTACGCCCCCGGCTACGGTGGCACCGTGGACGACGACGCGCGACTGGAGCGCGACGCCGCGCTCGCCGGCGACCTGGTGCGGGAGGCGGCCCTCCTGGCCGCTCGGATCCGCCTCGAGGGGCTCGACATCGAGCGAAAGACGAGCGGGTCCGACATCGTCACGCAGGCCGACACCGCCGCCGAGCGGCTCATCGTGCAGCAGCTCACCGCCGAGCGGCCGGACGACGCGATCGTGGGGGAGGAGGGCGCGTCGAAGCCCGGCACGTCGGGACGGACATGGGTGATCGACCCGGTGGACGGCACCTACAACTTCTCCCGTGGCAGCGACTGGTGGTGCACCGCGATCGCCCTGCACGACGAGGACGACGTGCTGCTCGGCGCGGTCCACCACGCCGCCAGCCTGCGCACGTGGGTGGGCGGACCCGACCTGCCGAGCACCTGTGACGGCACGCCGCTCGCGCCGCTCCCCGACACCCCGACCGAGGCCCGGTGCGCCGCGACCTACCTGCACCCGCCGTTCTACGGCAGCGAGGTGGGCGAGGCATTCGCCCGCGCACTCGGCCAGGTCGGCACGCTGCGGATGTTCGGCTCCGGGACCATGGACACGATGGCGATCGCGTCGGGTCAGTGGGACGTGCTCTTCCAGCACTCCGTCGCCGACTGGGACCGGCTCCCCGGTGCCGCGATCATCCGCGGCGCAGGCGGCACGTCGGTCGTCGTACCCGCTGCGGGCGTGGACTGGACGGTCTCCGGGGCGCCGGCCGCGGTGGCCGACGTCCGGGCGGCGCTGCTGGGTTGAGCGGGTCGGTCAGAAGGGCACCTGGGTCGCCAGGAGCCCCACCCCGACGCCCCTGCCGGAGATGATCCGGCAGAACTCGACCGCGTCCAGGGTCACGAGCTCGGCGTCACCTCGCCGCCAGGAGCCGCCCGCGGGTCCGGTCAGCTCCAGCTGGTACGGCCGTCCGTGGCGCTCGGCCCACTCCGCGACCACGTCGTCCACGATCACGCCGTCGTGGTCCGGGGTCAGGGTCATCGGCAGGCCGGTCGCGGCCGACAGGTCGGTCCGGTGCATCCAGGGGTCGCGCGTGAGGATGGTCCGGAGCAGGTAGCCCACGCTCCAGGACTCCTCCCGGCCGTTCACGGGCTGGGTCCCCGGCAGCGGCGCGCGACCGGCGCACGCGGAGATCCACCGCCGCCCGCGGACGGAGCGGGGGGCAGCCCTGACGGCACCCGCCACCACCTGCTCGGGCGTCCAGTCGGCGCGCTCGTCGACCTGCACCTGGGTGAGCCCGTCGACCGCCGGCCCGCCGCGGCGGGCGTGGACGGCGGAGGCCTTGCGCTGCTGCCGGGCGATCTCGATCGGCGACGAGGGGAACTCGGCCATGCCGACCATGTGGCACGCGAGCTGCCGGACGTCCCACTCGGGGCAGGACGTCGGGCGCGCCCAGTCGTCGGGCCCGAGGGCGCGCAACGTGTCGATCGTGCGCCCGTGCTCGGTCCGGGCCAGGGTCATGGACGTCCGGGTGTCGAGGTGGGAGTGGCGACGTCGCTGCGGGGTGTCTGTCGTGGTCATGGTCGGGGTCCTTCGCGGTGCGCTTCTGGTCCTGGTGCCGGTCCTACTGCTGGTCGTCCGGAGGAAGGCCGACGGCGTCGGCCCACATGTCGACGCCCCGGTCGAGCAGCACGCGGTGCCGGCTGCCTCCTGCGTCGTTGGCGTGGTGCTGGTTGATGAGGCCGCCGACGAGAGCCACCCAGACCTCGACGTCCTCGGTCCTGGCGCCGGTGAGGGCGACGATCGTGCGGTGGGCGCGTTCGAGGACCCGCACGGAGGGTGCGTACGCCTCGACGGAGGGGGCGAAGCCGGCGATCACGCTCTGGTTCATCAGCTGGTGCCGCGCCAGGTCGGTCGCGGTGAAGTCGTAGAAGTGCGCGGCGATCACCCGCATCGCCGTCCGGGGGTGGGACGGGAGGGCGCCCTCGAGGTCGGGGATCGTGGCCTCGTAGTCGCTCCACGCCTGCTCGAACATGGCGTCGTAGATGGCGTTCTTGGAGGCGAAGTGGCCGTAGAGCGACGGGGCCCTCATCCCGACGCGGTCCGCGACGTCGCGGAGCGTGAGCTCGACGAGGCCCTTGGAGCGCGCCACCTCCCACGCCGCCTCGAGGATCTCGAGCCGGGTCGCGGCTCGGCGGACCGCGACCCGATCGCCGTTAGGAATGACTAACACCGTTAGGACGATCCTCTCCGGTGCAGTCCACGTCAAGAGGGAGCCGGTAGCCTGCGGCCGTGCTCGATCGGTTCAAGCAGTTCTGGCAGGGCGTGATGCTCGCGCCCTTCATCAACCTGTTCATCCGCCTGGGAATCAGCCCCGACGTCGTGACGCTGGTCGGCACCTTCGGGGTCAGCTTCGGGGCGCTGTTCTTCTTCCCCCGCGGCATGGTCTGGGAAGGCGTCCTCTTCATCACCGTCTTCGTCTTCAGCGACCTGATCGACGGCGCGATGGCGCGCAAGGTCGGGCGCAAGGACGACTTCGGCGCCTTCCTCGACTCGACGCTCGACCGGGTCGCCGACGGCGCGCTGTTCGGTGGGCTGGTCCTCTTCTTCGCCTGGCAGCGGGAGAGCCAGCTCTACCTCTGGCTGTGCCTCGTCATCCTCGTCATGGGCGCGGTGACGTCGTACGCACGGGCGAAGGCCGACCACCTCGGCTACGACGCCAAGGTCGGCATCGCCGAGCGGCCCGACCGCCTCGTCGGGATGCTCGTGCCGGCCTTCTTCGCCGACCTCCTCGACCTGTGGGTCCTGCTCGAGGTCGCCCTCTGGGCTCTTGCGGTCGCGGCCACCGTGACCGTCGCGCAGCGCATCTGGGTCGTCCGCCGCCAGGCGCTCGCGCGGGCAGCCTCGCAGGCCTGATCAAGCGCTCAACCACTGCCATCGGCGATGCATCCTTCGGGATGAGGCCGCACTACGATCGAGACATGGCTGAGCACACCTCTGAGACCCCCATCGAGCACGGCACCAGCCGCGTCAAGCGCGGCATGGCCGAGATGCTCAAGGGCGGCGTGATCATGGACGTCGTCACCGCCGACCAGGCGAAGATCGCCGAGGACGCCGGCGCCGTCGCCGTGATGGCGCTCGAGCGCGTGCCGGCCGACATCCGCGCCCAGGGCGGCGTGTCCCGGATGAGCGACCCCGACATGATCGACAGCATCATCGAGGCCGTCTCGATCCCGGTGATGGCCAAGGCCCGCATCGGCCACTTCGCCGAGGCGCAGGTGCTCCAGTCGCTCGGCGTCGACTACATCGACGAGTCCGAGGTGCTCACCCCGGCCGACTACACCAACCACATCGACAAGTGGGCCTACACGGTCCCGTTCGTCTGTGGTGCGACCAACCTGGGCGAGGCCCTGCGCCGCATCACCGAGGGCGCGGCGATGATCCGCTCCAAGGGCGAGGCCGGCACCGGCGACGTCTCCAACGCCGTGATGCACATGCGCACCATCGGTGGCGAGCTGCGGCGGCTGCACAGCATGTCCGAGGACGAGCTCTACGTCGCTGCCAAGGAGCTGCAGGCCCCCTACGAGCTGGTCAAGGAGGTCGCGGCCGCAGGCAAGCTGCCGGTCGTCCTCTTCACCGCGGGCGGCATCGCCACCCCGGCCGACGCCGCGATGATGATGCAGCTCGGCGCCGAGGGCGTCTTCGTCGGGTCGGGCATCTTCAAGTCGGGCAACCCGGCCCAGCGCGCCGAGGCGATCGTCAAGGCCACGACCTTCCACGACGACCCCGACGTGGTCGCCAAGGTCTCGCGCGGCCTCGGCGAGGCCATGGTCGGCATCAACGTCGACGAGATCCCGCAGCCGCACCGCCTGTCCGAGCGCGGCTGGTGACGCGTCGCCGCGGCGGTCTCAGCCCCGCCGCGGCTCACCGGCGTACGTCCCGAAGGACCACTGGTTGCCCTCCGGGTCGGTGACGCGGACCTCCCGGCTGCCGTAGTCCTGCTCGACGACCGGCGACGGGTCGAGGCCCGCCTCGACGGCACGCCGGTGCACCTCGTCGACGTCGGAGGCGACGACGTACGCCGCCGTGGTCCCGGGCTGCTGGGTGAACGGCCCGTCGGGCTTGTGGCAGCCGAGCATCACCCCGCCGCCCTCGGGCCAGTCGAGCTGGGCGTGCTGGACGACGCCCGCCTCGTCGCGGTAGGCGGCCGTCTCCTCGAAGCCGAGCGCGACGAGCGCACGGATCACGAGGTCGGGGTCGTGCGCCTGCAGCGCGGGCCAGACGGTGGTGCGGTGGGGATCGCTCATGGCCCCGATGCTGCCGCGACACCAGTCGGCGCGCCTTGGACATTTGGGAACTCCGCCGCGAGCCACGCCGACGGCCCGAGCCCGGCGAACTCGCGGAAGTCGCGCACCAGGTGCGACTGGTCGTAGTAGCCCGTGCGGGCGGCCACCTGCGCCAGTGACGCGCCCACGGACGCCGCGGCGACCACCTCGCGGCGCGCGGTGTCGAAGCGGGCCAGCCGCTGCACGGTCTTGGGTCCGTGGCCCGTCTCGGCCGTGAGCAGCTGGGTCAGCCGCCGACGGCTGTAGCCCACGGCGTCGGCGACCTCGGCGACCGCTCGGGGGCTCGGGCCGGTGAGCAGGCGCCACGCCTCCTCGACCTCGGGCGACGGTCCCTGGCGGGAGGCGGCGCGGTCCGCGCGATCGGCCAGCCGCAGCAGGAAGCGGCTCACCGCGGCGTACCTCCCGGGCCAGTCGGCCACCGCGTGCAGCTCCTCGACCACCCGGTCGACCTCGTCGCCGACCAGGTCGCGCGCGTCCCAGCTGCCGACCGGGAGGTCGGAGGCAGGGACACCGAGCAGGCGCCGCACGCCCACCGGGTGGAGGGTCAGCTGCACCCCGGTCCACCGACCGGGCTGCTCCACCATCGCCGCGCGGGTGTGCAGCCCGCCGAGGCTCACCCACTGCGAGTCGCGCACGCCGGCGTCCCATGCCTCGGCGGTGGGTGCGGTGCGCAGCGGACGCTCCAGGCTCAGCACGAGGGTGAGCCCGGCGGACGGGAGTCCCCGGTGGACGCCGGGGGCGAGGCCCTCGGCGGAGTAGCCGTACATCGCCAGGACGTGCGGGGCGAGCGGCGCCGGGACCCGTGCCTCCGGCAGGTGCTCCCACGCCCCGACCATCCGCTGAGTGTGCCGCACCGGGCGGCGCGTCGACGGGTCGACGAGCAGCACCTGCCCGCCGAAGCCGAGCGCGGCGAAGACGTCGATGGGCGCCGACGGGGCGAGCTGTCCGGTCACCGGGTTCAGCGGCTGCCCCTGGGCGTCGACCGGGTCGGTCGCGCCGCGCAGGGCACCGGGCCGGTTGAGCCACCACAGGTAGCCGTAGGCCGCGTTGTGGACCGTCGAGGAACGCCCGACCGCGTGCCTGACGTAGGCCGCGTCGAGGAGGCGCTTGCCGCCCGCCTTACCGCGGACCGTCCCGCCGTCGAGGTAGAGCCGCCCGAGCTTGGCGATGTCGAGGCACGTCGTGCGGAGGCCGTAGAAGACCGCGGCGTCGTCCGCACGGTCGGTGATGAACGACGACCGGGTCATGCCGAGCGGCTCGAACAGGCGCTCCCGGGCGAACCTCGCGACGGGCATCCCGGTCGCCTTCTCCAGCACCGGCTCGAGGACCTGGATGGCGGCGTTGTTGTAGGCCCAGGCGCTGCCGGGGGCGTACTGCTGCGGGAGCGAGACGGCGTACTTCGTGCGGCTCCGGGCGGCGAGCAGCTCGGAGTAGTCCGTCGTGAGCGACCAGAAGCGGCCGCTGTCGTTGGAGAGGAGGTTGCGCACCGTCACCGACTCCGACGCGGTGCCGCGCCACTGCGGCACGTAGGTCGAGACCGGGTCGTCGAGGCGCAGGTCGCCGTCGCGGACCGCGATGCCGACCAGGGTGCTCGTGACCGACTTCGTGATCGAGAAGACCTCGCGGGGTTCCTCGCGGGGCAGCTTCCAGCTCCACTCGCCGACGAGCTTGCCCTTGCGCAGGACCGCGAAGCAGGTGGAGTCGAGTCGGCGGGCCTCGGCCGCACCGCGCTGGACGGCCTTCTTGCGCAGGCCGAGTCGGGAGGGCGTCGCGACGGGCAGCCCTCGACCGCACGGGCGCCGGGCGCGGGGCGACCGGTGGTCGCGTCGACGGACCCGGCGACGGCACCGGCGGTGCTCGCGGAGGTGCTGCCGGCGGCGAGCGACAGGGCGAGGAGCGCGGCGCCCAGGAGGGCCGGACGGGTGAGACTCATGGGGCGTGACCCTACGGCGACCCGCCGGTCCTAGGATCGGCGTTCGTGAATCCGACCATCGGCGTGCTCGCGCTGCAGGGCGACGTGCGCGAGCACCTCGCCGTCCTGCGGGCGCTGGGCGCGGACCCGATCTCCGTACGCCGTCCCGCCGAGCTCGCCGCGTGCGACGGCCTCGTCCTCCCGGGCGGCGAGTCCACGACGATGGTCAAGCTCGCCAGGATCTTCGACCTGCTCGAGCCGCTGCGCGACGCCGTACGCGGTGGGCTGCCCGCCTTCGGGACGTGCGCGGGGATGATCCTGCTCGCCGACCGGATCGAGGACGGCGCGGCGGGGCAGGAGACCGTCGGCGGCCTGCACATCACGGTGCGCCGCAACGCCTTCGGCCGCCAGGTCGACTCCTTCGAGGAAGACCTCCACGTGGACGGACTGGCCGACCCGGTGCGAGCGGTCTTCATCCGCGCGCCGTGGGTCGAGGCGATCGACGACGACGTCGAGGTGCTGGCCCGGGTGGAGGACGGGCCCGCCGCGGGTAGGATCGTCGCGGTCCGTCAAGGCCCCCTGATGGCGACCTCGTTCCATCCCGAGGTCGGCAGCGACGGCCGGGTGCACGGCATGTTCGTGGACCTGGTGCGCTCGGCCTGACGACGTACAGACGAAGCGACGGATAGAGGGACTCATGTCAGGCCACTCCAAGTGGGCAACGACCAAGCACAAGAAGGCCGCGATCGACGCCAAGCGCGGCAAGCTCTTCGCCAAGCTGATCAAGAACATCGAGGTCGCGGCGAAGCAGGGCGGCGGCGACCCGGCCGGCAACCCGACGCTCTACGACGCCATCCAGAAGGCGAAGAAGAGCTCGGTCCCCAACAAGAACATCGACTCCGCGCTCAAGCGGGGCTCGGGTGCGGAGTCGGGCGGCGTCGACTACAAGTCGATCTCCTACGAGGTCTACGGCCCGCAGGGCGTCGCGATCCTCGTCGAGTGCCTCACCGACAACACCAACCGCGCCGCGATGGAGGTCCGCACGGCGGTCACCCGCAACGGCGGCACCATGGCCGACCCCGGCTCGGTCTCGCGCCTGTTCACCCGCAAGGGGATCGTGGTCGTGCCCAAGTCGCAGGACCACGACGGCACGGTCCGTGAGGTCACCGAGGACGACGTCCTCGAGGCGACCCTCGACGCCGGCGCCGAGGAGGTCAACGACCTCGACGAGGCGTTCCAGGTGCAGAGCGAGGCCACCGACGTCGTCGCGGTCCGCACCGCCCTGCAGGACGCCGGCATCGACTACGACTCCGCCGACGTGGAGTTCGTGCCGAGCCTGGAGATCCCGGTCGACGCCGCCGGCGCCGGCAAGGTGCTCCACCTCGTCGACGCGCTCGAGGACCTCGACGACGTCCAGGACGTCTTCACCAACGTCGACATCCCCGCCGACGTGATGGCCGAGCTCGAGACCGCCGACGCCTGAGGCGCCTCCGGGGCCGTGCCGGACCGGGACGCGCCGCGTGTCGTACGACGTCGCGCAGCCGGCGCGGGTTAGCGTGATCGCACGAACACATGTTCGGACGAGATCGACGGCGGAAGGGGTGTGCGCGTGCGCGTGCTCGGCATCGACCCCGGCCTGACCCGGTGTGGCGTGGGCGTGGTCGACGGCAGCGTCGGCCGGCCGCTGACGATGGTCGACGCAGGCGTGGTGCGCACGAGCTCGACGCTCCCGATCGCCGAGCGGCTGGTCACGATCGAGAAGGGCCTCGACGCCTGGATCGAGGAGCACCGGCCCGACGCGGTCGCGGTCGAGCGGGTCTTCGCCCGCTCCGACTCCAGCACCATCATGGGCACCGCCCAGGCCAGCGGCATCGCGCTCGTCGTCGCAGCGCGACGCGGGCTGCCGATCGCCATGCACACCCCGAGCGAGGTGAAGGCCGCCGTGTCCGGCAACGGGCGCGCCGACAAGGCCCAGGTGGGGGCGATGGTCGTCCGCATCCTGCGGTTGTCCGAGCTCCCCAAGCCCGCCGACGCCGCCGACGCGCTCGCGCTGGCCATCACCCACGTCTGGCGCGGCTCGGCGCACACGCGGCTCGAGGCCGCCGCGGCCCAGGCCCGGGCACAGGCCCGCGCCCCGCAGAAGCAGACCCCGATGAGGACCCGATGATCGCCTTCGTCCGCGGCGAGGTCGCCGCCGTCACCCTGGCCAGCGCCGTCCTCGAGGTCGGCGGCGTCGGCCTCGAGCTGATGTGCACGCCCGGCACCCTCGCCACGCTCCGCGTCGGCCGGCCCGCGACGCTGCCCACCAGCATGGTCGTGCGCGAGGACAGCCTGACGATCTTCGGCTTCCTCGACGAGGACGAGAAGCAGGTCTTCGAGATCGTCCAGACCGCGTCCGGCGTCGGCCCCAAGGTCGCGCAGGCGATCGTCGCGGTGATGAGCCCCGACGACGTGCGCCGTGCCATCACGACCGAGGACGTCAAGGCGTTGACCCGGGTCCCGGGGATCGGGCAGAAGGGTGCCCAGCGCATCATCCTCGAGCTCAAGGACCGCATCGGCCCGCCGGTGGGCGTGCACCACCCGGCCGCGGCTGCCCCCTCGGCCACCGACGCCTGGCGCGACCAGGTGCAGCAGGGCCTCATCGGGCTGGGCTGGTCGGCCAAGGAGTCGGAGAAGGCGGTCGAGGCCGTCGCCCCCGATGCGGGTGACGCCCCCGACGTCGGCGCCCTGCTGCGCGCCGCCCTCCGCACGCTGAGCAAGGCGTGAGACGGGTACGACGATGAACTGGGACGACACCGACGAGGACACCGACGACGTCGAGCTGACCGAGGCCGAGCTGGGCCACCTGCAGCGGCTGACCGACGCCGAGGCCGACGGCGACGACCGTGCGGTCGAGGCGGCGCTCCGCCCCAAGACGCTCGACGAGGTCGTCGGGCAGGCGCGCGTGCGCGACCAGCTGGGGCTGGTCCTCGAGGCGGCCCGCCGCCGGGGCCGGGCGCCCGACCACGTGCTGCTCTCCGGCCCGCCCGGGCTCGGCAAGACCACGCTTGCGATGATCATCGCCGCCGAGATGAGCACGCCGCTGCGGCTCACGAGCGGCCCGGCGATCACCCACGCCGGTGACCTCGCCGCGATCCTGTCGGGCCTCAACGACGGCGACGTCCTCTTCGTCGACGAGATCCACCGGATGTCGCGGCCGGCCGAGGAGATGCTCTACATGGCGATGGAGGACTTCCGGGTCGACGTCGTCATCGGCAAGGGGCCGGGGGCGACTGCCATCCCGCTGGAGATCCCGCCCTTCACCCTCGTCGGCGCCACCACCCGCGCCGGCCTCCTGCCCGGCCCGCTGCGCGACCGGTTCGGCTTCACCGCCCACCTCGAGTTCTACGAGCCCCACGAGCTCGACCAGATCGTTCACCGCTCCGCCGGGCTGCTCGGCGTGCACCTCACCTCCGAGGGCTCCAGCGAGATCGCCTCGCGCTCGCGCGGCACCCCCCGCATCGCCAACCGCCTGCTGCGCCGGGTCCGCGACTACGCCCAGGTGCGCGCCGACGGCGTGCTGAGCCTGCCGGTCGCCCAGGCCGCGCTCGAGCTGTTCGAGGTCGACGAGTCCGGCCTCGACCGGCTGGACCGCGCCGTGCTCGACGTGCTGTGCCGACGCTTCGGCGGGGGACCGGTGGGTGTCTCCACCCTGGCCGTCGCGGTCGGCGAGGAGCGCGAGACGGTCGAGGAGGTCGCCGAGCCGTTCCTGGTCCGGATGGGGATGCTCGCGCGCACGCCCCGCGGGCGGGTGGCGACGCCGGCGGCGTGGCACCACCTCGGCCTGACGCCGCCGCCGCTCCCGACCGTCGACTCGACCCTCTTCGACGACGTGTGAGGCCGGTCGGGGCACCCGCGTAGACTCCACGCGCTCCCGCACCCGACCCCTCGAGGAGAGCCCCGACCGTGAACGACCTTGCTGCACTCCTGCCCCTGGTGGCCATCCTGGCCCTCTTCTGGTTCATGGTGGTGCGCCCCCAGCAGCGCCGGCAGAAGGACGTCGTCCGTCTCCAGCAGAGCATCGAGGTCGGCCAGCGCGTGATGATGTCGTCGGGCATCTACGGCACCGTGGTCTCGCTCGCCGACGACCGCGCCCGCCTCGAGATCGCGCCCGGCACCCAGATCGACATCGCACGCGCCGCGATCGCCAAGGTCGACGAGCCGCTGGAGCAGCCCGCTCCCGACGCGCGCGACGATGCCTGACCGTCGTACGGCCCAGGAGGCGCTGCAGCGCCTGACGGTCGACGTGCCCGACTGGCCGGAGAAGGGCGTGACGTTCAAGGACATCACCCCCGTCCTCGCCGACCACCACGCGTTCTCCGCGATCATCACCGCGCTGGCGGCCGCCGGCCGTGACGACCACGGCACCGTGGTCGTCGACAAGGTCGTCGGCATGGAGGCGCGCGGGTTCATCCTCGCCGCGCCGGTGGCGCTCGCCCTCGGCATCGGCTTCGTGCCGGTGCGCAAGGCCGGCAAGCTGCCGCGCGCCGCTCACGCGGTGTCGTACTCCTTGGAGTACGGCGAGGCGACGCTCGAGGTGCACCAGGACGCGATCGCGCCGGGCGAGCGCGTCCTGATGGTCGACGACGTGCTGGCGACCGGCGGCACCGCCGTCGCGACGCGGCAGCTCATCGAGGCCTGCGGCGGCGTCGCGACCGGCGCCGCCGTGCTGATGGAGCTGTCGTTCCTCGAGCCGCGGTCGGTCACCGGCGACCTCCCGATCGCCACGCTGCTCACGATCTGACCGGATCCACCCCGGTCCCCGCACGGCGGTGCCCGACTCCTCACTAGACTGGGCCAATGGCAGAGGAGGAGGCACCCGCGCAGGACGCCAAGGCGCCCCTCACCGCTCGGGGCATGCGTGCTCGCCTCGCTCGGGTCGGCACCCGCCCGCCCTCGTCCAACCCGGTCCTCGAGCCCCTCTTCCGGGCCGTGCGCGCCAACCACGCGAAGGCCGACCTGGCCCTCCTCGAGCGCGCCTACGCGGTCGCCGACAAGTGGCACACCGGCCAGATGCGCAAGAGCGGCGACCCCTACATCACCCATCCGCTCGCCGTCACGACGATCCTCGCCGACATCGGCATGACCGAGCCGACGCTCGTCGCGGCGCTGCTCCACGACACGGTCGAGGACACGGCGTACACCCTCGACGCGCTGCGGGCCGACTTCGGAGACGAGGTCGCGGTGCTCGTCGACGGCGTCACGAAGCTCGACAAGGTGCAGTACGGCGACTCGGCCCAGGCCGAGACGATCCGCAAGATGATCGTGGCGATGTCGCGCGACATCCGGGTGCTGGTCATCAAGCTCGCCGACCGGCTGCACAACATGCGCACCCTGCGCTACGTCCCGGCCGCCTCCCAGGAGCGGTCGAGCCGCGAGACCCTCGACATCTACGCGCCCCTGGCCCACCGGCTCGGCATGAACACCCTCAAGTGGGAGCTCGAGGACCTCGCCTTCGCGACGCTGCACCCCAAGATCTACGACGAGATCGTGCGGATGGTCGCCGAGCGCGCGCCGTCGCGCGACCAGTTCCTCGCCGAGGTCGTGGCCGAGATCGAGCAGGACCTCAAGGCCTCCCGGATCAACGCCAAGGTCACCGGCCGGCCCAAGCACTACTACTCGATCTACCAGAAGATGATCGTCGGCGGCCGCGACTTCTCCGACATCTACGACCTCGTCGGCATCCGCATCCTCGTCGACGAGGACCGCGACTGCTACAGCGCCCTCGGCGTGATCCACTCCCGCTGGAACCCGGTCCTGGGGCGGTTCAAGGACTACGTCGCGATGCCGAAGTTCAACATGTACCAGTCGCTCCACACGACGGTCATCGGCCCCGCGGGCAAGCCGGTCGAGGTGCAGATCCGCACCTTCGCCCAGCACCGCCGCGCCGAGTACGGCGTCGCCGCGCACTGGAAGTACAAGGAGAACAGCAAGGCGGGCGTCGACACCGACCGCCTCGGTGACAAGGACGACCTCACCTGGCTGCGGCAGCTGCTCGACTGGCAGAGCGAGGTCGAGGACCCGGGCGAGTTCCTGGAGTCCCTGCGCTTCGAGATGAACCAGCAGCAGGTCTACGTCTTCACCCCGCGTGGCGACGTGATCCCGCTGCCGTCGGGCGCGACCCCCGTCGACTTCGCCTACGCCGTGCACACCGAGGTCGGCCACCACACGATCGGCTCTCGGGTCAACGGCCGACTCGTGCCGCTGGAGTCGACGCTCGACAACGGCGACGTCGTCGAGGTCTTCACCTCCAAGTCGCCGACGTCAGGCCCGTCGCGTGACTGGCTCAACTTCGTCCAGTCCCCGCGCGCCCGCTCCAAGATCCGCCAGTGGTTCACCAAGGAGCGCCGCGAGGAGGCGATCGAGCGCGGCAAGGACCAGATCGCCAAGCTCATGCGCAAGGAGGGCCTACCCCTCACCCGGCTGATGACCCACGACGTGCTGGCGCTCGTGGCCGAGCACTTCCACCACGCCGACGTCTCCGCCCTCTACGCCGCGGTCGGCGAGGGCAACCTCAGTGCGCAGGCCGTCGTACGACGCGTCATCGACCTGCACGGCGGCGACGATGGAGCCCAGGAGGACCTCTCCGAGGGCGTCACCATCACCGGCCGGTCACGGACCGCCACCAAGCGTGGCCCGACCGACTCCGGCGTCATCGTCAAGGGCGTCGACGACCTCTGGGTCAAGCTCGCCAAGTGCTGCACCCCGGTGCCCCCCGACCCGATCCTGGGGTTCGTCACCAAGGGCGGGGGAGTGTCGGTGCACCGCAAGGACTGCACCAACGCCTCCAGCCTGCTCGGGCAGCCGGAGCGGGTGCTCGAGGTCGAGTGGGCGCCCACGTCGCAGTCGACGTTCCTGGTGAACATCCAGGTCGAGGCGCTCGACCGCGCCCGGCTGCTCTCCGACATCACGATGGCGCTCTCCGACGCCCACGTGAACATCCTCAGCGCGACGCTCTCCACCACCCGCGACCGGGTGGCCAAGAGCCGCTTCTCCTTCGAGATGGCCGACGCGGCCCACCTCGACGGCGTGCTCCGCGCCGTACGCGCCGTGCCGGGCGTGTTCGACGCCTACCGCGTCACGGCCTGAGGTCGAGCGGGCACTTCGGTCCCTGTCGGACAAGCCGATCGGGCACTTCGTGCCCGTCAGGGACGGTGACCGGGCACTTCGTGCCCGTGTTGCGCGACGAAGTGCCCGGTCAGTGCTCAGGACGGGGCACGAGGTGCCCGATCAGCTGAAGTCGGCCGCGGCCCGCCGGGCCATGTCGAGGAACGCCTGCTTGTTGGCGAGCTCGGACTCGAGGTCCTTCACGCGCCGGTCGTCGCCGGCGGCGGACGCCTTGTCGAGCTTGGCCTGGGTCTCGGCGATGCCGGACTCGAGCTTGCCGATCATGTCGTCGGCGCGCGCGGACTTCTCCGGGTCGCTGCGGCTCCACTGCTCGTCCTCGACCGAGCGGATGGCCTGCTCGACCTTCCGCATCCGGCCCTCGAGCTCCTTCATCCGGTCACGGGGGACCTTGCCGGCGGCGTCCCAGCGGTCGGCGAGGTCGCGGAAGGTCTTCTTGGCGGCCTCGAGGTCGGTCACGGGGACCAGCGCCTCGGCCTCGACGAGGATGGCGTCCTTGACCTCGGCGTTGGCGGCGAACTCCTCGTCGAGCGCGGCGTTGGTCGCGTCGCGGGCGCCGAAGAAGGTGTCCTGGGCGCCGCGGAAGCGCTGCCACAGCTGGTCGTCGACCTCGCGCGGCGCGGGGCCGGCGGCCTTCCACTCCCGCATCAGGTCGCGGTACTTGCCGGCGGTCGGGCCCCACTCGGTCGAGGACGAGAGCGCCTCGGCCTCCTTGGCCAGCCGCTCCTTGACGACGCGCGCGGAGTCGCGGCGCTCGTGCTCCTCGGCGAAGTGCGCCTTGCGGTGGCGGGTGTACGTCGTCCGCGCGGTGGAGAAGCGGCGCCACAGGGCGTCGTCGGTGGCCCGGTCGAGCCGGGGGAGCTCCTTCCACGTCGCCAGCAGCTCACGGAGCCGGTTGGCGCCGTTGCGCCAGTCGGTGCTGTCGGCGAGCCGCTCGGCCTCGGCGACGAGCTTCTCCTTCGCAGCCTTCGACTCGGCGCTCTTCTGCGCCCGCTCCTCCTTGCGCGCCGAGCGCTGGACGGCGATCACCGGGGCCAGCGCGTCGAGGCGCGCGGCGAGGGAGACGAGGTCACCGACCGCGTGGGCGTCGCCGACCTGCTCGCGCAGCGCCTTGACCGACGACGTCGCCTCCTCGGGCGCCAGTCGCCCCGAGGCCACCCGCTGCTCGAGCAGGTGGACCTTGCCCTCGAGCTCCTCGTAGCGCTTGGTGAAGAACTCCAGCGCCTCCTCGGAGGTGCCGGCCTCGTAGGACCCCACGGGACGCTCGCCATCGGCGGTTCGGACATAGACGGTGCCGTCCTCGGCCACCCGGCCCCAGGGCTGCTCACCCTGTGCCGAGTCGTCTCGGGACTGCTTGTCGGAGCTCATGGTCGCCCATCGTAGTCATGGCCCGGACTGCCCTCGGTAGGCTTCCCACCGACAAGCAGACCACCGGCCGGACGCCGGTCGACGACCAGCAAGGACTGACGCCCGTGTTCATCGCCGGCTTCCCCGCCGGACCGTGGGGTACCAACTGCTACGTCGTGGCGACGGGTCCCGGGTCGGAGTGCGTGGTCATCGATCCCGGCAAGGACTCCGCAGCCGGTGTCGACCAGGTCGTCCGGGAGCACCGGCTCAAGCCGGTCAGCGTGCTGGTCACGCACGGCCACGTCGACCACATGTGGTGCGTCGCGCCCGTGGCGGGCACCTACGACGCGACGGCGTGGATCCACCCGTCCGACCGGCACCTGCTGTCCGACCCGATGGCCGGGATGAGCCCGGAGACCACCCAGATGCTGCTCGGTGGCGACTACTCGTGGGCCGAGCCCGACGACGTGCGCGAGCTGTCCGACCTCGCCGAGCTCGAGCTCGCAGGGCTGCGGTTCGTGGTCGACCACACGCCGGGCCACACCCAGGGCTCGGTGACGTTCCGGACGCCGTACGCGCAGCAGGACGTCTCGGAGCTGATGTTCTCCGGCGACCTCCTCTTCGCCGGGTCCATCGGCCGCACCGACCTCCCCGGCGGCGACCACGCCACGATGCTGCGCAGCCTGGCCGGCAAGGTCCTGCCGCTCGCCGACGACATCGTGGTGCTGCCCGGTCACGGTGAGCAGACCTCGATCGGACGCGAGCGCGCCACCAACCCCTTCCTCCAAGACCTGACCCAGGACGTCTGATGAGCAAGATCGCCCCGCTGAGCGGGTTCCCCGAGCTGCTGCCTGCGCAGCGCGCCGTCGAGCGCGAGGTCATCGCCTCGGTCTCGCGGACGTTCGAGCTGCACGGCTTCACCAACATCGAGACCCGTGTCGTCGAGCCGGTCGACCGGCTGGCCAAGGGCGGCGAGGTCGACAAGGAGATCTACGTCCTCCAGCGCATCGCGGCCGAGCCCGACGCGAGGGCCGAGCTCGGCCTCCACTTCGACCTCACCGTGCCCTTCGCGCGCTACGTCCTCGAGCACGCCGGCCACCTCGAGTTCCCCTTCCGGCGCTTCCAGGTGCAGCCCGCCTGGCGCGGCGAGCGGCCGCAGGAGGGGCGCTACCGGCAGTTCACGCAGGCCGACGTCGACATCGTGGGCCGCGACGAGCTGCCCTTCCACCACGACGTCGAGGTGATGGCGGTGATGGTCGACGCCCTCGGCCGGCTGCCGATCCCGCGGGTGTCGTTCCAGTTCAACAACCGCAAGCTGATCCAGGGCTTCTACCGGGGCCTCGGCATCGACGACGTCACCGACGCCATCCGGGTCATCGACAAGCTCGACAAGCTCCCGGCCGACGAGGTCGCCCGGCTGCTGGTCGAGCGTGTCGGCACCACGCCCGAGCAGGCGCAGCGCTGCCTCGAGCTCGCCACCATCCGCGTCGAGGACACCTCGTTCGTGGAGAAGGTCCGGGCGCTCGGGGTCAGCGACGAGCTGCTCGACCAGGGGCTCGAGGAGCTCGCGGCCGTGGTCGAGGGCTGCCGCGCCGTCGCCGGCGACCGCGTGGGAGTCGAGGCCAACCTGCGCATCGCGCGGGGGCTCGACTAMTACACCGGCACCGTCGTCGAGATCTTCATGGAGGGCTACGAGCGGCTCAAGTCCGTCGGTGGGGGAGGGCGCTACGACGCGCTCGCCAGCGACGGGCGTACGACGTACCCCGGCGTCGGCGTGTCGTTCGGCGTGTCCCGCACCCTCGTCCCGCTCATCTCCGACGGCGTCCTGTCCGGCAGCCGCCCCGTGCCCAGCGTCGTCCTGGTCGCCCTCAACAACGAGGACGACCGCACGGCCAGCACCGGCATCGCCGCCGCGCTGCGGGCCCGGGACGTCGCCTGCGAGGTGGCCCCGTCGCCGGCGAAGTTCGGCAAGCAGATCCGCTTCGCCGAGCGGCGAGGCATCCCCTACGTCTGGTTCGTCCAGGCCGACGGCACGAGCCAGGTCAAGGACATCCGGACCGGCGAGCAGGTCGAGGCGGACCCGGGGTCGTGGACCCCGCCCGAGGCCGACCTGCGGCCGACGATCATCAGCACCGCCACCCCCAGCAGCACCACCAGTGATTCAGAGGAGAACCAGTGATCCGCACCCATGACGCCGGCGCCCTGCGCGCCGAGCACGTCGGCCAGACCGTCACGCTCGCCGGGTGGGTGGCGCGTCGGCGCGATCACGGCGGGGTCGCGTTCCTGGACCTCCGCGAGCGCAGCGGCGTGGTGCAGGTCGTCGTGCGCGACGAGGCCGTCGCGCACAGCCTCCGCAGCGAGTTCTGCCTGAAGGTGGTGGGCGAGGTCGTTGCGCGCAAGGAGGGCAACGAGAACCCCAACCTCGCCACCGGCGAGATCGAGGTCGTGGCGACCGAGGTGGAGGTGCTCTCGGCCTCCGACCCGCTCCCGTTCCCCGTCGACGACGCGTCCGGCCACAAGGGCGGCGAGGTCGGCGAGGAGGCCCGCCTCAAGCACCGCTACCTCGACCTGCGTCGCTCCGGCCCCAACGCCGCCCTCCGCCTGCGCAGCAGGATCAACAAGGCCGCCCGCGACGTGCTCGACGCCCGCGACTTCGTCGAGGTCGAGACGCCCACACTGACCCGCTCCACGCCCGAGGGCGCCCGCGACTTCCTGGTGCCGGCCCGTCTGGCCCCCGGCAGCTGGTACGCCCTCCCGCAGAGCCCGCAGCTGTTCAAGCAGCTGCTCATGGTCGGCGGCATGGAGCGCTACTACCAGATCGCGCGCTGCTACCGCGACGAGGACTTCCGCGCCGACCGGCAGCCGGAGTTCACCCAGCTCGACATCGAGATGAGCTTCGTGGACCAGGAGGACGTCATCACGCTGATGGAGGACGTCCTGGAGGCCATGTGGGCCCAGGCGGGCCACACCATCCAGCGCCCGCTGCCGCGGATGACGTACGCCGACGCGATGGCGCGGTACGGGTCCGACAAGCCGGACCTCCGGATGGGCCTCGAGCTCGTCGAGTGCACCGACTACTTCCAGGACACCACGTTCCGGGTGTTCCAGGCCGACTACGTCGGCGCGGTCGTGATGCCGGGCGGCGGCAGCCAGCCGCGTCGCCAGTTCGACGCCTGGCAGGACTGGGCCAAGCAGCGCGGTGCCAAGGGCCTGGCGTACGTCACGATCGCCGAGGACGGCGAGCTCGGCGGTCCGGTCGCGAAGAACCTCACCGACGCCGAGCGCGAGGGCCTCGCCGCCCACGTCGGGGCTTCGCCGGGCGACTGCATCTTCTTCGCCGCCGGACCCGCCAAGAGCAGCCGGGCGCTGCTCGGCGCCGCGCGCCTCGAGATCGGTCGCCGCGGTGACATGCTCGACGACTCGACCTTCGCCTTCACCTGGGTCGTCGACGCCCCGCTCTTCGAGCCGAGCTCCGACGCGGTCGCCAGCGGCGACGTCGCCGTCGGTGCGGGCGCCTGGACGGCGGTGCACCACGCCTTCACCAGCCCGAAGCCCGAGTTCCTCGACACCTTCGACACCGACCCCGGCAGCGCGCTGGCCTACGCCTACGACATCGTCTGCAACGGCAACGAGCTCGGCGGCGGGTCCATCCGTATCCACCGCGGTGACATCCAGAAGCGCGTGTTCGCGGTGATGGGGCTGTCCGAGGACGAGGCGCAGGAGAAGTTCGGTTTCCTGCTCGATGCCTTCAAGTTCGGGGCGCCTCCGCACGGCGGCATCGCCGTCGGCATGGACCGCATCGTGGCGCTGCTCGCGGGCACCGACTCCATCCGCGACGTCATCGCCTTCCCGAAGTCCGGGGGCGGCTACGACCCGCTCACGGCGGCGCCGGCGCCCATCACCCCGGAGCAGCGCAAGGAAGCCGGTGTCGACGCCGCGCCCGCGAAGGACGTCCCGCCGGGGGAGTGATCACCCGCAGGTTTGCCCGGCCATCCCGGTGACCACGGGCCGAACGCGTCGTAACGGGATCGTTACCCGTCGGTGATCGTTCACGCGTCGCAGGTCACATAGAGTCCCGTTCGGCGCGGTCCCCGGAGGGACCGCAGACACCACCGGACCCGAACTCGATGGGGAGAGAATGTCGGCACAAGCGACGGGGCCTGAGACCCTGGGCTCGCTCAGCGACGAACCGGAGATCAAAGACCCGAACAGCAAGCAGGCCAAGGAGATCTCCGGCAAGTCGCCGATGCAGATCGCGTTCGGCCGGCTGCGGAAGGACAAGATCGCCGTCACGTGCGCGGTCATCGTGATCTTCTTCTTGCTGGTGGCGATCTTCGCGGACCTGATCGCCAAGGCGTTCGGGGTGAGTCTCGACACCGTCACCGCGTGCGAGGTCCTCGAGTGCAACTTCGCCGAGCCGGGCGTCGGCTACCCCAAGACGGGCCCGCCGTTCTACCCGTTCGACCCCGCGCACCCCTTCGGCATCGCCCCCCGCACCGGCGCCGACAACCTGGCCCACTGGATCTACGGGTGCCGCACCTCGCTGATGATCGCGGGCGCGGCGACGCTCTTCTCCTCCGTGGTCGGCATCGTGGTCGGCCTGGTGTCCGGCTTCACCGGCGGCGTCGTCGACAAGATCCTGTCGTTCATCACCGACTTCTTCCTCACGATCCCGTTCCTCCTCGCGGCGCTGACGATCTCGCCGATCATCATCGACCGCTTCGGCACCAGCGACAGCTACGAGACCATCCAGATCGGCTCGCTCATCCTCATCCTGTCGCTGTTCGGCTGGATGACGGTGGCCCGTCTGATCCGCGGCGAGGTGCTCTCGCTCCGTGAGCGCGAGTTCATCCACGCCGCCCGGGTGCTGGGCATGCCGACGCGGCGCATCCTGTTCAAGGAGCTCCTGCCCAACCTCACGGCTCCCATCGTCATCAGCATCTCCCTGATGCTGCCGGCGTTCGTGGCGGCAGAGGCCGGCCTGGCGTTCCTCGGCATCGGCGTCACCGGCAGCGCCTCGTGGGGCCAGACCATCGCCAACGCGGTGCCCTACTGGAGCAACTACCCCCTCTACCTGTGGGAGCCCCTGATCGGCGTCGTCGCCCTGGTGCTCGCACTCAACCTCCTCGGCGACGCGGTTCGAGACGCGTTCGACCCGAAGACCCGCCGCTGAGGCGGAGATCCTCAACAGACGTCACCCGGGGGCTTCCGGTGTGCGAACAACAACGAAAGGCTGGACAATGAGACGGACCAAGGCGGCGGCAGCACTCGCCACCAGTGCCGCGCTCGTGACCCTCGCTGCCTGTGGTGGCGGCGGCGGGAACGACGACGAGGGCAGCAGCGGAAGCGGCAGCGAAGGCTTCCAGGATGCTTCGGAGACCATCGCCAAGGACCCAGAGCGCCAGGGCCCCGCGGCTGATGTCGAGGGCGCTTCGGCCGGCGGCACCATCACGGTGTACCTGCCGGACGACCCGGGCCCCGAGGACCTCGACCCGACCAACGGCTGGTCGGTCACGGGCAACTCGATCCAGCAGGCGCTCACGCACCGGTCGCTGACCCAGTACTCCCGCGACACCGAGTCCGGCGAGATGATCCTCGTCCCGGACCTGGCGACCGACCTGGGTAGCCCCAACGAGGACTTCACCGAGTGGACGTTCACCATCCGCGACGACGCGACGTGGGAGGACGGCAAGCCGATCACCGCCGAGGAGGTCGCCTGGGGCATCGAGCGTTCGCTCGACTCCGAGGCCTTCCCGTCGGGTCCCGGCACCGAGTACTCCACGCACTACTTCCTCGACGCCGACAGCTACAAGGGTCCCTACACCGACAAGGGCAAGGACTACAAGGGCATCACGTTCGACGAGGACGCCCGCACGGTGACCATCAAGATGTCCATGCCGTTCCCGGACATGGACTACTGGGGCGCCTTCATGGCGATGGGCCCGTCCCCGCTCGGCAAGGTCTCCGACCCGCCGGAGTACGGTCGTAGCCCGCTGTCGACCGGCCCCTACAAGGTCGAGTCGTTCCGCCCGAGCGAGGAGCTCGTGCTCGTCAAGAACGACGCCTGGGTCGCCGACTCCGACCCGGCCCGTCACCAGTACGCCGACAAGTGGATCTTCAAGTTCGCTGCTGACCCGACCCAGACCGACGAGCTGATGCTCAGCGGCAACACCGAGTCGCAGACGGCCCTCTCGGCCAGCGTCACCGCCGAGAACTACGCCAAGTTCAACCAGGACCTGGGCGACCGCCTCGTGCAGCAGTCGGCGCAGTGCACCAGCTTCTGGGCGCCCGACTACGAGAAGACGACGCCGGAGATCCGCAAGGCCCTGGCGTACGCCTACCCGTACGAGAGCGTGTGGCAGGCCTCCGGTGAGGTCCCCGGCGTGACCCGTGTCCCGGCGAACTCGGTCATGCCCCCCGGCATGGCGGGCAAGTCCGACTACCAGGTCGACGGTGAGCAGATCACCTACCAGCCCGAGAAGGCGAAGGAGCTCCTGGCCGAGGCTGGCGAGGAGGGCTACGAGATCCACATGGCCTACAACACCGGCTCGCCGACCACCGAGGCTGCTCAGAAGCAGATCGAGAAGGGTCTCACCGACTCCGGCTTCAAGGTCACGTCCTACCCCGTGCCGATCGAGACCTCGCTCTACACGATCTGGACCGACCCGGACAACAAGATCAACAAGAAGCTCAACCTGCGCGGCGTCAACTGGTGCTCGGACTGGCCGTCCGGCTCCACGATGATCCCGGCCCTGCTCCGCACGGGCGCCACCTACAACACGGCGTTCTTCTCCGAGGACTCCATCGACGCGAAGATGGACGAGATCGGCACCATGGAGCTCGACGCGCAGCCCGATGCCTGGGGTGCCCTGGACGAGCAGATCGCGACCGAGTTCTACCCGATCATCCCGACCGCGTTCCGCAACGACCTCTTCGCCTTCGGCGAGAAGATCGGGAACCCGACCGGTGACGGTGCCCTCGGCGCGCCCAACTACAAGGATCTCTTCGTCGCTCAGTGACCCTGTGGTCCACTGACTGAGTCGATCCTGCTCCACCTCGGTGTGGGGGCCCCGTGAACCGGGGCCCCCACACCACCGTGTGTCGGCCATGCCGGCAGCTGCTCACAACCTCGGAGGGAAATCCTCGTGTTCGCCTATGTCGTCAAGCGCCTGCTCTCGGGCGTGGTCGTCCTGTTCCTCATCTCGATGAGCGTGTTCCTGCTCTTCTGGTACGGACCGTCCGAGCCCGCGCAGACGATCTGCGACAACGACACCAGCAACCGCTGCACACCCGCGCGGCTCGAGGTGTTCCGCGAGAACCTCGGCTTCAACAACCCGTGGTACGAGGAGTACGGCAAGTTCATGAAGGGTGTCGTGGCCGGGCGCGAGATCCAGTTCGGCAGCACCACCGTGTTCGACTGCCCGGCCCCGTGCCTGGGCTACTCCTACCGGACCAAGGCTCCGGTGTTCGAGGAGATGAAGCAGCGCATGCCGGCCACGTTCTCGGTGGCGATCGGCGGCGCGTTCCTCTACCTGACCCTCGGCATCCCGATCGGTGTCGCCGCGGCCCGAAGACGGGGGACGTTGACCGACAAGGCGCTCGTGTCGAGCTTCCTGGTCATCTCGTCCATCCCCTACTACCTGTTCGCCCTGCTGACCTGGTTGTTCCTCACCATCAGCTGGGAGATACCCCTGTTCTCCGATACCGGCTACTTCCCGATCACCGAGAATCCGGCGAAGTGGTTCAGTGGCATGTTCCTTGCGTGGATGGCTCTGGGTGCCTTCGGGTGCACGACCTACACGCGTTACTCCCGCGGCTCGATGGTCGAGGTCCTCAACGAGGACTACATCCGCACCGCGAAGGCCAAGGGGCTGCGGGACAACACCGTGGTCTACAAGCACGCGTTGCGGTCCGCGCTGGTGCCCGTCATCACGATCTTCGGCATCGAGTTCGGCACCCTGCTCGCGGGTACGATCTTCACCGAGACGATCTTCGACATCGACGGGATCGGACTGTGGAGCCTGCAGGCGGTCGCCCAGCGTGACCTGCCCGTGGTGTCGGCCACTGCTCTGTTCGCGGCCGCCGTCCTGATCATCTCCAACATCGTCGTCGACGTCATCTACAGCGTTCTCGATCCCCGAGTGAGGCTCTCTTGACCATCACGTCCCCCTCCTCCGCTTCGTCCCCCAGCGACGTCGACGGGCCGTACCTCCAGGTGGAGGACCTCACGGTGACGTTCCCGACCCAGGACGGGCCGGTCCAGGCCGTGAAGGGGCTGAGCTACTCGGTCGAGCTGGGCAAGACGCTCGGCATCGTCGGCGAGTCCGGTTCCGGCAAGTCGGTCTCGAGCATGGCCGTGATGGGCCTGCACGACGCGAAGTCGAGCGAGATCTCCGGCTCGATCCGCGTCGGTGGCACCGAGGTCGTCGGCCTTGCCGAGAGCCGCATGCGCAAGCTGCGCGGCAACGCGATGGCGATGATCTTCCAGGACGCCCTGGCTGCGCTGCACCCCTTCTACCGGGTCGGCGACCAGCTCGCCGAGGCTTACGCGATGCACCACCCCAAGGCGTCCAAGCGCGACGGCCGTCGCAAGGCGATCGAGATGCTCGACCGTGTCGGCATCCCCCAGCCCGACCGCCGCGTCGACGATTTCGCCCACCAGTTCTCCGGCGGCATGCGACAGCGCGTGATGATCGCGATGGGCCTGATCAACGACCCGTCGCTGCTGATCGCCGACGAGCCGACCACCGCGCTCGACGTGACGGTGCAGGCGCAGATCCTCGACCTGCTCCAGGACCTGCAGCGCGAGTTCAACTCCGCCGTCATCATCATCACCCACGACCTCGGCGTCATCGCCGAGATGGCCGACGACGTGCTCGTGATGTACGCCGGCCGCTGTGTGGAGTTCGGGACGACCAAGGAGATCCTGACCCGTCCGGAGATGCCCTACTCGTGGGGCCTGCTGTCGAGCATCCCCGAGGTCGGGGCCTCCACCGACGCCCGTCTCATCCCGATCCCGGGCAATCCGCCCAGCCTGCTGAAGCCGCCGTCGGGCTGCTCGTTCCACCCCCGCTGCTCGCACCGGGACAAGGTGCCCGGCGACCTGTGCTTCACCGAGCTGCCCGCCCTGACGCCGGCCAGCAATCGGGCCGGCCACCTCAAGCGGTGCCACCTGCCCAACCCCGAAGAGATCTACCGTACGGAAGTGCTGCCGGAGATCGCCCCCGACCTCGCCGAGGAGATTCGATGAGCCAGGACCCCAACGCCAAGGTGGCGATCGACGCGAGCGAGATCGGCGCCAACGCGGCGGAGACGGGTGACCGGGACCTCTCCCACCACGACACGGACGTCGTCGACGACCACGAGGTGGTCCACGCGCCGCTGGACTTCCACGAGCTCGCCGAGCAGGGACACGCCGCCACCGCGCTCGACCCCGACGCCGAGCCCATCATCACGATCGACAACCTGAAGATGTACTTCCCCGTGAAGTCCTCGGGGCTCGTCCGCCGGACGGTCGGTCACGTCCAGGCGGTGGACGGGGTGTCCTTCGAGGTGCCGCGCGGCGGCTCGCTCGGTCTGGTCGGCGAGTCCGGGTGTGGCAAGTCCACCACCGGCCGGCTGATCACCCGCCTCTACAAGCCGACCGGCGGGTCGATGATGTTCGAGGGCCACGACCTGGCCAAGCTGTCCAACTCGCAGATGAGGCCGCTGCGCCGCGACGTGCAGATGATCTTCCAGGACCCCTACACCTCGCTCAACCCGCGCCACACGGTCGGCACGATCGTCGGTTCGCCGCTCGCGGTGCACAACATCGTRCCGAAGGACAAGATCCTGCCTCGGGTCCAGGAGCTGCTCGAGGTGGTGGGCCTCAACCCGGAGCACTACAACCGCTACCCCAACGAGTTCTCCGGCGGTCAGCGCCAGCGGATCGGCATCGCCCGGGCGCTCACGCTCAACCCCAAGCTCCTCGTCGCCGACGAGCCGGTCTCGGCGCTCGACGTGTCGATCCAGGYGCAGGTGGTCAACCTGCTCCAGGACCTGCAGCGCGAGTTCGACATCGCCTTCCTCTTCATCGCCCACGACCTCGCGGTGGTGCGCCACTTCTGCCCCGAGGTCGCGGTGATGTACCTCGGCAAGATCGTCGAGATCGGTGACCGCGACAGGATCTACAGTCACGCCCACCACCCCTACACGCAGGCGCTGCTCTCGGCGGTGCCCGACGTGAAGCAGGCGGCGGTCGGCGGCCGTCGGGAGCGGATCCGGCTCGAGGGCGACGTGCCGAGCCCGATCAACCCGCCGTCGGGCTGCCGGTTCCGCACCCGCTGCCAGTTCGCCCAGGAGATCTGCGCGAAGGTGGAGCCGCCGCTGCTGCAGATCGGCAAGCGTCACAAGGTGGCCTGCCACTTCGCCGGCGAGCTGGGCTCCCACCCGGCCGCGCCCGTGACCACCGACCTGCTCGCGGTCGACGACCAGGGCACCCCGGTGCCCGGAGCCACGCCGACCAACGAGCAGCTCACCATCCCGGGCTACGAGAAGACCTGGTACGACCTGAAGTCGAAGCAGACGACGGGGGTCTGAGGGGCGCACCGACGGCGTCGGGGATACTCACCGGCGTGGATGGCTTGTTCGAGATACCGGGCGCGGGGCAACCCGCGCCCGGATCCGCGTCCGGACAGGTGCCGAGCGCCGGGTCGCTGGGCGCCAACACGCACGCCTCGGCGCCGCTCGCCGTGCGGATGCGGCCTCGCACGATCGACGAGCTCGTCGGGCAGCAGCAGCTGCGGGCCGCCGGGTCACCGCTTCGGCGACTGATCGAGGGCGACCAGTCGATGTCGCTGCTGCTCTGGGGACCTCCAGGCACCGGGAAGACGACCATCGCGGCCATCGTCAGCCAGCAGACCCGGCGTCGGTTCGTCGAGGTGTCGGCCGTCGCGGCGGGCGTCAAGGAGGTCCGCGCCGCCATCGACGGGGCCAGGGCCGAGCTCGCCCGGGGCGGGCAGGAGACCGTCCTGTTCGTCGACGAGGTGCACCGCTTCACCAAGGCCCAGCAGGACGCGCTGCTGCCCGGGGTGGAGAACCGCTGGGTCACGCTGATCGCCGCCACCACGGAGAACCCGTTCTTCTCCGTGATCAGCCCGCTGCTGTCGCGCAGCCTGCTGCTGCGCCTGCAGTCGCTCACCGACGACGACGTCGCCGAGGTCATCGACCAGGCGCTCACCGACGAGCGCGGCCTGGCGGGGGAGACCGAGCTCGAGGAGGACGCCCGCGCCCACCTCGTACGACTGGCCGGCGGCGACGCGCGACGGGCACTGACCTACCTCGAGGCGGCCGCCGGAGCGGCAGCCAGCAACGGCTCCACCGTCATCGACCTCGCCACCGCCGAGACCGCCGTCGACCAGGCCGCGGTCCGCTACGACCGCCAGGGTGACCAGCACTACGACGTCATCTCCGCCTTCATCAAGTCCATCCGCGGCTCCGACCCCGATGCCGCGCTCCACTACCTCGCGCGGATGATCGAGGCAGGGGAGGACCCCCGCTTCATCGCGCGCCGCCTCGTCGTGCACGCCAGCGAGGACATCGGCCTGGCCGACCCGACCGCCCTGCAGGCGGCCGTCGCGGCGGCGCAGGCCGTGCAGCTCATCGGGATGCCGGAGGCGCGGATCAACCTCGCCCAGGCCACCATCCACCTGGCGGTGGCGCCGAAGTCCAACGCCGTGATCAGCGCGATCGACGCCGCCATCTCGGACGTGAAGGCCGGCAAGATCGGGCAGGTGCCGCCCCACCTGCGCGACGCCCACTACGGCGGCGCCAAGGACCTCGGCCACGGCAAGGGCTACGCCTACCCGCACGACGAGCCCTACGGCGTCGCCGAGCAGCAGTACCTCCCCGACGTGCTCAGCGACGCCAGCTACTACAAGCCGACGGCACTGGGCGCGGAGGCCGGGGTCAAGGAGCGCTGGGAGCGCGTACGACGCATCGTCCGGGGCGGCTGACCTCGCTACGGTGACGGGATGCGCCTCGGGTTCCACGCCTCCCACGAACAGATCGCTCCCTCGCGGCTGTTGAGCGACGTCCAGCACGCCGAACGGGCCGGGTTCGAGATGGCGATGTGCTCGGACCACATAGCCCCGTGGGGCACCCGGCAGGGCCACTCCGGCTATGCCTGGAGCTGGCTGGGGGCCGCCTTGGCCACGACGGATCTCGAGCTCGGCTGCGTGTGCGCACCGGGGCAGCGCTACCACCCTGCCGTCGTCGCCCAGAAGATCGCCACCCTTGCCGAGATGTTCCCGGGACGGTTCTGGACGGCCCTCGGCAGTGGCGAGGCGAGCAACGAGCACATCACCGGCGACCGCTGGCCACCGAAGGAGGAACGCACGCGCCGCCTGGAGGCGTGCGTCGACGTGATCCGTCGCCTCCTCGCCGGCGAGGAGGTCACCCACGACGGCCTCGTCACCGTCGACCGGGCCCGGCTGTGGGACCTGCCGCAGGTCCAGCCCCGGCTCATCGCCCCCGCGGTGTCGGTGGCGTCAGCAGCCCGCGTGGCGGGCTGGGCTGACGGTCTCGTCACCATCAACCAGCCGGTCGACGTGCTGCGCGACCTCGTCGCGGCCTACCGCGACGCCGGTGGCGCGGGTCCACTGTCGCTCCAGGTGCACCTGTCGTGGGCGCCGACGCGCGACGAGGCCGAGGCGATCGCGCTCGACCAGTGGCGCACCAACGTCTTCACCGAGCCGGTCAACTGGGACACCGAGACCCCCGAGGCGTTCGACGTGATGGCCGAACACGTCGGGATCGAGGGCGTACGCCGCTCGGTGGAGGTGTCGGAGGACCTCGGGTGGCACCGGGACCGGATCGCCGAGCTCGCGTCCGTCGGCTTCGACGACGTCTACCTGCACTTCGTCGGACAGGAGCAGGCAGGCTTCCTCGACGCGTTCGGCGAGCACGTGCTGCCCGCCCTTCGGGGCTGACGCGGACGGACGGGGTCTGCTTGTGTGGGTCCGTGCGAGTGACTGACACGAGCGACCTGTGGTGGAAGAGCGCGGTGATCTACTGCCTCGACGTCGAGACCTTCTACGACGGCGACGGCGACGGGACCGGCGACCTGGAGGGCCTGGCGCAGCGCATCGACTACCTCGCGGAGCTCGGCATCACCTGCCTGTGGCTGATGCCGTTCTACCCGAGCCCCGACCGCGACGACGGCTACGACCTGACCGACTTCTACGGCGTCGACCCACGCCTGGGCAACCACGGCCAGCTGGTCGAGGTGATCCGCACCGCGCACGACCGCGGCATCAACGTCATCGCCGACCTGGTCGTCAACCACACCTCGGACCGGCACCCGTGGTTCCAGGCCGCGCGTCGCAGCACGTCCAACCGCTACCGCGACCACTACGTCTGGAGGGACACCGAACCGCCGGACACCTCGAAGCTGGTCGTCTTCCCCGACCGGGAGGACTCGATCTGGGAGCTCGACGACCGCACGGGTGAGTGGTACCTCCACAACTTCTACAAGCACCAGCCCGACCTCAACCTCGCCAACCCCGAGGTGGTCGACGAGATCCTGCGGGTCGTCGGGTTCTGGCTGGAGCTGGGGTTCGACGGGTTCCGGGTCGACGGCATCCCGTTCCTGGAGCAGAACGCGAAGAACATCGGCGACCCTGCGCTGGTCGTCGACCCGCACGAGCTCATGCGGACCATCCGCAGCTTCCTCAACCGGCGTGCTGGGCACGCGATGATGCTCGGCGAGGTGAATCTGGAGCACCCGCAACAGCTGGACTTCTTCGGTGGGGACTCGGCCGACGAGCTGCAGATGCAGTTCGACTTCATCGGCATGCAGGCGACCTACCTCGCCCTGGCCCGCGAGGACGCCGGACCGATCGTCACCGCGCTCGAGGAGCGGCCGGCCATCGGCCTGACCTGCCAGTGGGCGACGTTCCTGCGCAACCACGACGAGCTCACGCTCGACAAGCTCGGCGACGCCGAGCGTCAGGAGGTGTTCGCGGCCTTCGGCCCGGAGCCGGAGATGCAGCTCTACGACCGCGGCCTCAAGCGGCGGCTCCCCACCATGCTCGGCGGCGACCCGCGCCGGATCCGGATGGCCTACAGCCTGATGTTCTCCCTGCCCGGCACGCCCACGCTCTACTACGGCGAGGAGATCGGGATGGGGGAGGACCTCGAGGCGGACGGCCGGATGGCCGTGCGCACGCCGATGCAGTGGAGCGCCGGTCGCAACGGTGGCTTCTCCACGGCGGCTCCGTCGCGCCTGGTGCAGCGGGTCGTGCCGGGCGCCTGCGGGCCCGAGCACGTCAATGTCGTCTCCCAGGTGCACGATCCGGACTCACTGTGGAGCTTCATGCGCAAGCTCATCAGCATCCGGCGCACCTGTCCGGAGCTGGGATGGGGCAGGTGGAGCGTCGTCGACCAGCCGTCCGCGCAGGTGCTGGTGCAGCGGTGCCAGCTCGACGGCAGCGCGGTCGTGACGGTGCACAACCTCGGTGCCGACCCGGTCACCGTCGACGTACCGATCGATCCCCGCGACGAGGGTCTCGAGGCGGTGGACCTGATGGCCGAGGAGGTGCTCAGCGGTGCGGCGACGACCCGCGTCGCGCTGGAGGGCTACGGGTTCCGCTGGCTGCGGGTGCGCCCCGCGGGTGACCTCGCCATCCCGTGAGCCTCTGCGGGGCTTGTAGGCTCGGCGCCGTGACGACGGAGCAGGTGGGGCTGGGTGCAGCGTGCGCAGTGGCGCTCGTCGCGCTCGTCGCGCTCGTCGTCGCGCTGCTCGCGCACCGCAGGGCCCGCCGGGCCGAGGCCCTCGTGGCCTCCCTCGCCGAGCACGTCGCCGTGCCCTCGGGCCCGGTGGCGCAGGCGCCCCCGGTCGCCGAGAGCGACACCGCAGCCTTCGTGATCACCCAGGTGGGCACCCCCCGCGAGGACGACGCGCCCGCCGTGCCTGTGCCGGTGGCCCGCCCGATCGACGGCCGCCTCTTCACCGACATCGTCGCCCGCGAGACCGTGGTCAAGGCGGCCGGTTGGACCCACGGCCTGCGCCGGGCACTGTCGCCCGAGACCCGCAACCGGATCCGCTTCGAGGTCCGGCAGGAGACCCGGCGTGCCGGGCGAGGCCGCCGCGCCGAGATGAAGCAGGCACTGCGCGAGTTCCGGGCCCGTGAGCGGGCCGCCGCGCGCGACGACGGCCCGGGATCGTTCGGGGAGGACGTCGCCTGATGGGACGCCCTCTCTGGTTCGTCGCCGGGGCGGGGGTCGGGGTGTACGCCGCTGCCCGCGCCCGCCGCGTCGCCGAGTCCCTCACCGCCGACGGCCTGCGCGACCGTGTCCGCGGCTGGCAGGCCGGCGCCCGGCTCTTCGCCGAGGAGGTCCAGCAGGGCCGTGCCGAGCGCGAAACCGAGTTGCGCGAGCAGCTCGGCCTGCGGCCCACTTCTCATGAGCCCGGACCACCCGAACTGACCGCCAGCACCACCCAGGAGAACGAGAACTGATGGACACCGCCGAGATCCGCCGCCGCTTCCTCGCGCACTTCGAGGCCGCCGGACACGCCGTGGTGCCCTCCGCCTCGCTGCTCGCCGACGACCCCAACCTGCTGTTCGTCCCGGCGGGCATGGTGCCGTTCAAGCCCTACTTCCTGGGGCAGGAGACGCCGCCGTACGACCGCGCCACCAGCATCCAGAAGTGCGTGCGGACCCCTGACATCGAGGACGTCGGCAAGACCACGCGCCACGGCACGTTCTTCGAGATGTGCGGCAACTTCTCCTTCGGCGACTACTTCAAGAAGGGCGCCATCGAGCTGGCCTGGGACCTGATCACCAAGCCCGTCGAGGACGGCGGCTACGGCCTGGAGAAGGACCGTCTCTACCCGTCGGTGCTCGCCGGCGACGAGGAGGCGATCGGCTTCTGGGTGGACGTCACCGGGCTGCCGCGGGAGCGGATCGTCCAGCTCGGCCCGAAGGAGAACTACTGGTCGATGGGCGTGCCCGGTCCCGGCGGGCCGTGCTCGGAGATCCTGTACGACCGCGGTCCCGACTTCGGTCCCGACTTCGACGTGACCACCCTCGGCCCGGACATGCCCTTCGAGCTCGAGGACCGGCTGCTCGAGATCTGGAACCTCGTCTTCATGCAGGACGAGCTCAGTGCCGTCCGCTCGAAGTCGGACTTCGACATCGCGGGCTCGCTGCCCAAGAAGAACATCGACACCGGCATGGGCCTCGACCGGGTCGCGCTGCTCCTGCAGGGCAAGCAGAACATGTACGAGATCGACGTGGTCTACCCCGTCATCCAGCGGGCCGAGGAGCTCACCGGCAAGAAGTACGGCCACGACCACGACGACGACGTCCGGTTCCGCGTCGTCGCCGACCACGTCCGGTCCTCGATGATGCTCATCGGTGACGGCGTCACGCCCGGCAACGACGGCCGCGGCTATGTCCTGCGCCGGTTGCTGCGCCGCGCGGTCCGCTCCATGCGGCTGCTCGGCTGCGAGGACCGGGTGCTGCCCGAGCTGATGCCGATCTCCCGCGACAAGATGGGGGAGACCTACGACAACCTCCTCACCGACTGGCCGCGCATCTCGCAGGTGGCCTACGCCGAGGAGGACGCGTTCCGCAAGACGCTCCAGGCCGGCACGCAGATCTTCGACCAAGCCGCGACCGAGGTGAAGAGCACCGGTGGCTCGACGCTGTCCGGCGAGCGCGCCTTCGCGCTCCACGACACCTACGGCTTCCCCATCGACCTCACGCTCGAGATGGCGGCCGAGCAGGGCATCACGGTCGACGAGCAGGGCTTCCGCGGCCTGATGGCCGAGCAGCGCGAGCGCGCCAAGGCCGATGCCCGCGCCAAGAAGGGCTCCCACGGCGACACGGCCGTCTACCGCGGCGTCTTCGACGAGTTCGGTCCCACCGAGTGGCTGGCCTACGAGACGCTCGAGACCGAGTCGCGCCCGCTCGCGCTGCTGAGCGGCGGCGCGTCCGTGCCGCGGCTCGCGGAGGGCGAGGTCGGCGAGCTGGTCCTCGACCGCACCCCCTTCTACGCCGAGTCCGGCGGACAGGTCGCCGACGCCGGCACGATCGTCTTCGACGGCGGTCGCCTCGAGGTGCTCGACGTCCAGCGCCCGATCAAGGGCCTGGTCGTGCACCAGGTCCGCGTGCTGGAGGGTGAGCTCGACCCCGGGCGCGAGGTCCACGCCCGTGTCGACCCGGAGTGGCGCACCGGCGCGCGCCAGGCGCACTCCGGCACCCACGTCGTGCACGCCGCCCTCCGCGAGGTGCTCGGCCCCACCGCGTTGCAGTCGGGCTCCTACAACCGGCCCGGCTACCTCCGCCTCGACTTTGGCTGGACACAGGCGCTGAACCCCGAGCAGGTCCGCGACATCGAGCTCGTCTCCCAGCAGGCGCTGCGCGCCGACCTGCCCGTGTCGTGGGACTACATGACCCTCGAGCAGGCCAAGGAGTGGGGCGCGATCGCGCTCTTCGGCGAGACCTACGACAACACCAAGGTCCGTGTCGTGGAGATCGGCGGGCCCTGGTCGCGCGAGCTCTGCGGCGGCACCCACGTCGCCCACTCCTCGCAGATCGGCACCGTCGTGGTGACCGGCGAGACCAGCGTCGGCTCGGGCAACCGTCGCATCGAGGCGCTCACGGGTGTCGAGGGCTTCGGCTACCTCGCCCGCGAGCGTGATGTCGTCGCCCAGCTCACCGGCCTGCTCAAGACCCAGCCGGACGACCTGGTCGGCCGGGTGCAGGGCCTCACCGAGCGCCTCAGGGCCGCCGAGAAGGAGCTGGAGAAGGCCCGGCTTGCCCAGCTGCTCGGCGCCAGCGCCGACCTGGCGGCCGGCGCGACGCAGGTCGGCCCGGTCAAGGTCGTGGCCCACCGCGCCGACGGCGCCGCCGGTGGCGACGTACGCAACCTGGCGATGGACGTGCGTGGCCGGCTGCCCCAGGGCGAGCCCGGTGTCGTGGTCATCATCGGTCAGGCCGACGGCAAGGTGTCGGTCGTGGCCGCCACCAACGACGAGGCGCGTGCCCGCGGGCTGTCCGCCGGCGAGCTGGTCCGCACCGTCGGGCCGCTCCTCGGCGGCAAGGGCGGCGGCAAGGACGACGTCGCCCAGGGCGGCGGCACCGACGCCTCGCGCATCGACGAGGCCCTCGCGCTGGTGACCCGTGAGGTCGCGGAGAAGGTGCAGGGCTGAGGATGCGGACCGGCGTGCGGCTCGGCGTCGACCCGGGCGACGCCCGGATCGGCGTCGCGAGCAGCGACCCCTCGGGCTTCCTCGCCACCCCCGTCGAGACGGTGCGCAGCGGCCGGGGCGACGTACGTCGTCTCGCACAGCTCGTCGCCGAGATGGAGGCGGTCGAGGTCGTGGTCGGGCTGCCGCGCTCGCTCAACGGGACCGAGGGCCCGGCGGCGGAGAAGGCGCGTGCGCTCGCCGGCCGGCTGGCTCGCCGAGTTGCCCCCGTGCCCGTGAGGCTGTGTGATGAACGACTGACCACGGTGTCCGCCGAGTCGATCCTGCGCGAGCAGGGGCGCCACGGGGCCAAGCGGCGCGCCGTCGTCGATCAGGCAGCGGCCGTGCTGATCCTGCAGACTGCACTGGACACGGAGCGGTCGAGTGGACACGCACCGGGAGAGATCGTCGAGGTGACGGAGACAGATGAGTGAGCACGAGACCCGTCCGGACGACGACGTGCGCGCGGACGAGCGCGAGGAGCTCGAGGAGCGCGACTACGTCCCGGGCGGCAAGCGCCGCAAGGGACGCGGCCTCAAGGGCTGCTTCGCGGTGCTGGTCGCGCTCGTGGTGCTCCTCGGGGGTTTCTACGTCGCGCTGACGCAGGGCGTCTCGTGGGTCGCCGACCAGTTCCAGGGACCCGACGACTACCCGGGCCCGGGCAAGGGCTCGGTCGAGTTCACCGTCAACGAGGGCGACTCGACCGCCCAGATCGGCCGCAACCTCAAGGCCGACGGCGTCACCAAGTCGGTCCAGGCCTTCATCGACGCGGCCGCCGGCGAGCCCGACGCGGCCGGCATCCAGGTCGGTGCCTACGAGCTCCAGAAGCAGATGAAGGCAGCCGACGCCCTCGAGGTCCTCGTCGACCCCGACAACCTCATCGGGTTCCCGACCGTCACGATCCCCGAGGGCCTCCGGCTCACCGAGATCGTCTCGACGCTCGCCGAGAACACCGACTACCCCGAGCAGGCGTGGAACCGGGCGCTCCAGCAGCCCGACCGCCTCGGGCTGCCCGACTACGCCGACGGCAACGCCGAGGGCTACCTGTTCCCGGCCACCTACGAGATCAAGCCGGGCATGAAGCCGCCCCGCATCCTCAAGATGATGGTCGACCGCTGGCGCGAGGCCGCGGACGCCGCCGGCCTCGAGGAGAAGGCCGCCGAGCTCGGCAAGACGCCCGGCGAGCTGATGATCATCGCCTCGCTGATCGAGGCCGAGGGCCGCGGCGACGACATGCCCAAGATCTCCCGCGTGATCTACAACCGTCTCGACGGGCCCGGCGACAAGGGCGGCACCAACGGCACGCTCGGCATCGACGCCTCGATCGCCTACGGTCTCGGGCTCTCGCCCGGCTCGACGGAGCTGACCCCCGACCAGCTGGCCGAGGACACGCCCTACAACACGCGCATCAACGCCGGTCTCCCGCCGACCCCGATCGAGTCGCCGGGTGACGACGCCATCGCAGCAGCCGCCAACCCCGCCGACGGCGACTGGTACTACTACGTCACGGTCGACCTCTCGACGGGCGAGACCAAGTTCTACGAGGACTACGACGGCTTCCTCGAGGGGCGCGACGAGTACAAGACCTACTGCGAGACCTCCGACCGATGCTGAGCCCGACCCCGAGCCCGCTGACGTGAGCAGCGGGCCGGGCCGGCGCTGCGGCGTGCTGGGCGACCCGATCGCCCACTCGCTGTCGCCGGCGCTGCACCGGGCGGCGTACGTCGATCTGGGACTGGACTGGACCTACGACGCCCACCGGGTCGGGTCCGGCGACCTCGGGGAGTTCCTCTCGCGACTCGGCCGGGAGTGGCGCGGGCTCTCGCTGACCATGCCCCTCAAGCGCGAGGCGCTGCCCCTGGTTGACCGGGTCACCGACCGTGCGCGCCTGGCCGGCGCCGTCAACACGCTGGTGATCGAGGACGACGGCACCCGGGTCGGCGACAACACCGACCTGCCCGGGGCGGTCGCCGCCATCCGTGAGCGCGCGTCGACCCCACTGGTGACCGCGACGATCCTCGGCGGTGGTGCGACGGCCACCTCGGTCGGGCTGGCGCTGGCAGACCTCGGCGTGCGCACGATCGTCCTGGCGGTGCGTGAGGAGGCCCGGGCGACCGAGACCCTCGCCGCCCTCCGGGCGCACCCGGCTGCGCCCGAGGTCGTGGTGTCGACGCTGGGCGCCGGACCCGCCGGCTCCGACATCCTGGTGTCGACCATCCCGGCGTCGGCCCAGACGCCCGAGCTGGTCGCGGGCTGCGCGGACGTGCCGGTCGTCTTCGACGTGCTGTACGACCCGTGGCCCACGCCCCTCGTCGCCGCGGCGGCGGGCCGCACGGTCGTCGGCGGCCTGGACCTCCTCGTGCACCAGGCGGTGCTTCAGGTCGAGCTGTTCACCGGACGGACGGTCGCGGTCGACGTGCTGCGAGAAGCCGGCGAACGCGCCCTTGCGGCGCGCCATGCCGGTTGAATGACCCCGTGACCGACACCCTGACCGACCCTGCGCTCGCCGCGCTCGTCGCGGCTCTGCTCGCCGGGGTGGGCGGCCTGCTGGTCCCGCGGCTGGTCGCGCGCGTGCCGGAGCCCGCGCCGAAGCAGGTGGCGGAGGACGCGCCGCCCGCCGACGAGCCCCCCAAGATGCTCTACGCCGACATCGCCGCCCGGCCGGGTCTCGCGTGGCGCAGCGCGCTGATGTCGGCCGTGGCGGCGGCGCTGCTCGGCGCGGTCACCGGGCTCGACTGGCCGCTGCTGTGGCTGGTGCCGCTGACCCCGGTCGCGGTCGCCCTGTCGGTGATCGACTGGCACACCCGCCTGCTGCCCCGCGTCGTCGTCGTACCCGTGACCCTCGCCGCGATCGTCGTGGTGACGGTGGTGGGCCTCGCGACGGGGGAGCGTGAGGCACTCGTGCGCGCCCTCGTCGCGATGGTGCTCGCCCGGTCCTTCTTCTGGGTGCTGTGGTTCGTGCGGTCGGCCGGGATGGGCTTCGGCGACGTGCGGCTGGCCGCGCCGGTCGGGCTCGTGCTCGGCTGGACCGGGTGGGGCGCGCTGGCGATCGGCCTGTGGGCGAGCTTCATGCTGTTCGTCGTCCCGGCGCTCGTCGTGCTGCTGGCGCGACGCGACCGCAGCCTGCTCAAGAGGTCGTTCCCCTTCGGTCCGTTCATGGTCGGTGGCGCGCTGGTGGGTCTCGTCTGGGGGACTGCGCTCGCTGCGCGCATGTGGGGCTGAGAGACTTCACCCATGCTCCGATGGCTCACAGCAGGCGAGTCCCACGGTCCCTCGCTGGTGGCGATCCTCGAGGGGCTGCCCGCCCACGTCCGCGTCACGACCGACGACCTCGCCGACTCACTGGCCCGGCGCCGGCTCGGCTACGGCCGCGGCGCCCGGATGAAGTTCGAGCAGGACCAGGTCCGCGTGCTCGGCGGCGTGCGCCACGGTGAGACCCAGGGCGGTCCCGTGGCCATCGAGGTCGGCAACACCGAGTGGCCGAAGTGGGAGAAGGTCATGTCGGCCGACCCCGTCGACCCCGTCGAGCTCGAGGCGCTCGCCCGCAACGCCAAGCTGACCCGTCCGCGGCCCGGCCACGCCGACCTCGTCGGCATGCAGAAGTACGACTTCGACGAGGCCCGTCCCATCCTCGAGCGCGCGTCCGCCCGCGAGACCGCGGCCCGCGTCGCGCTCGGCCGCGTGGCGTCCAACTTCCTCGAGCAGGCCGTCGGCGCCCGCATCGTGTCCCACGTGGTCTCGCTCGGCGGCGTCAAGGCGCCCGCTGGCCTCATCCCCGCTCCCGACGACGTCGAGCGCCTCGACGCCGACGAGGTCCGCTGCCTCGACCCCGAGGCGAGCGCCGCGATGGTCGCCCGCATCGACCAGGCCCACAAGGACGGCGACACCCTCGGCGGCGTCGTCGAGGTCGTCGTCCACGGCCTCCCGCCGGGCCTCGGCTCCCACGTGCACTGGGACCGGCGCCTCGACGCCAGGCTCGCCGGCGCGCTGATGGGGATCCAGGCGATCAAGGGCGTCGAGGTCGGCGACGGCTTCGAGCTCGCCGACACCCCCGGCTCGCTCGCGCACGACGAGATCGTCACGACCGACGACGGCCTGCGCCGCACCTCCGGCCGCTCCGGCGGCACTGAGGGCGGCATGTCCACCGGTGACGTGCTGCGGGTGCGCGCCGCGATGAAGCCCATCGCCACCGTGCCGAAGGCGCTGCGCACGGTCGACGTGGCCACCGGTGAGGCGACCGTCGCGCACCACCAGCGCTCCGACGTGTGCGCCGTGCCCGCGGCCGGCATCGTCGCCGAGGCGATGGTGGCGCTCGTGCTGGCCGACGCCGTGGTGGAGAAGTTCGGCGGCGACTCGGTGCAGGAGACGCGGCGCAACGCCGAGTCCTACCTCGACACCCTCCGTTTCCGGTGAGCCTCCGATGAGCCCGCGCGTGGTGCTGGTCGGGCCCATGGGGTCCGGCAAGACGACGGTCGCCGGCCTGCTCGGCGACGCCTGGGACCTGCCCGTGCGCGACACCGACGCCGACATCGAGGCCGCGACCGGCCGCGCGGTCTCCGACATCTTCGTCGAGTCGGGCGAGGACCACTTCCGCGACCTCGAGGCGGCCGCGGTCGCCGCTGCGCTCGCGGAGCACGAGGGGGTGCTGGCGCTCGGCGGTGGTGCGGTCCTGCGGCCGGAGACGCGCGAGCTGCTGGCCGGGCTGCCGGTCGTCTTCCTGCGGGTCGGCCTCGCCGACGCCGTGAAGCGGGTCGGCCTCGGGGTCGGGCGACCGCTCCTGCTCGGCAACGTGCGCGCGCGCATCAAGGCGCTTCTCGACGAGCGCATCCCCGTCTACGAGTCCGTGTCGGCCCACACCGTCGACACGGACGGCCGCACCGCCGACGAGGTGGCGGCCGAGGTCCGGAGGCTGCTCGGATGACGAAGCGCCAGACCCGGAAGCAGCAGCAGCGGACCCAGCAGCGGACCCAGCAGCGTCCGCAGCAGCACACCCAGCGCCAGCCCCAGAAGTCCGACCCACCGGTCCGGCAGGAGTCCGGCGACACCGTGCTGCACGTCGGCGGTGCCGCCCCCTACGACGTCGTCGTCGGCCACGGGCTGCCCGAGCGGCTGCCGGCGCTGCTGGGCGAGTCGGTCGAGCGGGTCGCGGTGCTCTACGCCGGCACGCTGGGCGAGCTGGCCGACCCGGTGGTCGACGCCCTGGTGGAGCACTACGACGTCCTCGCGCTCGGGCTCCCCGACGGCGAGCGCGCCAAGACCGCGCCCGTCGCGTCCGACTGCTGGGAGGCGCTCGGCGAGGCCGGCTTCACCCGGTCCGACGCGGTCGTGACCATCGGCGGGGGAGCGACCACCGACCTCGGCGGGTTCGTCGCCGCGACGTGGCTGCGTGGCGTCCGCGTCGTCCACGTGCCCACCACCCTGCTGGCCATGGTCGACGCCGCGGTCGGCGGCAAGACCGGCATCAACACGGGCGCCGGCAAGAACCTCGTCGGTTCCTTCCACGAGCCCGCCGGTGTGCTGTGCGACCTGGCGCTGCTGGAGACGCTGCCGCACGAGGAGCTCGTCGCCGGGCTGGGCGAGGTCGTGAAGTGCGGCTTCGTCGCCGACCCCGCCATCCTCGACATCGTCGAGGGCGCCGACCCGGCGGACCTGACCTGGGACTCCGCCGAGCTGCGCGAGCTCGTCGAGCGGGCGATCCGGGTCAAGGTCGACGTCGTCGTCGACGACCTCAAGGAGACCGGCGGCGCCGACGGCCACCCCGGTCGCGAGGTGATCAACTACGGCCACACCCTCGCCCACGCGATCGAGCGCACCAGCGACTACGCCGTCCGCCACGGCGAGGCCGTCGCCATCGGGTGCGTCTACGTCGCCGAGCTCGCCGCCCGGGCCGGCAGCCTCGACCCCGCCCTCGTCGAGCGGCACCGCGACGCGCTGTCCCGCGTGGGGCTGCCGACGACGTACGACGCCGCCTCCTTCGACGACCTGCACGCCGCGATGAAGGTCGACAAGAAGGCACGCGGCTCGCAGCTGCGCTTCGTCGTGCTGGACGACCTCGCCACGCCGCGGATCCTCGCCGGGCCCAGCGAGGACGACCTGCGGGCGGCCTACGCCGCGATCGGGGGAGAGTCATGACGAAGGTGCTCGTCCTCAACGGCCCCAACCTGGGCCGGCTCGGTCGTCGACAGCCGGAGATCTACGGCTCGACCACCCATGCCGAGCTCGCCCACCAGTGCGTCGAGTGGGGTCGCGACCTGGGTCTCGAGGTGGAGGTCCGCCAGACCAACCACGAGGGCGAGCTCCTCGACTGGCTGAACACCGCCGCTGACGACGGCCTTCGCGTGGTGCTCAACGCCGGCGCGTGGACCCACTACTCCCTCGCGCTCTGGGACGCGTGCGCCCAGCTCACCGCACCGCTGGTCGAGGTGCACATCTCCGACCCGAAGCAGCGTGCCGAGGAGTTCCGCCACACCTCCGTGATCGAGCCGCACGCGGTGGCGACGATCGTCGGGCAGGGGATCGACGGCTACCGGCAGGCGCTCGAGGTGCTGGCCGGAGCCTAGGTCGGGCCCAGCAGCGCGCGGGTCGCCGCGTCGGCGGGGTGGAGCGCCCCCGTTTGGCGGCACGTCGCACGTACGCGGCGCCGAACCCGTCTGGACCTGCCTTCCGTTCGGCCCGCGGCACGGAGGACGATGCACATCGGGAAGGGAAGGGGGTGTGCCGTGCGTGCGCGCTACGTCCTCTCGGCGCTGGTGGTCGCGGTGGCGACGGGCGTCTTCTGCGTCGGTGTGCTCTCCCGGCTCGCGATGTCACTGCTCGCCCGCCAGAATCCGCAGGCGCACGGGCGGATCAGCGACGACGGCTTCGAGATGGGAGTCGTGACTCTTGACGGCTCGGTCAACCTCGCCGTGGTCGGGGTCGCCGTCGGCATCGTGGGATGGCTGACCTACCTGGTGGCACGGCCGCTGCTGGTCGGGCCGGCATGGTTCCAGTGGTTCAGCATCAGCGTGCCTCCCGGTGTGGTGGCCGGCAGCCTCGTGGTGCACCCGACCGGGGTCGACTTCATCCTGCTGGAACCGCTGTGGCTCGCGATCGGCCTGTTCGTGGCCGTTCCGGCCGCGTACGGCCCGCTGATGCATGCCGTGATGCTCCGCGCGGGTGGTACGCCGCCGGGTCTGGAGCTCGTTGGTCGCGCTCCCGCCGCCGCATGGGTGCTCCGTGGCGTGTTCGCCGCGTGGGCCACCATCGCGCTGGTCTCGCTCTGGCGGGACGTCCTGGCGCTGACCTGAGGGCGTGGGCGCCACGTGCGAGGGTGACGCCATGGACGCACCGGTGGACCTCAGTGCCCTCGCCATCAACGTCGTGATCCCCGAGGAGCTGCGCTGGCGCGACACGCGCCGCGACGAGGAGTTCGAGCTCCAGTCGCTGACGGTCAGGATGCTGCCCGACGGCACGCTCGCTGCGAAGGCCTACGGACGACCGGTCGCCGGAGGACGGGGTGCGTATGTCTCGTTCCCGGTGCCGGACCGCCCCGAGCTCGCCGCACTGGTCTCGGCAGCGGCGGACGAGGCGGCCCGCAGGTGGGCGGCCCACGCCTGACCGCCCGCCCCCGTCCGGAGCTGTGCTTGGATCGGCGGGTGCTGCCCTTCCGCCAGGTCGATGTCTTCAGCGCCGAGCCGTGGCTCGGCAACCCGCTCGCGGTCGTGCACGACGCCGACGGCCTCACCGACGAGCAGATGGCGCACGTCGCGCGGTGGACCAACCTGTCCGAGACGACCTTCCTGTCCGCGCCGACCGACCCGGCCGCCGACTACCGGGTGCGGATCTGGACGACCACCGGCGAGCTGCCGTTCGCGGGCCACCCCACCATCGGCAGCGCCCATGCGTGGCTGGAGGCAGGGGGAGTGCCCCGCGGCGACGTGGTGGTGCAGGAGTGCGGCACCGGGCTCGTCGACGTACGACGCTCGCCGCGGCTCGGGTTCGCCGCCCCGCCCCTGCGCCGGTCCGGGCCGGTCGACGCGGACCTGCGGGCCCGCATCGTGCGCGCGCTCGGCGTCACCGACGCGGCCGTCGAGGACATGGCGTGGATCGACAACGGCCCCGGCTGGGTCGGTGTCGACCTCGGCTCGGCGGACGCGGTCGTCGGCGTCGTGCCCGACATCGCCGCCTTCACCGACCTCAAGGTGACCGTCCTCGGTCGCTGGGACGCGACGTCCGCCGACGAGCTCGGTGCCGACGTCGAGGTGCGTGCGTTCTACGCCGACGGCCGGGAGTTCGGGGAGGACCCGGTCACGGGGAGCGCCAACGCCGGGCTCGCCCAGTGGCTCATCGGCACCGGCGCGCTGCCGCCGTCGTACACCTCGCGCCAGGGCAGCGTCATCGGTCGCGAGGGGCGGGTCCGGCTCGAGGCCGTGGCCGACCGGGTGTGGGTCTCGGGCGACGCGACCACCCGGATCGTCGGCGAGGTGGATCTCTAGCCGACGCAAACCGGGCGGACAGACTCGCCCGACGGTCGGCCAGAGGCACCGAGGGCTGGGTCCGAGAACGAGGGTAGGGGAGACGAAGGCCGCTGTCCCCGGAACGGGTTGACCGGTATGGACCGGTGCGGAGACGGCTACGAGGTGAGGAGCACGCGCTCCCGCACGACGTCGTCCTCCCAGGCGTCCCCGATGTGGAACCTCTTGCGTCCGACCGGCTCGAAGCCGTGGCGGGCGTAGAAGGCGTTGGCGCGGGCGTTCTCCTCGCTGACCCCCAACCAGGCCCCCCGCGCCTCGGTGCCGGCGGCCGCCGCGAGCGTGTGCTCCATCAGGAGCCCGGCCGTCCCCGAGCCGTGGTGCTCCGGGTGGACGTAGAACCGCACCAGCTCGACCGTGGGGCGGTGGCGGATGGCTCGCGCGACGTCCGGGTCGGACGGCTCCTCGAGGACCAGCATCGTGTAACCGACCGGGTCACCGCCCGTCCCGTCCTCGGCGAGGAACAGGGTGCAGGCCGGGTCGCCGACGTGGCTACGGAAGCTCGCCGGGTCGAGCCGCGTGGCGATGTGGGCCGCGAGGAGGTCGGCCGGGGTCTGCGGGGTGCAGGCGAGGGGGAAGGTGAGCCCCGCGAGCCGGGACAGGCCCGCGGCGTCGGCCTCGTTCGCTCGACGTACGGTCACGGGCACGCCGGCAGGGTATCGCCGTGCGAAGCGGTCGGGCTGCTCCCGCTGGTCCGGGGCACCGGTCCAGACATCGGTAGTAATGCTGATGCGGCCGTGTCGCTGCCCCGGTCACACTCGAAGGGCAACGACAGGGGAGGAAGACCATGGGAAGCGTCCTGAGCAGGAGCGCCCACGCAGACCAGCTGGAGGCCGAGGTCCGTGACGCGATGTGCTGCGTCCCGACCGACCGCTGCTGGGAGTGCCAGGTGAAGCTGGGCGAGGTGCGGGCGGTACGCCGCGATGCGTTGCTGCACACGATGAGCACGGTCCGACCGCGACGGCCCGTCTGGTGATGGTCCGGGACGGCGCTGTCGGCGCCGGCAGCGGTGGACGGGTCCCGCACTCGGTCGCGGCGCGCAGCAGGGACGAGCGGCGCGAGGGCGCACGCGACCGCGCGACGCTGGAGTACGGCGACCGGGCCGACGCTGCGCTCGACCTCCTGGAGCTCCTCGAGCTCGCCTGGCACGACAGCCACGGCGACGCGGCCCCACCGCCCGAGGTCGTCGAGGACGTCTGGACCGTCGCCTCGGGCGACCTCGCGCAGCTGGCCTCGGCATCGCGGCTCGCCGTCACCGACTGGCGCGACCTGCGCCTCGCCGCCGACGAGCGGCGAGCGCGGGGCTGAGCCGACGCGGCCTGCAGGCTCACCGAGGTCGCGGGGTACCGAACCTCTCGGCGATGACACCGTGCCTCAACCCGCGGTCGCTGACGGTCACGGCGTCCTGCCCCGTGAGCCTGAGGATCGTGCGGACGACGCACGCCCCGGCGAGGATCACCTCGGCCCGGGCCGGCTGCAGGCCGGCGATCTCACGCCGTCGTTCCGTGGAGCGAGTCCGGAACGCCTCGATCTGTCGGTCCACCTCGTCCACGTCGACGACGGTCCCGTGGACCACGTCCGGGTCGTAGCGGTCCAGGCCGTGCCTGATGGCCGCCAGGTTGGTGGAGGTGCCTCCGATCGCGATCACCATGTCCGGTCGAGGTCGGTCCGCCAGCTCGGCGAGCTCGGCCGCGATCGCGTCGAGCGCCGCGTCGACGGTCTCGCGGGGCACGGCGTCCGCGAGCCCGAAGCGCTCGGCGAACCGCACGGCGCCCACGTCGACACTGAACTGCTCCTCGATCCGGTCCGCGCTCCCGAAGGTGAACTGGCTGCTGCCGCCGCCGGAGTCGAACACCAGCAGCCGGTCACCCGTCAGCGGGAGGGTCGACACGGCGGCCATGTACGCGAGCCGTGCCTCGTCCCGGCCCGAGATGACCTCCACGGTGACCCCGCAGCGGCCGTGGACGGCCGCGAGGAACTCGTCCCGGTTCGATGCCTGTCGTAGCCCCGCCGTGCCCACGGCGACGATGTCGAGCGGACCCCCTCGTCGGGCGTCGTCGACCAGGCCCTCGATGGCGTCGACCGTGCGGCCCATCGAGGCGGCCGTCAGCCCACCTGCCGCCACCAGGCCCTCGCCGAGCCGGGTGACCACGGCAGTCTCCGTCTCGATCCGCGGGGTGCCACCATCGTCGCGCCGACCGAGTGCGAACTTGACCGAGTTCGTGCCGACGTCGAGGACGGCGAACCGCCTCGGTCCCCACCCGAGCAGCGACTTGAGCCCCCTGGCGACGCAGACGTTGGGCCGACCGTCGAGCCCCAGCCGGCCGATCGTCCGCGACACGAGGCCCGGGTCCGGGGACTCCACGGCGACGGTCCGGCTGGTCACTCCCTCGGCGCTCACCTCGGTGAGCTCGACCATGCAGTCGTCCACGAGCGTCCGGCGACGGCGCTTGTGGATCTCCACGAGCCGCAGGTCGTCACGCGGAGCGACCAGCTCCTGCAGCAGCTGCTCGAGGCTGAGATCGGTCCGCCGGGTCTCCGGCGGTGGCACGCCGAGCGCGGCGAAGGCGCCCGCGACCGCTGCGGCATCCAGCGGGAAGGGGGCCTTCATCGTCGGCACCCACAGCTGCAGACCGGCGCCGCTCAGCCGCTGCAGGACCTTGACGTCCAGGACTCCCGCGCGGACCTTGACCGAGGCGTCGCCGTGCATCGACAGGACGTAGGTCTCGTCGCTCTCGACGGGCGCGGTGGTCCGCAACGGTGCCAGGGCGTCGAGGGCGTCGAGGGCGTCGCCGAACGTGCGCCACTCCCAGCGTGGAACGACGGCCGGCGCGGACGGGTGGATCGTGTGGTCGCTCATGGTCACTGTCTCTCATCCTTCTCGGAGTCCCCGGACCCGTGAACCGGCAGGAAGCGGGTCGCTCCCAGCGCGGCCACGGCTCGGTGGACATTGCCGTGGATGCGATCGGCCCCCAACAGGTCCACCGCACCTTCCCGCTCGAGCACGTCTCGCACCCCCGGCCGGACAGCCGCCAACCGCAGCTCCACATCCGACTCCTCCGCCATCCGGATCATCTCCGACACCGTCGCCGCCCCTTGGGAGTCCATGAAGTTGACGCCCGCGAAGTGCAGCACCACGCCGCCCACGCCGGGATCGAGCACGGCGGCGCGAACCTGGTCGACGAACGCGTCAGCAGTCGCGAAGAAGACCCCGCCGTCCATCCTCAGCACCACGATCCCGGGGGTCGTCTCGTCCTCGGGATGGGTGTCGAGGTCCCGGAACACCTGCGTGCCGTGCTCACGGCCGAGCGTCGACACGAGCGGGTGCGTGACGACGTACACGAGCCACACCAGGGACAGCGCGATGCCGATCACCACACCGGCGAGGATGCCGAACACCAGGGTCCCGAGGATCGCCGCCACGGCCACCCAGAAGTCGGCCCTCGACACCCTGCGCAGGCGTCGCATCTCCTCGAAGTCCATCATCCCCATGACGACGGCCTCGATGATCAAGGCGGAGAGGACCGGCTTGGGCAGCGACGAGAAGAGGGGGGCGAGGAAGAGGAGTGCCAGGAGGACGGTGACTCCCGACGTCAGCGACGCGAGACCGGTGCGCGCGCCCGACCGGTCGTTCAACGAGGTGGCGGAGAGGCTCGTGGAGACCGGCATCCCGTGGAGGACGCCCGCGCCTATGTTGGCGGCTGACTGGGCGACGGACTCCTGATCGATGTCGACCCGGTAGTGGTGCCTGGCTGCCATCGCCCGGGCGTCCCCCGCGGTCTGGGAGAAACCGATCATCACGAGCGCAAAGGCGGCCACGAGGACCGTGCCGGCGTGGTCCACCAGCAGGCCGGGATCGGGCACCTCGAACGACGGCAGCCCTCTCGGGATGTCTCCGACGAGGGCGACCCCCTGGTCCCCGAGATCCAGCACGCCCGACGCGACGAGTCCGCCCACGAGCAGCACGAGCGCGCCGGGGACCTGCGGGGCGATCCAGCGGAGGCCGAAGACGACGACGAGGGCCACGACCCCGACCACCACGGTGGCGAGGTGCGCCTGGTCCAGCGTGGACAGCCACGACCAGAGCTCCTGGAACGAGCTGCTGCCCTCGCTGTCGGTGCCGGTCAGCTTGGGCAGCTCGCCGATGACGACGTCGATGGCTGCGCCGAAGAGGAACCCGGTGACGACAGCCCGGGACAGGAACTGGGACAACCACCCCATCCGGAACACTGCGAGCGCGAGGAAGAACAAGCCGCTCGTCAGCGTGATGCCCGCCACCAGGGTGGCCGCGTCGGCGGGGTCGCTCAGGCTGGCCGCCAGCACCGCGCCGCCGGCCACGGCCGCCAGGCCCGAGCTGGGACCCATCGAGATCTGGCGGCAGGTGCCGAACAGGGCGTAGAGGATCGTCCCGGCAGCGGCGGCGTAGAGCCCGTTCTCGAGCGGCACGCCGGCAATCTCGGCGTAGCCGAGGTTCTTGGGGATGATCAGGGCCGCCACCACGACACCGGCGACGAGGTCACCGCGCAGCCAGTCCCCCTGGTACTGGCGCACCTGCTCGAGGATCGGCAGGAAGCGGAGGACGGACCTCGCAGGGGAGGCTACGACGCTGTCAGGCGGCACACCGGGGCTCATGGGACCGCTGGACTGTCCGGTTCACCCCGGCCCGACGGCCGGCGCGGCGCCCGAATCCCCGGAGAGCTCGGCAGCGAAGAACTCGAGCGCTGTCTTCGTCTTCGTCTGCTGCTCGCCCGAGACGTCCAGGCCCTTGGCGGCCAGGAAGGCCCGCAGCTCGGCCGTGGCCTGGAAGGCCTCGGAGGGCGCGGCCTTGGCCGACAGCTCGAGGATCCTCGACCCGTCGGGATAGAACCAGAGCTCCGCGACGATGCGCCTGCTCAGCTCCGGAGGTCGGATCTTGAGCTTGAAGACCGTGATGGGCCCCAGGATGGACAGGTCGTCCAGCGCCACGCCCTCGGGCGCGTGCGCCTTGTAGAACGACCGCTGCTCCTTGGAGAACAGCGTGCGGATGCCCTTGCGTCCCGCCGCGACCTCCTTGACGGCCTTCGAGCCGAGCACGCCCTTCATGGACGCCGAGCACACGAAGCCACCCGGCATGGCGTCGACCTCGACCACCAGGTTGTCGGATGCCCGCTCCTCCTGGACGTCCGCGGGGACCACGGGCCTCAGCTTGATCACGGAGTCGTCCCCCCGCCCCTGGACCCGGCGGGCCCGGGCGACCACACCGACCGCGTTGAGGGCCAGGTCGGGGGTGTCGAAGAAGTACACCTGCCGGATCTGGGCGTCGAGCGGGTCGACCCCCAGGGAGGCGGCTGCCTGCCGCCGGTAGGAGTCCGGCACCGTCATCTTGAGCTCGACGCTGTCCGCGTCCCTCGCCAGTGCCAACACCTCGCCGACCTGGGCATCGGTGAGTCGAGCCGCTGGCTCGTCAGAGGTGACAGGCATCCTTCGCTCCCTTCGTCGACGGGAGGTCGCGCCGCCACGACACCGCCCGATCACTGTCCAGCGCCGCGCGGCGCAGGGCATCACCCGGAGCGTGTGACGTGCAGCCACACGTCCGGTGAGGGGTGTTCACCGGTCAGCGTCGCGGCAGGCTGACGGTTGCGACCAACCCCCCGCCCGGACGCGGGTCGAGCGAGAGCGTCCCGTCGTGCGCCGCGGCGATCCGCTGCACGATCGCAAGGCCGAGGCCGACGCCCCCGTGGTCGTCGTGCAGCCGTCCGGAGCCACGTCGGAACGGCTCGGCCAGCGTCGCAACGAGGACTCGATCGAGGCGGTCGCCGGTGTTCTCAACGACGAGGGCAACCCCCGACTCGGTGGTCCGGGTGGTGACCCACGCGCCGCCGCCGGACGGCACGTTGTGCACGATCGCGTTGTGCAGCAGGTTCGTGGTCAGCTGGAGCAGCAGCGCGCGTGAGGCAGACGTCCCAGCCGCCTCGCCCGCGGTCGTGATCGTGACGCCGCGGTCCTCGGCGAGCGGGAGCAGCACTTCGCTCGCCTCCTCCGCGAGGAGCGACAGGTCGACGAGCTCTCGCTCGAAGCTGCGCTGGTCCGCCTGGCTCAACACCAGCAGCGCTTCGGTGAGGTCGATGGCCCGGGTGTTGACCGTGCGCAGCCGCTCCACGAGCAGGTCGACGTCCGGGTCGGGGTCCTTCGCGGCCACGTCGAGCAACGTCTGGGTGATCGCGAGCGGCGTACGCAGCTCGTGCGAGGCGTTGGCCGCGAATCGCTGCTGCTCGGCGACATGGCGCTCGAGGCGCTCGAGCATGGCGTCGAAGGCGTCGGCCAGCTCGCGGAACTCGTCGTCGCGGCCGGGCAGCCGGATGCGGTGGTCGAGCGCGCCGCTGCCTGCGGCGCGGGTGGCTGCGGTGATGCGGTCGAGCGGCGCGAGCATCCTGCCCGCGAGGACCCAGCCGCCGGCCAGCCCGACGACGAGGAGCAGGCCCATCATCAGCGCGGCCTTGGGTGCGAAGGCGTTCCAGAGGTCGGAGCGGCCCGGCATGAACGTGCTGCCGAAGGCGCCGTCCGGCGCGCCGAGTCCACTGGTCGACCCGGCCTCGTCGGGCACGTAGCGCAGCAGGAAGACCCACACCACGACCAGCAGCCCAGTGCCCGCGACCAGCACGAAGCCCGCATAGCTCAGGGTCAGCCGCAGCCGGACGCTGGGGCCGGGCGGCCTAGCCACGACGGTCGGCGTCCGACACGTCGATGCGGTAGCCCACCCCGGGCACGGTGGCGATCACCCAGGGCTCGCCGAGGCGCTTGCGCAGCGCGGACACCGTGATGCGTACGGCGTTGGTGAACGGGTCGGCGTGCTCGTCCCAGGCCCGCTCCAGCAGCTCCTCGGCGCTCACCACCCCGCCTTCAGCTGCGACGAGGACCTCGAGCACGGCGAACTGCTTGCGGGTGAGGGCGACGTAGCGTCCGTCGCGGTGCACCTCGCGCCGGAACGGATCGACGCGCAGCCCAGCGAGCTCACGCACCGGTGGCCGGTGGTGACCGCGCCTGCGGTCCAGGGCGCGCAGTCGGAGGACCAGCTCCCGAAGCTCGAACGGCTTGGTGAGGTAGTCGTCGGCGCCGAGCTCGAAGCCGGACGCCTTGTCGTCGAGCCGGTCGGCGGCGGTCAGCATGAGAATCGGCAGGCCCGAGCCGGACGCGACGATCTGCGCGGCGACCTCGTCGCCGGAGGGCCCCGGGATGTCGCGGTCGAGGACGGCGATGTCGTAGGAGTTCACCCCGAGCAGCTCGAGTGCGGTATCGCCGTCACCGGCGACGTCTGCTGCGATCGCCTCGAGCCGCAGGCCGTCGCGGATGGCGCCCGCCATCAGGGGCTCGTCCTCGACGATCAGCACGCGCATGTCCCGATCGTAGAGAGGGCCGTGTGTGCTCGGCGTATGGAAAACGGCATACGCTGCGRCAACGTCGCGCTCTCTTCACTGGTCGCATGACACGACGTCTCCCCTCTGCGCTCGCCCTCGTCGCGATGCTCGCCCTCGGTTGCGCACCAACCCAGGACCCGTCGTCGTTCGTCGCGCTGCCGGCCCCGGTCCCCGAAGGTCCGCCCCAGCCGCCGTCCGGAGCGTCGCGTGGCTTCGCGGACGGCATGCTGCCTGCCGGCGCGACGGTGTACGACGACCACCCCGGGCTGATCCGACTGGACAGCCGGCTCCTCGAGGAGCTCCGCGCCGCCACGGTGGACGCGTCCGCTCAGGGCGTCGGCATCATTGTCAACAGCGGGTGGCGGTCGAAGGCGTACCAGTCGCTGCTGTTCGAGGAGGCAGTCGCCGAGCACGGCTCGGAGGCCGCGGCCGCGGCTTGGGTCGCGCGGCCCGGCACGTCCGTGCACGAGTCGGGCGCGGCCGTCGACCTGGGGCCGAGTAGTGCCGTCGACTGGCTGGCGCAGCACGGCGCCGACTACGGCCTGTGCCAGGTGTACGACAACGAGCCGTGGCACTTCGAGCTGGATCTCGACGCCGTCGAGAAGGGGTGTCCGGACCCGTACGACGACCCGAGCGAAGACCCGCGGTTGCAGATGTGATGCGACGTCCGACCCTCGTCTCGTCTCGCGGCCAGTGGCGAGCTGACGGCGCACGGCCTGACACAGGTGCACACGGACTCGACTCAGCGACCGGAAGCGGCGTTTCGCTTCCTGCACCTGAGACGGCGGCCGAGGTTCAACCGTTGAGCGTTCGGATCTGCCGCGCCAAACCGGAGTGCTTGGTGGCCGGAGCGGATCGTCAGGGCTATGCAAGAACGTCGTTTGCGCCAATCACGCCATGAGCGTCACCCCGCCGGGACGTCTCCACGAGCATCTGGCGGAGTTCTCTGCGCCGAACGTACGGATCTGCCGATGCGCGGACACTCAACCGACTGAGGTCAGTCGTGTATCGGCAAGAAGAAGGCCCACGCCAGGTTGGACATCTCGCCCGCCGCGAATCGCACGACTCTGTCGGGCGCGTGGATCACCCACACGTCAACGTCATGGCGCCGAGCGGGGTACTCCGGATGCGCAACCACGATGCGCTCTGGCTCGGAACGCTCCCACTCGTGCTCCCACGGATTCACGCCGCCGAGGTCGAACTCCTCGCCGTCCCAACACATGCCGACTGCGCGCCATCCAGGCGTAGGAAGACGGGTGTCGGCCACGGCCTGAACGCTAGACCAGGACTGTCCGGATCTGGCACCCCTCTGTGTCAAGGAGCGCTTGGAGTGAGGGTCTTCCGACCGAGAGATGGTCGGCGTAGCGTCCGATCTGCGGGTCCGGGAAGTGGCTGATCCGAAGTGTCGATGTGCGGGTGTGAGTCGGCCGCGCTGGATTGAAGTGTCGCCCCGCAGTGCCCTCCCGGACTCGCCTCATCCGGCTGCGGGCTGCGCCCGGCGTCGGCGACGAGCTGGCGGTAGACGACGTCGGACAGGCGTCGCTTCAGACACCGCAGGGCCTCCATCGGTGTCTTGCCCGCGGCGAGCTTGCGTCGGTAGTAGGCACGGCCTTCGGTGTCGTGACGGATCTGCACGATCGCCGCGACGTGCAGCAGGTGGTTCATCCGCCGGTTCCCTGCCCGCGACAGGCGATGCCGGGTCTGCTCACCGGACGAGGCGTCCAGTGGTGCGGTCCCGGTCCAGGACGCGAACCGGTTCCGGTCGACGAACCGGGCCACGTCGCCGACGTCGGCCAGGACACGGGCCGCGCCGGCTGGTCCGACGCCATAGATGTCCATCAGGTGCGAGCCGCGGGCGAGGACCGCGGCCTTCAGCTCGGCCTTGATCTTCTTCAGCTTTGCGTCGACCGCGACCAGGTCGGCGATCTCCTCGGCGGCCATCCGGCGCCGGGTCTTGCCGACGATGTCGCGGGGCCTGATGGTGGCCAGCATGGCTTTGGCCTGGGTGGCGGACAGGTCGCGTTTGCGCTGGCCAGGCAGCAGTTCGCTGAGCAGGCGCTGCAGCCGGTTGACCGTCTGGACCCGCTGGTGGGCGAGCTCGTCGCGGCGGTCGGTGAGCATCCGCAGCGCCTCGAGTCCACCGTCCTCGACCACCACCCGCAACCCTTCGGTGCGGACCGCGACGACGGCGATGGAGTGGGCGTCCAGGGCGTCGGTCTTGCGGTTGTGACCGGTGTCGAAGAGCCGCACCCGCGCTGCGAGCTTGGCCGGAACATCGACGACCCGTTCGCCTGCCGCGACGAGTCTTTGCGCCAACGGACGGCCGGCGCCGTTGGCGCCCTCGACCGCCCAAACGCGGTCGGGCCACTGCTTCACATAACGGCGCATGGCGGCATAGCCGGCGTTGGTGGTGTCGAACCGACCGCCACCGAGTAGCTGTTCGTGGGTGTCGACGACCTCGATGGTCGCCGACATCTTGTGGGGATCGACCCCGATGATCACGCCCTTCTTCGTGTTGCTCATCTGCTCACCTCGTCTTGTGGCCGGTGCCAATGGACGACGAGGTGGGCATTGCTACTACGAGCTGGGCAGACCCCTCTGGAGCCACTCCTCGTCACGGTGGTCGACGGGTCGCAGTCCAGATGTGAGCCACACCCGAAACCGGGTGGGCAGCCGCAATGAGAGCGTCCCGCCGATCACCTGGATCGCAGTCTGGCCAGACCCCGATCCTGCGGGAAGTCTCCTAGTAGCCGCGAACCGAGCATCCGCTCTTGCCGATGTGCGCGCGACTGACGTGGCCGGGTGAGAAGGTGGAGCCGTGTCGACGAGCAACGAGGAACAGCCCGCGACGATCCAGCCCGTCAAGGGCGAGCGACCGGACCACCCGATGCTGCTCCGCGTGGTGGGGATGCTCTCCCTCGTCGTGTGCGGGCTCGCGGTGTACTTCGCTGCAGTCGCCGAGTATCTCGATGAGTCGGCTGTGGCTGCCGCCGACCATGCGCTTGTTCGAGCGTTGAGGGTCGTCGCAGGCGCATGTGCCATCTCCGGGTTCTGGGTCGGCATGTTCGTTCTCACCCGGCGGGACGAGGCGATCATGCAAGCGAAGCAGCCGCCGCGAGTTCACCAGGACCGGACCGCCTGAACGCCGCGCTCATGCCGATGTCGCATCCCCCCGACTCTCGTGGCGAGCCGTAGCCTCAGTCGTTCTGCGGCCAGCCACTCGGATACGAGCCGTTGATCCTGTCGCCGTTCGCATACAGCGAGATGTCTCCGTCAACCTGCAGAGCCTCGATCTCAGAGTCCGCCACGAGCTCGTGGATCAGCGCAGGCGTGCCGCCCACGATCGTGGAGTCGTAGTCGATCTCCGAGTGGACCAGCCAGGACCTGTCAAGAGGCCACCAGATCGTGGGTGAGTGGATGATGCCCATCTCGCGAGTCATCCTGCGCCAGTCGTCGGAGAGTCCGGCGGTCTCGAACTCGGACGACAGATCGACCACGTCCTTCAACGCGCCCGAGAAGAGCCAGTACTCGCGACCGGGCAGCCGAAAGCCGGGCTTGGCGCGCCATCGTTCGGGAGAGTTCCCAAAACCGACCCACAGGGCGGACCAGCACACCTCGGGGGTGGCGGTGTGCGCGTTCAGGTGATCGATGACGAGCGGCAGGGTGATCCGATCGAGTGTCCCGAACCGCGGTCCCGGGATCCGTTCTCCATCCGGTTGATAGGCCTCACGGGCCAGGTCGGTGAACTGCGCAGCGGGGTGGAACACGGTGCCGCGGTCTTCGGCCATCGCGGCCCACGAGCTCGGCCGATCGCTGTGGGGAAGGCCCTGATCGGGGCGATGGAAGATCCGTGCGTACGCGGGGAAGGTGTCCGTGACCAGGTCGATGACCCGGCCATGGAAGTCGGGGATGGCCGACACCAGCCAGTCGGCCGCGGCCATGTCGTCGAGCGGTTCGGTGGTCGTCTCTTCCCCCATGGCCGGAGGCTACTGCCGCAGGTGTGCCGGGAGCCCGGATCTGCCGCATCCCGTGGATCCCCTGAGGCCGAGGTGCTGCCGCACGGGCGGTACTTGAACAGCGGTACGGGTTCACGGAGGTGCAGTCATCGGCTGTGATGGACATGCAGTTCCGGCGGATGACTTCCAAGGACCGTGAGAACCTCGAGAAACGCCGTACAGAAGTCATAGCCGAGGTTGCCGCTCTAGAGGCGGAAGTCGACGGCACCTGACCAACCTGTCTCAGTGAGAGTCCGCGCCCGCTCATCGGCAGATCCGGTCGAGCTGATCGCGGCAGACCCGTGCGTGTGGCAGAAGCGAGGGCCGCTACCTGCGCAGGGCTTTGCGTTGCTTTGGGACATCAGGCTCGGGTGATGGCGGGAAACTCGTAGCTCTGGTCAAGTATCGCCGCGTCGGGTTCGTACATGCGCATGACGGGGCGGAAATCGCCTGCTGGGCTGGGGAGCCAGTTGGCCGCTTCCTTGGTCCCCCCGGGGCGTTCGTGGCTGATCGTGATGGTCAGGGCGCCGTCGTCGTCGAGGATGACTCCGGGTGTGCGGTCGCCGATCGAGTAGCGGTTGATCGGGTTGTCGACGAGGTAGAAGTCGGGAACGGAGTACATCGTGAGAGACCAGAAGGCCCTGACCGGTGGGGTCGGGTTCAAGCGCAGGGTGTAGGTGTTGGCGCCGTTCAGCTGCTCGCCGTGGTCGTCGAGGTAGGTCATGATGTACGCCGCCTCGTAGGGATGGTTGCCCCAGAGGCCACCGATCGCGGCGGCGGCTCGCTCGACGATGCGGAGCTTCGGATCGGAGATCTTGAACGTGTCGTCGTCGAGCGCTCCGACCTCGAAGAAGTCCAGGTTGTAGTCGAAGGCGTGGAAGGTGAGCTTCCAGCCGTTCACCTCCGGGCTGTGACCCGAGACGAGTGCCTGGTGGAGCGTCGCCTTCGCATCCTCGAGCGCAGCGGCGAGAGATGCCACTTCTTCGTCCGAGATCGTGAGGTACGGCGAGGCGCCGGCTTGCGTCGTACCGATCGGGGCGAGGCTTTCCTGGAGCGGCCTGTCGCGGTCGGCGGGCGGGAACTGCTGCGACCACACGCGCAGCGTCTCCAGGAACATCAGCTCGTCCGGCACGCCGGGATCCGGTGCCGCGAGGCCAACCGCCACCGCGGCGGCATCGACAGGGCTGAGGGTTGTCGCGTCCTGGAGTGCGTGCACGGCCGGCAGGTCCTCGTCGCTGGCGACCGACCAGCGTCCGACGATCGAGGCAACCGTGGTGGGGAACTGGATCAGGGTCTGCGCCTCGGGGGTGGGGCCGTCCCAGTCGGGTGGGACCAGGAGGAAGTCGCCTTCCCTCGTGCCGGTGGCGCGGTGGCCGACGTAAGCGAAGTTGTTCGTCCAGGCGTCGACGAACTGCAGCACGTAGTACCGGCCACCGGTGTCCGGCACGTGCAGCGCCACTGGCCCGACGCTGAGGTCGAGCTGAGCCATCGAGTAGACCGTGTCGTTGTTGATCGTCACGAACGTGTCTTGTGGCCCGGCCAGCTTCCGGGCGTGGCTGAAGCTGTTGAACGGCGCTGCCGGGTTCGCCCCCACCCCTTCGGTGACGTAGCGCGTCACCTGATCGAGGTTGAACACCAGCGGAAAGCCGTACAAGTACGTCTGCGTGGTGATCTCCGCGGAGTCGTCGGACGTCTGCATGAGCGCGTTCCTCTCGAGCCGAGGCGATGGTCGACAAGACCAGTAGTGGACCGGACATCATGGTTGTGGTCAGGTACGCGAGCAGCCTCTGCGAGCAGATGGTTGCTCACTTCACCCGGTTGAGGTGACCTGACGGCACGTCGCGCATCTCGCCAAGGTCCGCCCGCCCAACGGGCAGATGGGGACGTCAGTAGCTGCCGATGCCCTTGCCGACGAGGACGACGCCGATGACGAGCAGCAGCACGGCCATGACGGTGGAGTTGTTGTGCACCAACCACGTGCGCAGGCTGGCGAGCGGGGCGGCCATCTTGTCCGTGGCGACCAGGTAGGCGATGACGGGGACAGCGACGGTGCACGCCGCGACGACGGTGTAGACCGCGATGGTGACGACGTAGCCGTTGGTCGTCATGTCGGCGGACCCGATCGCGATACCAGCGGCGGCTCCCATGAGCAGGTTCTTGGGATTCAGTCCGGACAGCAGGAAGCCCAGGACCAGGGCCCGTCCGGCGGTCATGGTGTCGATGGCCTGCATCCAGTGCGGCAGGGGAGGCTCGGCGTCGCCGGCGGGCCGCGATCGCCACTGCTTGATCGCGAGGACCAGCAGGAGCGCGCCCAGGACGATCTCGATCGTGCCGGCGACCGGCTTGGACGAGCTGTCGTCCGCCTCGGGGAGGACGGATGCGAGGAAGGTGAAGGCGACGACAGCGACCAGGATCCCGAGCACCCACCCGAGCAGGAATCCCAGACTGGTGCCTCTCGCCTTGGGGGAGAGCAGCATCAGGATGGCCGCGATGATCGGGATCGGGCTGATCGCGACGCCGAGGGCCAGGGGGAGGGTCTCACCGATGACGTCGTTCATGGGTCCTCCTCACGGTCGTCCCGGGAACGTGCGATCGCTCATGGGACAAGGCTTGTCCACTCCCGACGCTCTCGGATCATCCGTGTCGGGTGACGTGACGGGACGCGCCCTTCCCGCCGCCGCCGAACCTCGATCGCTCCACCGCTCAGGCCCTCGTGGACTGGTTGGACTCCATGGCCGAGTGGTTGTCGGCTGAACACTCGACTGCTGCCTCGCATGGCTACGAGGTCTCCGGTCCGGGCCTGCAGAACTTGGACCTGTACAGGAACGCTGCGTTGCTCTTCCGTGAGGCATACGACCTGAACTGAGCACCGTCCGTGGTCGCAGGAGTCGCTAGTGCGCAGATCTCGCCAGATCCGGACCTTTACCGACAGGGGCGGAGTGACGCACTCGTCGCGGCCGATCTGAGAGGGCTTGCCGACTCTGAGGCGCTAGCCGAGGCGGGCGTTGACCAGTTCGATGAATTCGTCCGCCATGGCGAGCTGGGCCACCAGCTTCTCGCGCCGTCGTGAGGCGTCTTGCTGGGTTGCGGCGAGCCGCAGGCGAGCTGCGGAGGTTTCGTCGTCGGTGAGGTTCGGGTGGGCGAGGGTCTCGACGTCGCTCATGACGGCCTTCATCTCGTCCACGCTGAATCCGAGGGGCTTCATGCGGCGGATGACGAGGATCTTGGCGACGTCGGCCTCGGTGTAGAGACGGAACCCGCCGCCGCTGCGCCCGGAAGGCTTGAGGAGCCCGACTTCCTCCCAGTGCCGCAAGCTTCGCAGGGACAGGTCGGTGCGGGCGGCGACCTCGCCGATGTGCAGGACGGGCTCGTCGCCCACGTTCTCCTCCTTGATGACGATTCCAACCCTACCCTCACGTAAGGGTAGAGTTCATCGCAGACTTCCACTGGCACCGACGCCAGTACAGACACCCCAGGACGCCCCGCCGGTGCGCTCGACTCGGGGTGTGCGCACCCTCTCGTCCAACACGTGTCGGGCGGGGACTGCGGTTCTCACGCAGCCGCCCCGCCCCGGCCCAGCGTGTCACGCCCGAACGGAGCATCCCCGTCTTGTCTGCCCCCACTGCCACGGCACCGGCCTTGCAGCCGACCGTACGCGGCGCGCTGCGGTCCCCGAAGATGCTGCGCACCGAGGTCCTTGCCGGACTCGTTGTCGCGCTCGCCCTCGTCCCCGAGGCCATCTCGTTCTCCATCATCGCCGGAGTCGACCCCCGAGTCGGGCTGTTCGCGTCCTTCACCATGGCCGTTTCCATCGCCTTCCTGGGCGGACGTCCTGCGATGATCTCCGCCGCGACAGGCGCCATCGCGCTGGTGATCGCGCCCGTCATGCGTGATCACGGGTACGACTACCTGATCGCCACGGTCCTGCTGGGCGGGCTGCTGCAGGTCGTCCTCGGTCTGGTGGGTGTCGCGCGGCTCATGCGGTTCATCCCTCGGCAGGTCATGGTCGGCTTCGTCAACGCCCTGGCGATCCTGATCTTCCTCGCGCAGCTCCCGCACCTGGTCGACGTGCCGTGGCTCGTCTACCCGATGGTCGCCGTGGGCATCGCCGTCATCGTCGCCCTGCCGAGGGTCACGAAGGTCGTGCCGTCACCCCTGGTGGCCATCGGGGCGCTCACGGCGTTCACCCTCGTCGCCGGCCTGAGCCTGCCCGACGTCGGCGACGAAGGGGAGCTGCCCGACAGCCTCCCCACCCTGTTCCTCCCCGACGTCCCGCTCACCCTCCACACGCTCGAGATCATCGCCCCCTACGCGCTCGCCATGGCTTTGGTCGGGCTGCTGGAGTCGTTGCTGACCGCCAAGTTGGTCGACGACATCACCGACACCCACTCCGACAAGACCCGCGAGGCGTGGGGCCAGGGCGCCTCGAACGTCATCACCGGCTTCTTCGGCGGCATGGGCGGCTGCGCGATGATCGGCCAGACGATGATCAACGTGAAGGCCTCCGGCGCCCGCACCCGCCTCTCGACCTTCCTCGCCGGCGTGTTCCTCCTGATCCTCGTCGTCGGGTTCGGTGACGTGGTCGCCCTCATCCCCATGGCCGCTCTCGTCGCGGTGATGATCATGGTCGCCGTCGGCACGTTCGACTGGCACTCCATCCAGCCCGCCACACTGCGACGCATGCCGAAGTCCGAGACCACCGTCATGGCCGCCACCGTCGTCGTGACCGTGCTCAGTCACAACCTGGCCATCGGCGTCGGTGTCGGCGTCCTCATCGCGATGACGCTGTTCACCCGCCGGGTCGCCCACCTCACCGAGACCAACCGCGAGCTCGTCACCAACCGCGACGGCACCACGTCCGCCGTCTACCGCGTCACTGGCGAGCTGTTCTTCGCCTCCAGCAACGACCTCTACACGCAGTTCGACTACGCCGACGATCCCGACCACGTCGTCATCGACCTCTCCTCCTCCCACATCTGGGACGCCTCCACCGTCGCGGCCCTCGACGCCATCGCCACCAAGTACCACCGCAAGGCCAAGACCGTCGAGATCATCGGCCTCAACGCTACGAGCGCCGAGCGCCACGAGCGACTCAGCGGCTCACTGCCTAGCCATTGACCGGGCAACGCCCATTGCGACGGATTCGGATGCTTGAGCTGCGGCGACAGGCGGCGAAAAGACGCACCGGGTGAACGCACTTGTCGCGCAGATCCCGGTGGGGTGACGTGACGAGCTGCGTGTCAGTGCGGTGCGTCACGAGCTGGGATCCGCGTCATGCGTGCGACTTCGGCAGGTTTCTGCGCACGGCCCCGCGACCGGTGCGAGGCACCTTTGGGCTGAGCCATCACGCGCGGTGGTGCAGGTCGTGCACCGCGTTGGACAGTTCCGGGCATGTGCCAGGTGGTGGGTCCGGGCAGTGCAGGGGGTCACCGACCGCGCGCCGCGGTCCCGATGATGGCCTGTGACAAGGGCTCGTGCCCGTGTGCGTCCTTCGCGGCGCGTCTCCGCAGGCGTGCCGCCAGTGTGCCTTGGCCGTCAGGCGACGCCAGTTGTGTTGCCCGCCAGCGGCAGTAGGCAGCGTCGTGGGGTCGGCGCAATTGGTCCCACTCCGTCGCCGCCTCGACCCAGTACCCCATGCGTTCCTCGCCGAGGAGCCGCGCCACTTCGGCCCGCCACACGAGCGCGTTTCCAGGCACGTCGGGTCCTTGCGCCGCGTCATCTAGGGGATCTGGGGTCGCAGACTGACGCGCACTGAGCAGCCTTTGGTGGCCTTCTTGCCGCTGCGCGTCGCTGGCTCGCCGCTTCATGGCGAGGTCCGCTTCGGACCGCGCGAGCGCCACCAACAGCCGCCGCGCGCCCGCGGCGTACCCGGTCTTCAGGAGCATCTCTCCCGCACGAACGAGCCGCTCGGTCGCCTCCTCGGGTCGACCGCCCCACAACAGCGCATCGGCAAGAACAAGGTCGATCTCGGCTGCGCCAGCGGAGTAGTTGCCGACCGAGACCAGGGCCACAAGGAGTTCGATTGCCGCCTCGAGCCGCCCACGGCGCATCTCCACCGCCGCGTGCGCGGCTTGGGTGTAGCGCAGCTCGAACACCGACAACCCCGGCACGCGGGGGCCAACGAGACGTTCAGCCGATGCCACGTCACCTTCGCGGAGATGGGCCTCCGCCACGTTGGCGATGGTCACGTCAACGGAGATGCCGGTCATGCCCCACCGGTCGGCCTCGCGAAGTGCTTCCCGGGCTGCAGTGACGAGTGCAGCTGCCGGCGCGCCGGTCATCAGGAGCACGTTCGTCTCGAGCGCTGCCACCCGGATCGCGGTGTCGGGGTCATCGGCCGCCGGCAACGCCGTGCGTGCTTCCGCTGCCAGTCTCAGCGCGTCGGCGTGCTCGCCCCGCTCTGCCCGCATGTCTGCGGCCACCGCCAGCATCCGCCGACGCAGTGCGGGAGTGCCCACCTGATCGGCCACCCGGGTGCCCTTGTCCACGTCGGCCATGGCGTCGTTGAACCGTCCGAGCGAGGCGTTGACCAGTGCGCTGACCTCAAGAACGTGGCCGGCCTCGGCGGTCGGCGGGTACCGGTCGTTGATGACCACCGCCTCGCGGATCAGCCGGAGGCCGGTTTCTTCATCTCCGAAGGCACATTCGAGATCACCGGCGCGGAGCAGGATTTCCGCGCGACCCTGCTCCGGCACCTCCGCGGCCATGGCTCGCTCAACGAGCTGTCTGACCGCGCCGGCATCGGCCCCACTCCCGATTGCCGACTCGATGACCCTCGTGTGAATCCGGGCCAGTGCGAATGGGTCGTCATTTCCTCCGGTGGCGGCGCGGTCCCAAAGCTCCAGGGCTCGTGACCATTCGGCGAACGCCTCACTCCTCGCGAAGCGTTGGTCCGCAGCCTCGCCGGACCGAATCCGCCAGCTGAGTTCTGTCTCGGCTACTCCGGCACCCCGCCAGTGCTCGGCGATCTCGGACGCCGGGGGGTCGGGCAGCCCGGCCAGCATGTCGGCCAGGCGCCGGTGGATCTCGGTTGCCTCTCCCGGTACGAGCTGCTGGCGGATGACGGCCGCGATCAGGGGGTGGCGCAGCCGGATGTCGGGGCCGGTGTCCCGAGCCAGCAGCTGGTAACCGATGAGCGTGCGCAGCTGGGCGGTGAGATCGCCTTCCGCGCCGACGATCGAGGCCAGTTGCTCTGGCGTCAGGGGTCGGTCGGCAACGCCCAGTGCTCGAGCGAGGCGCCAGGTGTCCTCATCGAGCGCCGAGAGCCGCTGGCCAAGGAGGTCGACAAGGGCGGCTGGCACGCTCTCGTCGCTGTTGGCGACCAGGGCGAGCTGCTCGGTGTAAAGAGGATGCCCGCCGCTGCGTCGGAAGATGCGTTCGGTCTCCTGGGTGTCGGGTTGGTGCCCTAGCACCAGCGCGAGCTGGGTCGCGGTGTCCTCGACAGACAGTGGCCCCAGCGTCACGCTGTTCGTCAGTCGAGCGAGGCGCGCGCGCCACGACTCGTGCCCGGGGGGCGTGTCCAGGTCGTCCGTGCGCCACGTCGCGACGAGGGGCACGTCGACGCTCCGGACGACGATCGTTTCGAGGAGGTCGAGCGTGGCCGAGTCGGCCCAATGCAGGTCCTCGATGAGGATTGCCAGGGGCCTCGTCTCGGTGAGGGCCATGAGGAAGGTCGGGATCGCGCTGAACAGCTGCTGCTGGGCGACGTCGAAGGTCGGCGCGGCTGAGGGCAGGATGGCGATCTCGGGTAGCAGCGGCGCTAGCGCGGACGCGACGTAACGAGGGCACGACTCAAGCGCCGTGGAGAACCACTCGGAGTCCTCGAGCAGTTGACGGAGGAGTTCGCCGATGGGGAGCAGCGGCACCGAGGCCGAGAGCGGGCGGCAGTGACCGGTGGCGATCAAGGCGTCGGCGTTGCGGGCGGCGGCTGCAACGAGAGTTGTCTTGCCGATGCCGGCTTCTCCGGTCACAAGCAGGAGACCGGTGCCGGTCTGCAGATGGTCCCGTACGGCGGCCAGCTCCGTGCGTCGGCCAGCGATCCGGGCCGCCGAAGGTGCGGGGTGGGCGACGGTGGGACTCGAAGCGGCCAGCCAAAGGTCATGGAAGGCGGTGGTGTCGCCGTGCATGGCCTCGACGAGGAGCTCCAGAGTGCCCCAAGTGGGCAGCGCCGTGCTGGAGAACGCCTTGGAGACGGTGGTGTGGGAGCAGCCGGCCGCGATGGCGAGCCGGCGGAGGCTAGGCCAGCCGGCGCGGTGGTGGAGGCCGTGCAGCGCGTTGACCAGCTGCCGGTGTGGCCCCGGCGGGATGTCCGGTCGTGGCAGCGCGCTCATCCGGTCTCCAGATCCGTCCGCGACTTTCAGGATGCTCCAGGACGCGGACTGGTGTCCATCGGTCCGCCAACAGCGCCAATCCTCTCCGCGTGTAAATCGTCGCTGCCGCATCGACAGACGCGCGCACTCATCGCTCTAGATCGGGACGTTCTCTCGAAGCTCACAGGCTGCGAAACGACGCAGCAAACAAGGTTGAACAAGTCGAGGACTCCGCCCCGGTGCACCTACTTGTGAACGGCGGGCCTCGGACTGACGCGTTTGTCGGGATCCCACGGCAGAGCCGGGTGGGCGTGCCGGGTCTGTATTCGAATCCCACTGTCGGTTTCAGGGCCGAGTGCTTCGGCGCGGACCGGCTCGTCTGTCGGCAGCCATGGGGGAGCATGACCGGAGAGGTCAAGCCAGCCACGCTCGCTCGAGACGTCCTGAGCGACCCGGAGGAACTCGACGGTCGCGTGGCTCGTGTCGTCGTCGCGCCACGCGAGCGACCAGGGGTAGTACGGCTGACGCTCTCGCGGCCGCCGAGTCGGGAGTCCGGCGGCGGCGTAGCGTTCGGCGTAGGTGAGGAACTCCAAGTGTCTGAGCGGCGGGTCCGCTCGTCGTACGTGGGCCAGGCAGTGGCTGAAGGCGCCTGGCGTGCCGAGCCACCTCATCGTGACGTCGAGGTCCTGCTCGAGCGCGGTCAGGTATTCGCCGTATGCGTTGTAGGTGCCGGAGTCAATCGGGTCACCGAAGACCGCGAGCGGGAGGTCGAGCAGCGACGCCACGTGCGCGTCGTCCTCATCGACTGCTCCGACGATGAGCATGGGCTCCATGCGTAGCAGCCGATGGCTCCATCCGTGCGGATGCCGGGCAACCATCGCGGGCGTGACCCGGAGGATCGCGACGTCCAGCCGGTTGGCCAGGAGGGCCTCCAGCTGAGCGTCGCTGACCATGGCGTGTTCGAGCAACGGCGTGTCGGGAAAGGCAAGTGCGAAGGCGTCGCACACGTCGCGGCTGGTCGCGAGCTCATGGATGTGGGCGACCCGAATACCTGGGGAGCGGGCCGGTCTTTGGAGCCGGTCTGCCATGGCGAGGAGCTGCTGCGCATCGTCGTAGAACCGCTCGCCGCGGGGCGTGAGGCTGACGTGCCGGCTGTCGCGTACGAGCAGCGGCTCCCCGACCTGGGTCTCGAGCTTCTTGATCTGCTTGGAGAGCGCGGGCTGACTGACGAACTGCTGGGCGGCTGCGCGGCCGAAGTGCAGCTCGGAGGCGACCGCGACGAAGTAGCGCACGAGGCGCAGGTCGATATCCATGCCGTCACCCCTGCCGGTCGGAGCACCGCGGTACGCCGAGCCCGCATTCTCACGATAGCGGATTCACTCGGTGTCGGACCTCGCTCGAGGAGCGGGCTGGTTATCGGTCGGGCAGGAACAGGTATTGGACCGTCGAGGTGACGCGGGTGTTGGCTCGATCTGCGCTCGGACGCCACTGCCGAGCTCTTCGAGAGAGGTCCTCCTCATGCCAAGAACTCCGACACCCGTCGTGTTCATCCACGGTCTGTGGTTGCACGCCACCAGCTGGGGCCCGTGGATGGAGCTGTTCCGGGACAACGGCTACGAGCCGATCGCTCCTGGCTGGCCGAACGAGCCGAGAACAGTCGCGGCAGCACGCGAGCAACCCGAGCTCGTGGCAGACATCGGGATCGATGAGGCTGCGCGACACTTCACCTCGATCATCGAGCAGCTGGGTGCCGCGCCGGTGCTCGTCGGTCACTCCTTCGGTGGTCTCCTGGCCGAGAAGCTGCTCGGGGAGGGAGTCGGCGCCGCTGGGGTCGCCATAGACCCCGCCCAGATCAGGGGAGTGCTGCCGCTGCCGCTCTCGCAGCTGCGGGCCGGCCTGCCTGCGCTCGGGAATCCGGCGAATCGTCATCGTGCCGTCGCTCTGACCAAGGAGGAGTTCCGGTTCGGCTTCGGCAACGCGGTCAGTCAGGAGGAGTCCGATGAGCTGTTCGAGTCCTGGACCATTCCGTCGCCCGCGAGACCGCTGTTCCAGGCTGCCGTGGCCAACTTCTCCCTGCACTCACCGGCCGCCGTCGAGACCGGCAACCAGACTCGCGGGCCTCTTCTCCTCATTTCGGGGCTGGAGGACCACACGGTGCCGGACGTCGTCACTCGCTCGACCCTCAAGCAGTACCGCAAGTCGTCGGCGGTGACCGAGCTCAAGCAGTTCGAAGGTCGCGGGCACTCACTCACGATCGACCATGGCTGGCGAGACGTGGCCGATGCGGTCCTGATCTGGCTCAAGGAACAAGGTCTCTGACGTCATGGACTTGGGCCTGAACGGGTCGATCGCCGTGGTCACCGGCGCGAGCAGAGGCATCGGACTCGCGATCGTCAAGGCGCTGGTCGCCGAGGGTGGGCATGTCGTGGCCGGGGCCCGCCAGCGGTCGGATGAGCTCGACAACCTCGTCGACGAGGGCCACGTCTCCTTCGTCGCCGTCGACCTCGCTGATCGAGACGGCCCGAACGCATTGGTCGCGGCAGCGATGGAGAGACATCAGCGGATCGACGTGCTCGTCAACAACGTCGGCGCCGCAGCACCGAGAACGCAAGGCTTCCTCTCCGTGACCGACGATCAGTGGTTCGCCTCGATCACGCTGAACCTGATGGCCGCTGTACGCACGACTCGAGCGGCGCTGGTTCCGATGCTCGACGCAGGAAAGGGAGTCATCGTCACCACCAGCTCGGTCAACGCCTTCCTGCCCGACCCGGCGGTGATCGACTACGGGGCGGCCAAGGCCGCCCTGTCCAACTTCTGCAAGGCGATCTCGAAGGAGTTCGGTTCGCGCGGGATCCGGATCAACACCATCAGCCCGGGACCCGTCGCCACCGATCTGTGGCTCGGCGCATCGGGGGTTGCCGCGACTGTCGCTCGGGCCACTGGCTCGGACCCCGCGGCCGTCGCCGCCGGCGCGGCGGCCGCGAGCGTGACCGGCAGGTTCACGCAGCCAGCCGAGATAGGCCGCCTGGTGGCGTTCCTCGCGAGTGACGCCGCTGCCAACATCACGGGCGCAGACCTCACGATCGACGGCGGCCTCGTCACGACCCTCTGACCGAGATCACCCAGTAGCAACTTCCATGTCCCACCGACTCACATCACCAGCGACGCGGCTCCAGCCGCTCACCTGGCTGCGACCTGTCCTCGCAGTCATCCTCCCTGTGTCGCCGCCACGGGGAGGGTGCGCTGGCCTTGTGTTCGCGCTGCCCGCGGTCGCGATCACGCATTGGTTCCGCCCTGATCCGACAGCCGGTGTCACACATCCGGGCCGACCGGCGTCTTGATGTCCTACCCACCCCATGAGGAGGACGAGATGTCTGGAACGACCCGCATCCCCGCTGCCGAGATCACCGGCCCCAAGGGCCGGCTCATCAAGCGCTTCGCGCGCAGGACGCTGGGCACGGTGCCCGCGTCGATCGGCGTCTACTGGCACCACCAGCAGGTGCTGATGGACATGGCGTCCGTCGGCAGGAAGGTCCAGAAGTGGGACCGGTGCGACGAGCAGCTCAAGTCGTTCGCGCACATGGTCGTGGCCTCGCGCGTCGGCTGCAGCTGGTGCCTCGACTTCAACTACTTCGAGGCCCACAACAAGGACCTCGACATGGACAAGGCCCGCGAGGTTCCGCGCTGGCGCGAGTCGGAGGTGTTCTCCCCGCTCGAGCAGGCAGTCCTCGAGTACGCCGAGGCGATGACCGAGACCCAGCCGACCGTGACCGACGAGCTCGTCGAGTCGCTGGTGTCGCAGCTCGGCGAGGCCGGGGTGCTCGAGCTGACCGCGGTGGTCGCGTTCGCCAACTTCACCACCCGCGCCAACGTCGCGCTCGGCATCGAGTCCGACGGCTTCGCCGATGCGTGCGGCCTGAAGCCGTTGGCCCAGCCGACCACACCGCCGGTCGCCGTAGGCTCGTGACCGTGACCGAGGACCCGTTCGTCGCGCACCGCGGACTGCTCTTCACCGTCGCCTACGAGATGCTCGGCTCGGCCGCCGAGGCGGAGGACGTCGTCCAGGAGACGTGGATCCGCTGGGACGCGATCGGCGCGGAGGCGCGCGAAGAGGTGCGCGACCCCCGCGCGTTCCTGGTCCGGATGATCACCCGCAAGGCCCTCGACCAGCTCCGCGCCAACGCCCGGCGGCGCGAGCAGTACGTCGGCGAGTGGCTGCCCGAGCCGCTGCTGACGGCCCCGGACGTGGCCGAGGACGTCGAGCTGGCGGAGAGCGTCTCGTTCGCGATGCTCACTGTGCTCGAGACGCTGACGCCGGTCGAGCGAGCCGTGTTCGTGCTGCGTGAGGTCTTCGACCTGCCGTACGCCGAGATCGCGGAGGCCGTCGGCAAGTCCCAGGCCGCGGTGCGCCAGATCGGTCACCGCGCCCGCGAGCACGTCGCATCCCGCCGGCCGCGCGTGGAGGTCCACCGCAGCGAGCAGCAGCAGGTCGTCGAACGGTTCCTCGCCGCGGTTGCCCAGGGTGATCTACAGGGCCTCCTCGACGCCCTGGCCCCTGACGTTGTGCTCGTCGCCGACGGCGGAGGCATCGCCCAGGCGACGCTCAAGCCTGTCGTCGGGGCGAAGAAGGTCGCCAACCTGCTCCGCACGTTCGAGAAGTTCGGCGCCGGCGCCCGCATCGTCCCCGTCACCCTCAACGGCTCACCCGGCGCCAAGATCGTCGACGTCGCCGACGGCTACGACACCGCTATCAGCCTCGTCGTCGAGAACGGCCGCATCTCCCAGATCTACGCGATCCGCAACCCGGCCAAGCTCAGCGGCATCGACACCGAGGCGATGCTCAGCCGGTGATCCGAGGACGGCTCGAGGGCGCTGATGGTCGCGGGCGGGCGGGCGGGTGACGGCGCAGGTCAGCTGACGCAGAACTCGTTGCCCTCCGGGTCGCGCATGACGACGTAGTAGAACTCGTCACCTGGCTCATCGCCCTTCGTTCGCCGATCCACGCTTGCGCCGAGGCTCACGAGCGCGGCGACGCGAGCGTCGACGATCTCGACTCGACTCGCCATGGTCAACGTGTCGTCGCGGCCGGTGGGATACACGTCGAGGTGCAGCCGGTTCTTCCCAGCCTTCGACTCGGGGACCTTCTGGAACCAGATGGGCGGTCCGCCTCCCGCTGGATCGAAGATCCGGTCGTCGAAAGCTGCAGCGTTCCCCAGCCGTCGACGGTAGTGCGCGTGCCACGTAGTGGGGGGATCGATCGGCGGAACGCGTTGATAGCCCAGCACCGCTGCCCAGAACCGAGCTAGTCGAGGCGGGTCGTTCGCATCGATCGCCAACTGCCAGAAGGTCACGAACGCACGATAGATCGGCGTCTCGCGATGCCAGACAGGTCACGTTCCGACTGGGCGCCGACACACGGGGGGCAGCGCGAGGTCGCCCGCGCCGCCATGCCGGAGGATGTTCCCGTGAGCCAGAACCCCACGCAGGACCAGCTCTTCGGTCAGATGCCCGACGGACGCGACGTACGCCGCCTGACGATCGGCGCCGAGCCCGGGCCCGTGGTCGAGGTCCTCACCCTCGGCGCGGCCGTCCACCGGCTGGTGGTGGCCTGCGGCGATGGCGAGCGGCGCAACATCGTGCTCGGACATCCGGACGTCGCGGAGCGGCTCGCGAGCGGGGACTACATCGGCGGAGTCATCGGGCGCTACGCCAACCGCATTGCCGGCGGCCGCTTCACGCTCGACGGTCGGGACGTCGAGGTGCGCACCCACGACCGGGGCAACAGCCTGCACGGCGGGCCCGAGGGGTTCGACGTACGACTGTGGGACGTCGAGTCGCACGACGCCGATGAGCTGGTGCTGTCGCTGGTGAGCCCGGACGGGGACCAGGGGTTCCCGGGCACTGTGAGCGCCAGGGTCCGCTACCAGGTGGAGGGCCAGACCGTCCGGGTCACCCTGGAGGCGACCACCGACGCCGCCACCGTGGTCAACCTGACCAATCACGCCTACTTCAACCTCGACGGTGAGGGCGCCGGGACGATCGACGGCCACGAGCTGCTCGTCGAGGCCGACGACGTCACCCCGATCGACGGGACCGGCATCCCGACCGGCGGCCACAGCCCGGTCGCCGGCACCCCCTTCGACTTCCGGAGCGCAACCAAGGTCGGTCCGGCGCTCCGCACCGAGCACCCGCAGGTGGTCGACGCCCGCGGCATCGACCACAACTTCGTCGTGCGCGGCAGCGGGCTGCGTCGCGCTGCGACCCTGATGTCACCCAGGACGCGCACCTCCGTCGAGCTGTGGACCGACCAGCTGGGCCTGCAGGTCTACACCGGCAACTTCCTCGACGGCACCCGCCGCTCGACCAGCGCGGGCCGCTACCGCCAGGGCGACGGCGTCGCGCTCGAGCCGCAGCTCTTCCCAGACTCGCCCAACCGACCCGAGTGGCCGTCGGCGACGCTGCGGCAGGGGGAGACGTACGCCGCCCACCTCGAGTGGCGCTTCGGCACGACCTGACCCCGGGCGGCATAGTCGGCGGGGTGCGTGCGTTGAGGCACACCACACGTCCCCGACGAAGGAGAAGCGCGATGCGTGCCGTGGTCTACACCGAGACAGGCGACAGCTCGGTCCTCGAGGTGGTCGAGMGCGAGGCGGCCGACCCCGGCCCGGGCGAGGTCAGGGTGCGGATCGTCCGCGCCGGGGTCAACCCGACCGACTGGAAGTTCCGCGCCGGCGGCATGGGCGAGCTCGCCTTCCCCGAGGTCGTGCCCGGCCAGGACGGCTCAGGTGTCGTCGACGCCGTCGGACCCGACGTCGACGGGCTCGCGGTCGGCGACCGGGTCTGGACGATGCTCGCGCAGCACCGGCGCCCCGGCGGCACCGCGCAGGAGCTCGTCGTGCTGCCCGTCGGCCACCTGACCGCGCTGCCCGAGGGGGTGTCGTACGACGTGGGCGCCTCCCTCGGCGTCCCGGCGATCACCGCCCACCGCGCCCTGACCACCTCAGAGGACGGGCCCGAACGGCTCGCCCCGGGCGCCCTGTCCGGTCGAACGGTGCTCGTCGCCGGCGGTGCCGGCGCGGTCGGCAACGCCGCCATCCAGCTCGCGCGGTGGGCCGGCGCGACCGTCATCGCCACCGTCAGCAGCGACGACAAGGCCAGGCTGGCGACCGCCGCCGGTGCGCACCACACGGTCAACTACCGCGAGGGCGACACCGCCGACGCCGTGCGCGACCTGGCGCCCGACGGCGTCGACATCGTCGTCGAGGTGGCACCCGCGCAGAACCTGAAGCTCGACCTGCGCGTCATCAAGCCGCGCGGCGCCATCGCGATCTACGCCAACAACGGCGGCGACGAGGTGAGCATCAGCGTGCGGGAGACCTTCTCGACCAACGCCCGCTTCCAGTGGGTGCTGCTCTACACGGTCGGGGAGGCGGCGCTGCGCGCGGCGGCCGACGACATCACGGCCGCCGTTGCCGACGGCGGCTACGGGGTCGGCGACGATCACGGCCTGCCGCTGCACCACTACCCGCTCGAGCGGACCGCCGCGGCTCACGCGTCCGTCGAGGACGGTGCGGTCGGCAAGGTGCTGATCGACGTCAGCGACGCCTGACCAGCGCTGCGCCAGCGAGGCAGAGGAGGGCGGCGGTCAGGCAGGCGGTGACGGCACCGGCGACGTCGAGCCACACGTCGAAGGCGACCGCACCGACCGCCTGGCCGACCGCCAGCGCGACGAAGAGGACCGACGTCCCGCGTCCCGCCGCCTCGGGCCACACCTCCCGCGCCCACAGGATCAGCACGCCCGACAGGCACATGTAGCCGGCGCCGAAGCACGCCATGGCGACGTACGCCAGCCACGCGAGGCCGAGGCCGACCGCGCCGGCCAGGGCGACGGAGGCGAAGGCCACCGCGCTGACGGACCAGGCCCAGGTGCCCGCCAGTCCGCGGCGCTCGACGAGCCGACCGGTCAGCGGGCCCAGGAGACCGCCGAGGCCCAGCGCGATCCACAGGAACCCGACGCTGCCCTCGTCGACCGGCCCGGCGCCGGTCGCGACGAGCGGGCCGTAGGACCACAGGAGCGCCGAGCCGGCGCCGACGACCGCCGCCGCGACCGCTGGCGTCGCGAGGGGACGCGAGTCGTACGACGTCCCGCTGCCCGATGCGGGCCGGTGCTCGTCGACCCCGGCGCGACCACGCACGAGCAGGAGCACCCCACTGGCGGCGAGGGCGTTCAGCGCCGCCATGGTCCACCAGGCGCCGGCGGTGGACGGGACCGCGAGGGCGAGCGCGCCGGCGACGACGACCCCGACCGCCGTCCCGGTGTTGACGAGCGACTGGGCGGTCGCGGCCGCGGGGGGCGGGGTGACGGCGTCGACGAGGCGCACCAGGGCTGGTGACGCGAGGCCGGCGCCCGTGCCGCCGACGAAGACGAGGACCACGAACCAGCCCGGTGACGCGGTCGTCGCGACCCCGACGCACCCGAGTGCGGCGCTGGTCCCCGCGGTCAGGACGGCCGCGCGGGGCCGGCGGTCCGAGACCCGGGCCGCGACTGCCGCGGCCAGGGAGTACGAGACGAACTGGGCCGCGGCCGCCCACCCGACGACCGGCGCCAGCTCGGGGCGCTCGGCGACGAGGCGCGGCGCGAAGAGGCCGACCCCGAACCGCGCCATGCCGTACGTCGACGCGATCAGCAGGGTGCCCGCCAGTGCGACGGCGACGCTCCTCGCGGGGGAGCGCTGATCGGCGCGCATCACGGTGGCCATAACGACCGTTCTACCATAACGAGCGTTATGCTTCAGGTGTGGCCAGGACCGAGACCCGTGAGCGCATCCTCGACACCGCCGAGCGGCTCTTCTTCGTCGACGGCATCGGGGTGACCGGCGTCGACCGGGTCGCGGCGGAGGCGGGCGTCGCCATCGCCACGCTCTACCAGCACGTCGGCAGCAAGGACCGGCTGCTCGCGGCGGTGCTGGAGCGCCGGCTCGCGGCCTGGACGGTCCAGTGGGAGGCATCGATCGCGGCAGCCGGCTCGCCGCGGGACCGGGTGCTCGCACTCTTCGACGCGCTCGTGGAGTTCCGCCGCTCGTCGGGCACGACCCAGTGGTGCTGCTTCCTCGCGACCGCGTCCGAGCGCCCGCGAGACGGGACGGACGACCCCGTGCTGCGCCTCGTCGAGGCGGACACCACCGCCCTGGTGGCGCGGCTGCGCGAGCTCGTCGACGACGCGGGGATCGCCGATCCGGAGGGGACGGTCGCCCGGCTCCTCGTGGTCTACAACGGAGCGCTCGCCAGCCTCCTGCGCGGCGCGCCGACCGACCCGCTGACCGAGGCGCGGGCCATCGCGGACCTGGTCCTGCCAGCGGTGGCCTGACCGCCGCACGTGCGGCGGATGTCGCCCCCGCGGGCCGGGATCGAGGGCCACAACCGCCGCACGTGCGCGGGGCGGCCCGCCAGCGTCGATGCAGGGAAGGTCTTGTGGTGGGTCCCGGAGAGGGGTAGTCATCAGGGGAGGGCTCGCGGTCCGTCGGGGCGCGCCCTGGCACGAAGGAGTCGCACCATGTCCACCCAGTCGACACACACGCCTCCATCCCCAGGCCCGATGGGCGGCCCTCGTCGCCTGGACGCGAAGTCGATCGCCATCTGGGGGACGGTCGCCGTCGTCGGCGCCGTCTGCTGGGCCGTCCTCGCGCTCTCCCGCGGGGAGGAGGTCTCGGCCCTCTGGATCCTCTTCGCGGCCCTGGCGTCCTATGCCATCGCCTACCGCTTCTACGCCCGCTTCATCGCCTACACGGTGCTGGAGGTCGACGACACCCGTGCCACCCCGGCGGAGCGATACGACAACGGGCGTGACTTCGACGTCACCCATCGTCACGTGCTGTTCGGGCACCACTTCGCCGCGATCGCCGGGGCCGGCCCGCTGGTGGGTCCGGTGCTCGCCGCCCAGATGGGCTACCTGCCCGGCACGATCTGGATCATCGTCGGCGTCATCTTCGCCGGCGCCGTGCAGGACATGGTGGTGCTCTTCTTCTCGATGCGCCGCGACGGCAAGAGCCTGGGCCAGATGGTGCGCGAGGAGATCGGCGTGGTGGGCGGGATCGCAGCCCTGATCGCGGTCTTCGCGATCATGATCATCATCCTGGCGGTGCTCGCGCTGGTCGTCGTCAACGCCTTGGCGGAGTCGCCCTGGGGCGTCTTCTCGATCGGCCTGACCATCCCCATCGCCCTGTTCATGGGCTACTACCTGCGGGTGCTGCGCCCCGGCCGGGTCTCGGAGGTCACGGCCATCGGGGTCGGGCTGCTGCTGCTCGCGATCATCGGCGGTGGCTACGTCGACCAGATGGGCATCGAGGAGGCGTTGACCCTCTCGAAGGAACAGCTGACGCTCGCGCTGGTCGTCTACGGCTTCGTCGCCTCGATCCTGCCGGTCTGGATGCTGCTCACTCCTCGTGACTATCTGTCGACGTTCATGAAGGTCGGCGTGATCGTCCTGCTGGCCGTCGGCCTGATCCTCGCCGCCCCGGTCCTGCAGCAGGAGGCGGTGACCGACTTCGCCCGCGAGGGCACCGGCCCCGTCTTCGCTGGCAAGCTGTTCCCGTTCGTCTTCATCACCATCGCGTGTGGGGCACTGTCGGGATTCCACGCCCTCATCGCCTCCGGCACCACGCCCAAGATGCTGGCCAAGGAGAGCCAGGTCCGGATGATCGGATATGGCGCCATGTTGATGGAGTCCTTCGTGGCCATCAGCGCCCTCATCGCCGCGTCCATCATCGACCCGGGCCTCTACTTCGCGATGAACAGCCCGGCCGGCGCCACCGGGGCCGACCCGGCCACCGCGGCGGAGTTCATCGCCGGCCTCGGCTTCAGCATCACCCCTGACCAGCTGACCCAGGCGGCCGCAGCGGTGGAGGAGCAGACGCTCATCTCCCGCACTGGCGGTGCACCGACGCTCGCGCTCGGCATGTCCCAGATCTTCACCGAGGCGTTCGGAGGCGGGCTCGCCGCCTTCTGGTACCACTTCGCGATCATGTTCGAGGCGCTCTTCATCCTGACCGCCGTCGACGCCGGCACACGGGTCGGTCGCTTCATGCTCCAGGACACCGTCGGCAACGTGTGGCCCAGGTACGCCGACCTCTCGTGGAAGCCGGCCTCGTGGTCGGCGAGCGCCATCGTGGTCGCCCTGTGGGGCTACATGCTGTACGTCGGCGTGACCGACCCCCTCGGCGGCATCAACCAGCTCTTCCCGCTCTTCGGCATCTCCAACCAGCTTCTCGCCGCGATCGCGTTGACGCTCTGCGTGACCTTGCTGATCAAGCACGGCAAGGCCAAGTGGGTGTGGGTCCCGGGGATCGGTCTGGCCTGGGACCTCATCGTCACCATGACGGCCAGCTATCAGAAGGTCTTCTCCGACAACCCGGCCATCGGCTACTTCACCCAGCGCGAGCGCTACGCGGACGCCCTGGACGCCGGCGAGCTGCTCGCACCCGCGACCAGCGTCGACCAGATGGAGCAGGTGGTCTTCAACTCCACCGTCAACGGCACCCTGCAGTCGATCTTCGCGCTCCTGGTGCTCGTGGTGGTCGTCAACGCGTTCGTCATCTGGTTCCGCGCGCTGCGCGCCGGCAGCCTGCCGACCACCGAGGTGCCGCGGCAGGAGTCCCACCTGGTCCAGCCCTCCGACTTCCTCGCCACGGCCGAAGAGAAGGAGGCCGTCCGGGAGTGGGAGACCACCGGGCGTGGCACCGGAGTGGGGAGGCGCCGATGACCGCGCTGCTGGAGATGGTACGCACGCTGCGCCGGCGCGTCCGTGAGCTCACCGGGGAGGCCAGGTGGGACGACTACCTTGCCGAGTGCGCGGACTTCGGCGAGCAGCCGATGTCCCGGCGCGAGTTCGAGCGTCTGCGGGACGACGAGCGTGAGCACCTGCCGGGAGACGGACGCTGCTGCTGACGTGAGCGCTCAGAACACCTGCGGCACGAAGGTCTGCTCGTGGAGCGGCGGGCGGACGTAGGGGATGTCGCGCACCTCGGGCAGCTCGACGCGCGGCGGCGCCACGTCCTCGTAGTCGAACTGCGAGAGCAGGTGGGTGATGCAGTTGAGCCTCGCCGCGCGCTTGTCGTCTGACGGGACGACGTACCAGGGCGCCTGCTTGATGTCGGTGTACTGGAACGTGGTGTCCTTCGCCATCGAGTAGCGGACGTAGAGCTCACGCTCGGCGAGGTCCATGTCGGACAGCTTCCACCGCTTGAGCGGCTCGTCGTTGCGGGCCTCGAAGCGGCGCCGCTGCTCCTCGGCGCTCACGGAGAACCAGTACTTCAGGACCACGATCCCCGAGCGCACCAGCATCCGCTCGAACTCCGGGCAGCTGCGCAGGAACTCCTGGTGCTCGTCCTCGGTGCAGAAGCCCATCACCCACTCGACGTTCGAGCGGTTGTACCAGCTGCGGTCGAGCAGGACCATCTCCCCGCCGGCAGGCAGGTGCTCGACGTAGCGCTGGAAGTACCACTGGCTGCGCTCGCGGTCGGTCGGCCTCGGCAGCGCTGCGATCCGCACCGTGCGCGGGCTGGTGCGCTCGGTGATCCGCTTGATCACGCCGCCCTTGCCGGCCGAGCCGCGGCCCTCGAAGACAACGAGGACCTTGAGCCCTTGCGACTGGATCCAGTACTGCAGCAGCACCAGCTGCTCCTGCAGCCGCTCCATCTCGGTGTCGTACGCCTTGCCCCGCAGGCGCCCCGCGGAGTTGTAGCGCTCGTCGTCCCCGGCCATCGCCCCTCCGCTCGTCGCACGGCGTGGTGACACCGAGACTACGGTGCCGGGAGGTCAGGCGGCGAGACGGTTGAGCACGGTCGTCATGTCGTCCTCGGTGTCGCTGCCGATCTTCTCGAACACGATCTTCATGACCGGGTCGGCGACCTTGGCCGCGCCCTTGAGCTCGATGACGGCCTCGTAGGTGATCCGGCTGCCCGGCCCGTCGGGGCTCGGCACGACCGTGATCGTGTCCACGGAGCGCGCGGTGTCGTTGTGGCCGACCAGCACGATCGTGTCGTCGGTCAGCTCCTGGAGCGTGTAGGTCAGCTCGGTCGTCACGCCGGCGATCTTCGAGACGTTGTGCCACGAGGAGCCCACCTGGACCGGGCCGGAGTCCTGCCGGGTGCACGACTCGGTGCCGGGGTCCCACTGCTCGGCGTTGCTGAAGTCCTTGAGGTAGTCGATGACGACTGCGGGCTGCGGGTGGACGTCGAAGGTGCGGCTGACGGTGGTCATGCCTTCGACAGTAGGCAGACCGTCGCCGAGCGCAGACCGCCCGAAGGGGTGCGCGCTGCACCCTTGTCCGCGCCGGCCCGGATCGGGTCAGATGGGCCCATGCCACGCGACCTGCCGGACCTGCCCGGGGCGGCCGACCACCTCGAGCTCTGCCTGCGCCTCGCCGAGGAGGCGCTCGGGGACGGCGACGGCGCGTTCGGCTCGGTGCTGGTCGACTCCTCGGGCGCGGTCCTGCGCGCCGGGCGCAACCGCGAGGTCTCCGGCTCGGACCCGACCGCGCATCCCGAGCTCGAGCTCGCCCAGTGGGCCGCCGCCCACGTGCCCGAGGAGGAGCGCGCCGGCTGCGTCGTCTACACCTCGGGCGAGCACTGCCCGATGTGCGCCGCCGGCCACGCCTGGGTCGGGCTCGGGCCGATCGTGTACGCCGCCTCGTCCGCGCAGCTCTCGCAGTGGCGGGCCGGGTGGGGTCTGCCCGCCTCGCCGGTCGCAGCGCTGCCGATCACCGACGTCGCCCCGGGCGTGCCCGTCCACGGACCCGTGTCGCCGTACGACGACCGCGTACGGGACCTGCACCGGCGCGGGCTCGACGGCGGCTGAGGCCGTCCTCAGGGCAGGATGGCGTCGACGTACCCGCCGTCGACCCGCAGCGCACCGCCCGTGGTGGCGGAGGCGAGCGGCGAGCTGAGGTAGGTCACCATCGCGGCGATCTCGTGGGGCTCGATGAGCCGCTGGAGCAGCGACTGCGGGCGGTGCTTCGTCATGAACTCGCGCTGCGCCTCGTCCCACGGCAGGTCGTCGCCCACCAGGCTGCGCACGAAGTCCTCGACACCACCGGTGTGGGTCGGACCGGCGATGACGGAGTTCACGGTCACGCCCGTCCCCGCGGCCTCCTTCGCGAAGCCGCGCGAGACGGCCAGCAGGGCCGTCTTGGACATGCCGTAGTGGATCATCTCGACCGGCGTCACGACCGCCGAGTCGCTGGCGATGTAGAGGATCCGGCCCCAGCCCCGCCGCGCCATCTTCGGCAGGTGGTGGCGGGTCAGCCGCACGCTCGCGAGGACGTTGACCTCGAAGAACCGCCGCCACTCCTCGTCGGTGATCTCCAGCGCCGGCCGGCTCTCGAAGATGCCGAGGTTGTTGACCAGCGCGTCGACCTCCGGCATCGCGTCGACGGCCGCGGCGAAGCCGTCGTCGGTGGCCACGTCGGCCACGACGGGTACGACGTCCGCGCCGGGGACCGCCGCCCGGAGCTCGTCGACCGCCCGGCTGACCGACTCCTCGGACCGCCCGTTGACGCCCACGCGGGCACCCGCGGACGCGAGGCCTTCGGCGATCGCCAGGCCGATGCCCTGGGTGGATCCGGTGACGAGCGCGCTCCTGCCGGCGAGGTCGATCTGCATGCGACCGACCGTAGCGCGGGCCGGCGGCCTGCCACGATGGGCGCCATGCCGGACACCGTCTTCACCGACGCACGCGTCTTCAACGGCTCCCGCCACCTCGGCGACGTCGGCGACGTGCTCGTGCGCGACGGCCGCGTCGTGGCGGTCGGCGGCTCGCTGCGCACGCCCGGCGCCGAGGTCGTCGACTGCGGCGGGGCGCTGCTCCTGCCGGGCTTCACCGACGCGCACGTACACCCGGTGCAGGGTGGTCTCGAACGGCTGACGTGCGACCTCAGCGGCCTGCCGGTCGACCGCGCCGCCTACCTCGCGCACGTGGCGTCGTACGCCGCCTCCCGGCCCGACCTCGACTGGGTGCAGGGCGGCGGCTGGGCGATGGCGGCCTTCCCCGGCGGCCTCCCGACCGCGGCGGAGCTCGACTCCGTCGTCGCCGACCGCCCGGCCGCGCTGGTCAACCGCGACCACCACGGGATGTGGGTCAACAGCCGCGCGCTCGAGGTCGCCGGCATCACGCGTGACACCCCCGACCCGGCCGACGGCCGCGTCGAGCGCGACGCCTCGGGCGAGCCGACCGGCATGCTGCACGAAGGCGCGATGGGCCTGGTGCTCGCGGTGCTCCCGACGGCGACGGCGGACGAGCTCTACACGGGGCTGCTCGAGGGCCAGCGCCACCTGCTGTCGCTGGGGATCACCGGCTGGCAGGACGCGATCGTCGGGGCGTACGCCGGCATGCAGGACACCGGGCCGACCTACCTGCGCGCCGCCCGCTCGGGTGACCTCGTGGCCTCGGTGGTCGGGGCGCTGTGGTGGGAGCGCGAGCGCGGGCTGGAGCAGGTCGCCGAGCTGGTGGAGAAGCGGACGGCGTACTCCCACGGGCGGTTCGCCGCGACCTCGGTCAAGATCATGCAGGACGGCGTCGCGGAGAACGGGACCGCGGCCCTCGTCGAGCCCTACCTCGACAGGTGCGGGCACGCGACGACCAACACAGGCCTCTCCTTCGTCGACCCGGGCGCGCTGCGCGGCATCGTCGGCGCCCTCGACGAGGCCGGCTTCCAGGTGCACGTCCACGGCCTCGGTGACCGCGGCGTCCGCGAGGCGCTCGACGCGCTCGAGGGCACCGAGCCGCTGCACCGCCACCAGGTCGCGCACCTCCAGCTGGTGCACCCGGCCGACGTGTCGCGGTTCGCCGAGCTGCAGGTCGTGGCCAACGTCCAGGCGCTCTGGGCCTGCTACGACGACCAGATGGTCGACCTCACCATCCCGTTCCTCGGCGAGGAGCGGGCGGCGCGGCAGTACCCCTTCGGCGACCTCCACCGCGCCGGCGCCCGCCTCGTCGCCGGCAGCGACTGGCCGGTCAGCACCCCGAACCCGCTCGAGGCGGTCCACGTCGCCGTCCACCGGATGGCCTACGGGGAACCCGGGCGTGCCGGGAGCGAGCCGTTCCTCCCCGACCAGGCCCTGTCCCTTGAGGTCGCCCTCGCGGCGTACACCTCCGGGTCGGCCTGGGTGTGCCACCGCGACGACGCCGGGATGGTCAAGCCCGGCGCGGTCGCGGACCTCGTCCTCCTCGACCGCGACCCCTTCGACGCCCCCGACGAGATCGGCGCCGCCCGGGTCGAGCGCGTCTGGATCGGGGGAGAGGTGGTCACCCCGTGACCTCTCGCCTCGCCGCAGTCCTGTGGGACATGGACGGCACCCTCATCGACAGCGAGCCGATCTGGATCGCCCAACAATTCGTGCTGGCCGATAAGCACGGTGCGACCTGGTCGCGGGAGCAGGGACTCGCGCTCGTCGGCGCGGACATGCACGACACTGCAGTAGCGATGCAGGCGGCGGGCGTGGACATGGAGGCGGCCGTGCTCGTCGCGACGCTCGAGCGCGCAGTGATCGACTCGCTGCGCCAGAGCGTGCCGTGGCGGCCCGGAGTGCGGGAGCTCCTCAGCGAGCTGAAGCTCGAAGGCATCGCGTGCGCCATCGCCACCACCTCCTCCAACGAGATGGCGTCGCTCGTCGCCGCAGCCGCGCCCGAGGGCGCGATCGCCGTGGTCGTCGGGTCCGAGGACGTCGCGCAGACCAAGCCGTCGCCCGAGCCGTACCTCCGCGCGGCCGAGCTGCTCGGCGTACGTGCCTCCGACTGCGTGGCAATCGAGGACTCGGCCAACGGGCTCACGTCAGCGATCGCATCGGGCGCGACGAGCATCGCGGTGCCGAACGACGCGGTGCTGCCGGAGTGCGGTGACTTCGTCGTGTGGCCGACGCTCGCGGGTAGGACCGTCGCCGACCTGCGGGCCCTCGTGCGCTGAGTGTTCCCCTGCATCCGCGCACCCCAGATCGGGGTAGTCCAGTGGCGAACGGTCGTCGGAACGACGTTCCGGCAACCAGATCTCACTGGACTACCCCGGCGGGGGAGCAGCAGGGCAGTCGCTAACCTCGAAGCCATGGCTCCGAACATCGCGACGAACACCGAGGTCGGGCTCGACGAGCTGCTCGAGTTCGTACGCCCGCGCCACCGCATGCTGCTCATCACCGAGCGCGCCGACGGCAGCCCGCAGGCGTCGCCGGTCAGCGGCGGCGTCGACGGCGGCGGACACATCGTCGTCGCCACCTACCCGCAGCGCGCGAAGACGAAGAACGCACGGCACCGGCCGGGCGTCTCCGTCGTCGTCCTCTCCGACGAGTGGGACGACGCGTGGGTGCAGGTCGACGGCACGTGCGAGGTGCTCGACGCGAGCGAGGGGGAGGAGGCGCTCGACGCGTTCGTCGACTACTTCCGCTCCATCGCCGGCGAGCACTCCGACTGGGAGGAGTACCGGCAGGCGATGGTCGACCAGGGCAAGTCCCTGCTCCGGATCACGCCGACCCGCTGGGGCACCGTCTCCACCGGCGGCTTCCCACCTGAGGTCGCCGCCCGCCGGTCCTGAGCGCCGCCGAGACAGGGCGCCCGTTTCGCGCCGGATGTCACGATGAGGGGCATGCAGACCACCGCCCGTGAGCCCGCCTGGAAGGGTGCCGCACTCGTCACCGGTGGGTTCGTCGTGCTGCTGTGGCTGCTCGAGATCTTCGACGCCGCGACGGGCAACCCGCTCGACGCGTACGGCGTCCAGCCCCGCAGCGAGGACGGCCTGGTCGGGGTCGCGCTCGCGCCGACCCTGCACTTCGGCTTCGACCACCTGGTCAGCAACACCGTCCCGGTGCTGGTGCTCGGCTTCCTCACCCTCGCGACCGGGCTGGCCCGCGGGCTCGCCGCCACCGCGATCATCTGGGTCGTCGGCGGGCTCGGCGTCTGGCTCTTCGCGCAGCCGGGCAGCACCCACGCCGGCGCCTCGGTGCTGATCTTCGGGTGGATCGTCTACCTGATCGTCCGCGGCTTCCTCAACCGTCGCACCGTCGAGATCTTCATCGGGGTCGCGGTCTTCCTGCTCTACAGCGGCGCGCTGCTCGGTGTCCTCCCCGGCCAGCCGGGCGTCTCGTGGCAGGGCCACCTCTTCGGGGCCATCGGCGGGTTCGTCGCCGCACGGGTGCTGACCACCCGCCAGCGGAGTGAGTCGAGCATCACGTACTGATCGGTAACGAACCCCGGACGGGTCCGTCGTCCGGCTCCTACCCTGCCCGTCATGCGCGCTCCCGCCCTCCGCTCCCTCGCCCCCGCCGCACTCCTGGCCGTCCTGCTCGTCCCCGCCCTCGCCGCCTGCGGCGGCGGTGCCGACGCCACCACCGAGTCGTCCGAGACGGCCTCGCGGGCCGAGGACGAGGCGCTCGCCGACTGGCAGTCAGCGCTCGAGGACGAGCTCGGCACCGGCACCTTCGACTTCGCCGCCCTGCGGCAGACCGCGACCGCCGATTGTGTGCGCACCGACGCCGGCGACTGGACCGTCGAGCTGGCGCTCAGCGGCGACCTGTCCACCTCGGGCCTCACCCGCATCGGCCTCGAGCACGCCTGCCCCGACGTGGTCCCGGCGTTCGACAAGGCCGTGGCCACCGTCGAGCAGGCGGCCGACCCCCTCGACCTGGTCTGCGGCCCCGACGTCGAGCTCTCCGCCGAGGCAGCCCTCTCCGCCGACCTGGTCTGCGCCAACCGCTAGGACGACCTCACTCGGCGGCGTTCGGGCGCTTGAGGAGCGGCCGGGTCGCGGGACCTTCGAGCACGTCGCCGTCGGGCGAGAAGCGGGAGCCGTGCAGCGGGCAGTCCCACGTCTCCTCGGCGTCGTTCCACTTCAGCAGTCCGCCGAGGTGGGTGCAGACGCCGACGATGCCGCACTGGTTGGCCTGGGCCGGTCCGGCGTTGCCGGGCAGCCGCTCGCGAGCGGTGCGCACGACCCCGGTGACGACCGCGGCGCCGACGCCGAGGTTGATCCGGGCGATCTCGGCGGCGTTGGAGGCCGACGGCGACCGGCCGCTGAGGGTCTGCGCCCACGACGGCAGGTCGCCGAGGATGTCGGAGGAGATCGCGCGGGCGGCCACGACCGCGTTGGTCATGCCCCACTTCTCGTAGCCGGTGGCGACGTGGATCCGGTCGCCGCCCCGCCGCAGCGGTCCGACGTACGGCACACCGTCGGGGCTGCTGTAGTCCTGGGCCGACCAGTGGTGGGTCTCGGTGGTGGCGGGGTACCACTTCGTCGCCCACCCCCGGAGCCGCTCGAGGTGCGCGAGGTGGGAGTCCGTACGACCGACCACGTGGCCGGCGCCGCCCACGACGAGCGTGCCGCCGGGGGCGTCGCGCACCGACCGGGCGTCGGACCCGGCCGAGAGGTACATCCCCTCCATCGGCCCGGCGCCGTCGAGGGCCAGCACGTAGGAGCGTTGCGGCTCGAGCCGGGCGAAGTGCAGCCCGCGGTCGAGGATCGGGGTGCCGGTGGCGAGCACGAGGTGGTCGGCGGTCAGCGTCTCACCTCCCTCGAGGCGGACGGTCGGCCTGCCGGCCTTCGAGACCGACCGCACGCGGTGGCCCTGGTGCAGGGTGCCGCCGTGGGCGCGCAGCTGCTCGGCGAGCGCCGCGAGGACGTCCATGGCGTCGAGCTGGGCCTGGTCGGCGAGCGTCGTCGCGGCCACGTGGGGGAAGGGCACGTCGAGGGTGTCGCGCCACTCGACGGCCAGGCCGAGCGCGGCGGCGGCCCGGTGCTCCTTCTCGACCGACGAGCGCTCCTGCTCGTCGGCGGCGTACGTCACCGCGGTGCGGCGCTGGTAGGGGACGGCGTGGTCGTCGCAGAACCGCAGCAGCCACTCCATGCCCTCGCGGTTGGCGTCGACGTAGGCCGCCGCGACCTCCTCGGACTGGTGGCTGCGGATGCGGGACAGGTGCGTGCCCTGGAGGAGTGAGACCTTGCCGGTGGTGCGGCCGGTGGTGACCGCGCCGACCTGGCGGGCCTCGACGCACGCGACCCGCAGCCCGGCGCGGGCGAGCAGGAGGCTGGTGGTCAGGCCGGTCAGCCCGGCACCCACGACGAGGGCGTCCAGGGCATCCCCGGAGCCGGGCAGCGGGTCGTCGGCGATCGGCGACGCCCGGTCGAGCCAGAGCGAGGTCACGACTCGTCCTCCTCGGCGTCGTCGTCGGTGGGACTCTCCTCGGCGTTCACCGGGTCGGTGTCGAGGTGGGTCTGCGGGTCGGTCCAGGGCTCCTGCGACCGGTCGTCGGACGGACTCATCTCTTCCTCCTGGGGGGTGCGGGGACGTCTCAGGTCGTGGTTCCCGTACCCCGTCGACCGGCTCTCAGTCGGGGGGCGTATGCACTCCACCCCTGAGGGGTACACCTCAGTCGCGCCGGGGTTGTCCCGCCACGACCCCGGCGACCAACGCGAGACCCGCCGGTCTTGACCTCCCGTACGCCGTGCGAGGTGACTCCGGCGGGTTTCGTACGTGCCCACCACGTGTCACGCGGCTGCTCAGGTCGTCGAGCCACCCGGCAGCGTGAGAGCTCCGCCCTCCAGGTGGTCGAGCAGGTCGCGTGGGCCGTCGTAGACCTGCGACGCGCCTGAGGAGCTGAGCCGCTCGGCACTGACGCCACCGCTGCGCAGCCCGAGGCACGGCACCCCGGCGGCCTCGGCGGACAGCACGTCCCAGACGGCGTCGCCGATGACGATCGCCTGGCCGCCACCGGCCCGTTCGATCGCGAGCTCGACCATGTCGGGCGCGGGCTTGGTCGCGGCGTCGTCCGATCCGGTCACGACCGCCGTCAGGTGGTGGCGTACGCCGACGAGCTCGAGCAGGTCGTCGACGAGGTCGGCCTCCGACGAGCTGGCCAGCACGAGCCGGTGCCCGTGGCCGGCGAGTGCCTCCACCAGGTCGGCGGCACCGTCGAGGGCGCACACCGTGCGGAGGTACGAGCGGAAGTAGTCGTCGTGCAACCTGCGGACGTCCTCGCCCACGGCTGCCTCGGCAGGGTCCCCGGCGACCTGGGCGACCACCCGGTCGCCACCCATCCCGATCGTCTCGTGGATGCGTGCTGCGCTCACGTGCAGGCCGACGTCGTGGAACGCCGCGTGCCAGGCGACGACGTGCTGGTAGACCGAGTCGACGAGCGTGCCGTCCAGGTCGAGGACCACGATGGGAAGGTGCCGGTTCTCCGCGCTCACGGCCGCGTCGTACCCCGGGGGACGGGGCACCATGCGTCACCGCCCGCGCGGGTGTGGTGTGGTGTTTGCCGTCGGAGGAGCATCAAGGGCTCAGGCAACACCGATGTGTCGAGGGGATCGTCATGGAGCTGCTGCCGCAGAGTCGGGAGGCGTTGGACGAGTACGTGACGGCGTCCATCGATGACATGGAAGGCCTGCTGCGGGTGATCGAGGGCTGGGCCGTGCGCTCGGTGCCGGACTGCGTCGCGCTCAGTGTCACCCTGCTCGACGAGGACCTGACCTTCACCCTGGTCGACCGGGACGCGACCAGCGTGCCTGCGCAGGACGAGGTCGCCGCGTACGAGACCCGCGAGGCCGGCCCCGGCCCGCCACCGGGCGAGGCCCACCCCCTCGACGAGCTGGACTGGGCCGACATGGCCCGCGAGCGGGCGTTCGGCTCCATCGCCAGCACCGTGTGCCTGCCGGTCGTCGAGCAGGGACGCGCGGTGCTCAACATCGACCTCTACGCCTCCACGGCCCACGCGTTCAGCGACCGGATCGAGGGCCTCGTCGAGGCGCTGGGCGCTTGGCAGGCGGGCGCGGTCACCAACGCGGACCTCGGGTTCGAGACCCTCCGCCGCGCGCAGCACGCACCCGCGAAGCTCCGCGAGCAGCGCCTCATCGACGTGGCCGTGGGCCTCGTCGCGGCGCGAATGGCGGTCACCACCGACATGGCGGCAGTGATGCTGATCGAGGCCGCCGAGCGTGCTGGCGTCTCCGAGTCCGACGCGGCCTGCGTGGCCCGGGTGCTGCTGGCCTAGGAATGGCCCAGGGCTTCACCTTCCGGGGCGCATGCGCCCCGCCCATCGGGGTACTGAAGGCCCATGCAACGACCTACTGTCCCCGTCACCCGCCACGTCAAGGTGGCGATCATGGAGGAGAGCGAGCTCGTCGTCCACGGCCTCCGCGCCATGCTCGAGCCCCACTCCGCGCTGGTCACCGTGGTGGCACACCGGGCCGACGGTCCGGCTCCCCTGTGCGACCTCACCCTCTACGAACCCCACCGCCGCACCGCCGGCGTACGCCCCGCTCCGCAGCGCTTCCCGACCCGCATGGTCGCCTTCGGCTGGGACTGCAGCCCCGAGGCGGTCTCCACCGAGATGTCGCGCGGAGCTGCCGGCTTCGTCAGCAAGTGGCTGCCGGCCCGGCGACTCGTGTGGAACCTGCTCCAGGTCGCCGACGGCCGCGTCGTCGTCGACGCGTGGACCGGCCAGGCCGAGGCGGAGAAGGCGGCGGCCGAGAAGTGGCCGCTGACCCAGCGCGAGACCGAGGTGCTCTCGATGATCGCGGCCGGCAAGGCCAACCGCGACATCGCCGAGGAGACCAACCTGAGCATCAACTCGGTGAAGTCCTACATCCGTGGCGCCTACTCCAAGATCGAGGTGACCTCGCGCTCGCAGGCCGTGCTCTGGGCCATCCAGCACGGGCTGCTGATGTCCCACGAACCGGAGCAGCAGACCCGTCCCCGCGTGAGCGCCTACGCCGGGCGCTGATGACCCGCTTCGGCTACTTCCTCTCCTGCGAGGAGTACGCCCCCGACGAGCTGCTCGAGCAGGCGCGGCTCGCCGAGCGGGCGGGGTTCGACAGCCTGTGGATCAGCGACCACTTCCACCCGTGGAACAACGCCCAGGGGCAGTCGCCGTTCGTGTGGTCGATGATCGGGGCGGTCGCACAGGTGTGCGACCTCCCGGTCACCACCGCCGTCACCTGCCCGACGGTGCGCACCCACCCGGCGATCGTCGCGCAGGCGGCGGCCACGTCCGCCGTGCTGCTCGGCGAGGGCCGCTTCACCCTCGGCGTGGGCACCGGTGAGGCGCTCAACGAGCACGTCCTCGGCGACGTGTGGCCCCACGCCGAGCTGCGGCTCGAGATGCTCGAGGAGGCCGTGGAGGTGATCCGCGCGCTCTGGACGGGCGAGGTGGTGTCCCGAGAGGGGCGGCACTACACCGTCGACACGGCCCGCATCTACACGCTGCCCGACCAGCCGCCGCCGATCTACATGAGCGCCTTCGGCCCGAAGGCGCTCGACGTGGCGGGCCGCATCGCCGACGGCTTCATCACCACCCAGCCCGACGCCGAGGCGGTGCAGACGTTCCGTGCCGCCAAGGGCGCCGACGCCCCGACGCAGGCGGGCTTCAAGGTCGCCTGGGGTCCCACCCGCGACGAGGCGATCGACGCGGCGTACGAGCTGTGGCCGAACTCCGGTGTCCCGGGCGAGCTCAGCCAGGTGCTGCCCAGCCCGCAGCACTTCGAGCAGGCCAGCGAGCTGGTCACGCGCGAGGCGTTCGCCGAGAAGGGCGCCTTCGGGCCCGACGTCGCCGAGCACGTGGAGGCCTACGCGCCGTTCGTCGACGCCGGCTTCGACGAGGTGTACGTCGCCAACATGGGACCGCACTACGCCGACCTGATCGCGGCCTACGGGTCCGACGTGCTCCCGCAGCTGCGCGGCTCGCGCTAGCTCCTCGTCGCCCTCAGTCGTCGTACTCGGGGTCGCCCTCGACGTCCGCCGGCTTCGCCTCGTGGCCCTCGCGCCCGCGGGTGCGTCGCAGCTCCTTCATCTCCGCCTCGAAGACGTGGCGCTGCCCGTCCATCAGCTCGTCGAGGGCGCGCTGGTGCAGGCCCTTCGCGCGCGCGTAGAAGCCGTCGTCGAAGGCCTCGACCATCTGGAACGACCACATCCCCGGCAGCGGGTTCTGGCCGAGCACGTCGCGGTCCATCGCGTCGGCGATGTCGTCGTGGCCGGCCTCCCGCACGAGCTCCTCGGCCTCCTCGAACGTCGACTCGGCGCTGCCCATGAGGCGGTGGAAGGCGTAGAGGTGGCCGCGCGCGTCCTCGACGTGGTCGAGGGCCGCAGAGAGCTTGCCAACCGCCTCGACGGTCGCGTCGGTGACCCCGTCGGGCCGGCGGTGCTCGGGGGAGGGCTGGTCGTCCATGCTCCGAGGTTCACAGACGGCGAGGGGAGGCACCACCTGCCAACGGGCGGGTCGTCCGCGGCCGGGCCGCGGTCAGGCCCGGGGGACGCATGGACGGCGCCGTCCGGGGGCACTGGCTGTCCACGCATTCCCACCGGATCAGAGGCAGTACGACCGACCGAGGAGGTCACCGCTCGATGAAGGCAGTCACGTGGCAGGGCAAGCAGGACATGCAGGTCGAGGAGGTTCCGGACCCGGTCATCGAGGAACGCACCGACGTCGTCATCGAGGTGACGTCGACCGGGCTGTGCGGGTCCGACCTGCACCTCTACGACCCGCTGGCGCCGTTCATGACGACGGGCGACATCGTCGGCCACGAGCCGATGGGCATCGTGCGCGAGGTCGGGTCCGCGGTCACGACCCTGGCGCCCGGCGACCGCGTGGTGGTGCCCTTCAACATCAGCTGCGGCACCTGCTGGATGTGCACGCGCGGCCTCCACAGCCAGTGCGAGACCACCCAGAACCGCGACACCGGCACCGGCGCGAGCCTGCTCGGCTACAGCAAGCTCTACGGGCAGGTGCCCGGTGGGCAGGCCGAGCTGCTGCGGGTGCAGTTCGGCGACACGCTGCCGATCAAGGTGCCGCACGGACCGGTGGACGACCGCTTCCTGTTCCTCTCGGATGTGCTGCCCACCGCGTGGCAGGCCGTCGAGTACGCCGACGTCGAGGACGGCGGCACGCTCCTGGTCGTCGGCTCAGGCCCGATCGGCGACATGGCCGCGCGGATCGCCCTGCACCGGGGCCTGCGGGTCATCGTCGTCGACTCCGTGCGTGAGCGGCTCGCCCGCGTGCACGGCCGCGGTGCCGAGACGATCGACTTCACCGAGGTCGACGGGGTGGGCGACGCCGTCCGCCAGCTCACCGACGGCCGCGGCGCCGACGGCGTGATCGACGCCGTCGGGATGGAGGCGCACGGCTCGCCGGTCGCCGAGACCGCGCAGAAGGCGCTCGGCCTGCTCCCCAAGAAGGTGCAGGAGAAGGTGATGCTCAACTTCGGCGTCGACCGTCTCGCCGCCCTCATGAGCTGCATCGACAGCGTCCGCCGCGGCGGCACCATCAGCATCTCCGGCGTGTACGGCGCCCCCACCGACCCGCTGCCCATGTTCCAGCTGTTCGACAAGCAGGTGCAGGTGCGGATGGGCCAGGCCAACGTCCGCCGCTGGAGCGACGACATCCTCTCGCTGCTCGAGCAGGAGGAGGACGTGCTGGGCGTCGAGTCGTTCGCCACGCACCACCTGCCGCTCGACGACGCCCCCGAGGCCTACCGCAAGTTCCGCGACAAGGAGGACGGCATGGTGAAGGTGGTGTTCCAGCCGTGAGGCTGCCCAAGCCGCGCGGCGGGCTGAGCGAGTGGCTCGTCGCCCGGCTCGCCGACCCGGAGCTCAGCGGGTCGGCACCCGGGGCGGACTCGTGGGACGACGAGTCGATCTCGCTCTGGACGCTGCACGAGCTGTCGTTCCGCGGCTTCGAGGACGCCGACGACCGTGCCGAGTGGGACCCCGACCTGCTCGGCGTACGCCGTGACCTCGAGACCGCCCTCGAGGGCCGGCTGCGCGCGCGGTGGACGGAGGCCGTCGATGCGTCGCCCGCCCCCGCCGACGTACCCACCGCCCTCGAGGACCTCCTCGCCGCGGACGACGGGCCGTCCCTGGCCGACTTCGTGCGCCGGCGCGCCGACCGCGACCAGGTGCTCGAGCTGCTGCGGCAGCGCTCGGTCTACCACCTCAAGGAGTCCGACCCGTCGGCCTTCGTCGTGCCGCGGCTGCCCGTGCGGGCCAAGGCCGCGCTGATGGCGCTGCAGTTCGACGAGTACGGCGACGGCGACCCCAACCGGCTCCACTCCCACCTCTTCGCGCGCGGCCTCGAGGCCGTCGGGCTGCGAGCGGAGTACGGCGCCTACGTCGACGACGCCGTCCCGGAGAACCTCGAGATGAACAACGCCGGCTCCCTCTTCGGCCTGCACCGCCGGTTGCGCGGCGCGGCCATGGGGCACCTCGCGGCCTTCGAGATGACCAGCTCGCTGCCCTCGCGCAAGATGGTGCAGGGGCTCGACCGGCTCGGGCTCGACGGGCCGATGTCGGACTACTACGACGAGCACGTCGAGGCCGACGCGATCCACGAGCACCTCGCCGCGCGCGAGATCTGCGGCACCCTCGCGGACGACGAGCCCGACCAGGCGGCCGAGATCCTCTTCGGCGCCTTCACCTGCCTCGACGTCGAGGCACGCTTCGCGACCGCGATGCTCGGGGCGTGGGAGGACCAGCGGTGAGCGACCGCGACTTCGACCACCCCGACGTCGTGCTCGTGCCGCACGGCCCGATGCTGCTCCGCGGCGCCGAGTCCGTGCAGGACCTCGAGGGCACCGTCCACGCCGTCGACCGCCCCGTGGTCGCCCTCTGCCGCTGCGAGAAGTCGAGCCGCCTGCCCTGGTGCGACGGGACCCACAAGGTCATCCCGCGCAGCTGAGCTTCCGCCGTTGAGCGGTGCGTGAGCCACATTCCTACGGCGGGAGATGTGGCTGGGACACCGCCCGCGGGCGTGTCGTACGAMGGCGCGCTCGGGGCGGTGCGTGAGCCACATTCCTGCGGCGGGAGATGTGGCTGGGACACCGCCCGCGGGCGTGTCGTACGACCTCAGGCCCGGTCGATGCGGGCGAGCACCCCGCGCACCTGTTGGCGCACCTCGACCATCGCGAGCCGGCCCTCGGCGAAGCAGGGTTCGCGGCGCAGGGCGTCGGTCTGGGCGCGGGTGCCGACCTGGAGGACGGCCGAGCCGCCGGGGGAGAGGTGGTCGTCGATGACCGCGAGGCAGGCGCGGGCGACGTCGAGGCCGTCGTCGCCGCCGTCGATGGCGGTGAGCGGGTCCTCGGGGTAGCGCGACGTCTGCTCGCGCGGCACCCAGGGCGGGTCGGCGATGATCACCGGGAACGTCTCCTCGGGCGCAAGCGCCTCCTCCAGCCGCCCCTCGCGCACCTCGACCAGCTCGGCCATCCCGGCGGCGGTCGCGTTGGCGCGGGCGTAGTCGCACGCCACGGGGTTGGCGTCGACGCAGAGCAGCCGGCGGCCGGAGGCCGCGACCGCGAGCAGGCCGATGTGCCCGGCACCGGCGCACAGCTCGAGCACCGTCCCGAGGGGGGCGGTGGTCATCAGGTCGGCGGCCCAGCCCGACTGGGCGGCCGTCCACTCCCGTGGCCGCAGCACGCGGTCGTCGTACGCGATCGTGAGGGTGCCGAAGGCGAGGTGCTCGGTCATCTGCGGATCCTTCGGTGCCAGAGGGCGGCGCGGGCAGCGTTGGCGCCTGCCGCGCCGTGGACGCCGCCGCCGGGGTGCGCGGAGGCGGAGGCGAGGTAGAGCCCCGGCAGGCCGGTCGACGCGCGGCCGCGCATCGCCGGGACGGGCCGGAAGACCAGCTCCTGGTGCAGCTGAGACGTGCCGCCGTTGACGGCGCCGCCGACCAGGTTGGCGTTGCGGGCCTCGAGCTCGTGGGGCCCGAGCACGCGGCGCTCGAGGACCAGGTCGCCGAACCCGGGCGCGCGCGCCTCGATGCGCGCCTGCATGCGGTCGGCGAAGCGTTGCGTGTCGTCGTGGCCCCACGCGCCGGTGACCTCGTCCGCGGCGTCGCGGCGGGTCTCCGGGGGCTGCGGGACGTGCGTGTAGGCCCAGAACGACTCGGTGCCGGCGGGCGACCGGGTGGGGTCGCTCGACGTCATCTGGCCGGTCAGCAGGAACGGCCGGTCCGGCACCACGCCCGACGACACCTGCGCCAGGGTCTGGGTCATCTCCTCGACGGAGTCCGCGATGTGCACCGTGCCCGGCGCGCGATCGGGCCGGTTGGTCCACGGGACGGGGCCGGAGAGCGCCCAGTCCACCTTGACGGTGCCGGGGTCGAGCTCGAAGTCGCGCATGCCGCGCACGACGCGCGCGGGCAGGTGCTCCTCGGCGACCAGCCGGCCGAAGAGGTGGGTGGCCGACACGTCGGCGAGCACGGCGCGGGTGGCGTACGACTGCCCGTCACGGGTGCGTACGCCGGCCACGCGGCCGTCGCGGACGTCGACGGCCGTCACCTCGGCGTCGGTCACCAGCTCCGCGCCGAGGGAGGTGCAGCGGGCGACGAGGGCGTCGGTGAGCTGCTGGGCGCCGCCCCGGGGCACGGGGAAGCCGACCGCCTGGCCGAGCATCGTCATCAGCACGCCGAAGACCCCCGAGCCGGGCGAGGAGAGCGGGAAGTCGGCGTGGCCGGCGTTGCCGTTGAGCAGCAGCTGGGCGGCGGGTCCGGAGAAGAGCTCGCGGCCGAGGGAGGCGACCGGGGTCGCCAGTCGCCGGACGGTGTCGAGGCCGCCGGTCCGGGCCAGCGCCGGCACCAGCCGGGCTCCCGCGCGCACCGGCGGGAAGGGCGAGGTGAGCCCGTCGACGAGCGCCGGGCCGATGCGGTCCCAGGTGCGGCACAGCTCGAGCCAGGTGTCGCCGTCGCCCGCGTGGAGCTTGTCGAGACCGGCGGCCGTGTCGTGGCGGTCGCGGTGCAGGACCGCCCACTGCCCGTCGCCGAAGGGGTGGCCGAGCACGGCCGGGGCGTGCTCCCACGTCAGGCCGTGCTCCTCCAGCCGCAGGCCGGTCATCGCGCGCGAGGCCACGGCCAGCGGGTAGAACGCGCTGAACGTGTCGTGGACGAAGTCGGGGTGCACCTCGCGGTCACTGCGGACCGCGCCGCCCGGCGTGGCCTGCGCCTCGAGCACCAGCACCCGCCAGCCGGCGTCGACCAGCAGGTTGGCGGCGACCAGCCCGTTGGGGCCGGAGCCGACCACGACGGCGTCGTACGTGCCCGGCGAGCCGGCGCTCACCGCGTCCGGCCCTCCACCACGAAGGCCAGACGTCGCAGGGTCTCGATGTTGCGCCAGTGCAGCTGCACGTCGCGCAGCGGCTTCGGCACCAGGAGCCCGGGACCGGCCGTCGCGTCCTCGACGATCGTCACGACCGTGGTGTCGCCGTCGGGTTGCAGCGAGATGTCGACGTGGGCCTGACCGGCGGGCCAGCCGCGGGCGAGCAGCAGGACCCGCTTGCCCTCCTCGACCTCGACGACCTCCGTGGTGTCGTCGATCAGCAGCGGCCAGGTGCCGACGCTGTGGTGCAGCTTCGCGCCGACCGCGGGCCATGACTCGTCGACGTCGCGCATCCGGGACGCACCGACGACGAAGAGGGGGTAGAGCCAGCCGTCGGCCAGCACCTCCCACACCTGCTCGGGCGTGGCGGACACGGATCGGGTCGTCGTGCTCATGGTGTCGTCTCCTTCGTGCTGCTCGGCGGTGTCTCCCGGGTCCAGTGCCCATCCTCGCGGCGCACCAGTCCCCGACGCTCGAACTCCTCCAGCCACCCCGTCATCGGCCACTCGCCCCACCGCTCGTGGAAGAGCCGGCCGTTGCGCAGGATGTCGTCGAGGTGCTCGACCGGAGGGCTGTTGACCGGGTGGTGCTGGTGGTAGGCGCGGGCGCCGCCGACCCAGCCGAGGCCGATGCCGCGGGCGATCGCCGTACGACCCAGGTCGGTGTCCTCGCCGCCGTAGCCGGTGTAGTCCTCGCAGAAGCCGCCGAGGCGCTCCCACGTGCCTGGGTCGACGGCGAAGGACAGGGACCAGAAGAGGTCGGGGTCGTCGGACTCCAGCAGCTCGCCGCGCGCAGGGTTCGGTCGCGCCGGGTGCGGGTCGTCCCAGTCCGCGAGGTCGGCCGGGTCGTCGGGGTAGCCGCCCGGCGGGCGGGGCGGCAGGTAGGTCACCGGGCCCGACCAGATGCGCTCCGGTCGCGCCGTGACCACGTCGGCGTACGACGCCACGAGGCCGGCGCCGGCCAGGCAGTCGACGTCGAGGAGCACGACCGCGTCGACTCCGGCGTCGATCGCGGTGCGGACGCCGAGGTTGCGGGCGGCGGCCAGCGGCAGGCCGCCCGCGGGTCCGCGACCGACGGCGACGACCTCGCGGGTGAGTCCGTCGACCCGCTCCTCGACGATGGCAGGGTCGTCCATCGCGACCGCCAGGTAGTGGTCGGGCCGGACGGTGCCGCAGGCGAGCGAGCGGTGCTGTGCGGCGAGGTGCTCGTGCCGGCCGTGGGCGATCGTGACGACGGCGACGCGGGTCATCGGGCGGTCCGGTCCACGAGGCGCGCGCGGGTCTCCAGGACCACCTCGGCGAACCGGTCGGCGGCCCGGCCGTCGCACCACTCCGCCCAGCGGCGGGGGTCGAGAGCGGCCGCCCGGTCGAGCACGCCGGCCCACTCGCCGGCGGCGGGCCAGGCGGGCCGGACGACGGCCGGCCAGCCGTCGGCCAGCACGGTGCCGGTGGTCTGCTGCTCGTCGTGGGGCCGGTGCTGCGGCAGGACGACCGCCGGCCGACGGGCCGCGGCCGTCTCGGCGAGCGCGTTCTGCCCGGCGTGGGTGACCACCACGTCCGCGCCGGCGAGCACCGCCGACGGGTCGGCGACCCAGGTGCTGCGGTCGGCGCCGAGCACGTGCCAGCGCCAGTCGGGCGTGGCCGCCTGCGCGAGGCGTACGTCGTCGGCGGTGACGTCGTGACCACCCGAACCCAGCAGCAGGGCGACCGTACGACCGGCCGCCCCGGCCGCATGCTCCGGCTCCGTGCGCACCGGATGGCGGGACAGCGCCCCCACCGGCACGAGCCGCTCGCGTAGGTCGTCGGGCAGCCCGGGCGTCATGTCGCGCGCCGCGCGCGGCCAGAAGCCGACCAGCGCCTCGGCGACTCCGAGGCCCAGGAGGTGGGCGCGGTCGTCGCGCCGTCCGGGGAGGACCACGCCGACGGCGGGGATTCCGTGGAGGCGGGCGAGGAGCAGCACCTCGACGGAGACGTCGACGACGAGCAGGTCGGGGCGGGCGGTCTCCAGCCACGCGCTGAGGGTGGCGGCCCGGGAGCGGGTGCCGTCGTGCAGGAGGGGAGCCCAGTGCAGGTGGCCGTGCGCGGAGACGTCGCGGGGGTCGCCGTCGTCGTCGCGGGGCAGCCGCACCCAGTCGCCGTCCCAGCCGTCAGGCCGCGGCAGGGACGACAGCCCGGTCACGGCGACGCCGTCGCGCCGCAGCCGGGTGGCGAGCACCTGGGCACGGTGGCGGTGCCCGCTGCCGACGTGGTGCACGTAGTAGCCGACGACCCCTGTGGCGCCGTCGCGGGTCACGCCGCGTCGTCCTGGCGGGTGAGCTCGGCGTAGATGTCGAGGTAGCTCTCGACCATCGCGTCGGCGCTGCACGTCGACTCCGCGTAGGCGCGCACGCCGTCCCGGTCGAGCCGTGCCGCGGCCACGACGCCCTCGGCGAGGGCCGCTGTGTCACCGGGCGCGGCGAGCACGCCGCCCTGCGGCGACACGACCTGGCTGAGGCCACCGCGGGCGAAGGTCGCGACGGGGGTGCCGCTGGCCATGGCCTCGGCGGCGACGAGGCCGTAGGGCTCGTCCCACATGGGCGTCACCACCGCCACCGACGCCTGCCGCAGCAGGGCCGACAGGTCGCGCTGCGCGAGGTGCCCGGCATAGTGGGCGTCGTCGCCCAGCAGCGGCGCCACCTCACGCTCGAAGTAGGCCTGGTCCTGCACGGGCCCGGCCAGCACGAGCGGCACGCCCGCGATCCGGCAGGCCTCGATCGCGAGGTGGGGCGCCTTCTCCGGCACGATCCGGCCCGACCACACGGCCGGGCCGCCGCCGGGTCCGGCCGGCCAGTCGCGCAGGTCGAGCCCGTTGAGCACGACGTCGCTGTCGACCGCGTGGCGCCACGACCTGGCCGTCCACTCGCTCACCGCCACGAAGCGCGGCGGGCGCGAGCACAGCGCCAGCGCCGACTCGATCATCGGCAGCGGCGGCGTGTGGAGCGTGGTGACCATCGGGACGTCGACCGCCGGAGCCATCGCGATCGGCAGGTGGTGGAGGCTGTTGTTGTGCACGATGTCGTACTCCTCGGCGCCGGTGCGCGCGAGGGAGAGCATCAGGGCGAGGTAGGCGTGGTGCTCGGCCAGCCACCCCGGTCCGGGCGCGAACCTGTCGGCCATCGCGACGGAGCTGACCTGCACCGTCGACAGGGGCAACAGGCGCACCGGGAGCGACGTGTCCGACCCGGGACCGGCGAAGAGCGTGACGTCGTGGCCCCGCTCGGCCAGGCCGCGCGCGGTCGTCCAGGTCATCGACTCGAGGCCACCGGCGAAGGGTTCGCGGATGGGGAAGCGGCTGGAGGCGATGAGGCAGATCCTCACCGTCGACCACCCACGACCGCGTCGTACACCCGGGCGTGGGTGGCGGCGACCTGTGCCCGCTGCAGCCGTCGTGCGTCCACGTCGATCGGGGCGGGTGCGTGGCTGGCGTGGACCTCACGCACGGCCGCCACGAGGCTGGCCGCGTCGAAGTGGTCCTCGTCGTGCTCGTAGGTCAGCACCGGTCCCTGGTCGGCGTAGTAGCCGCACGAGGGGGCGATGACGGCGGCCCCGAGGTCGCGGCAGGCCTCGAGCCAGCCGCTGTGGGTGCCGAAGCGGTAGGGCAGCACCGACACGTCGAGGTCGACCAGGTAGGCCCACAGCGCGTCGTCGTCGAGGAAGTCGTGGATGCGCAGGTCAACCTCGCCGCGGGCGGCGTGGTGCTGGAGCGCCTCGGCCAGCTCGGCGTCGTACCTCGGGCCGTCGGGGAGCAGCACGTCACGGTGCCCGTTGACCTGCAGCACCGCGCCCGGCAGGTCGCGGACCGCGTCGACGAGCACGGGGAGCAGCGGATGGGGGTGCATGCCGGCGCGCAGGCTCTTCACGTGCAGGCCGATGCGGAGCTCGCGGTCGCGCGGCCCACGTCCTCGCACCCCGCGCCTGGCGGCGGCGCGGCGCATCACGTCGAGGGGTACGACGTGGGGGTGCGGCACCACGACCGCCTCACGGCCCCACCGGGCGCGGATCTCGTCGGCGGCGCCCTGCGTGAGCGTGATCAGCGCGTCGGCGGCCGGCACCAGCACGTCGAGGTGGCGGTCGTGCGCCTCGCGGTCGAGGTGGTGGGGGTTGCGCAGGTCGTGGACGGTGAAGACCAGCGGCTTGCCACGCCGGCGGAGCGCGGCGACCAGCTCCTCGAGGTCCGCGGGGCTGCGGGCGTCGAAGCCGAAGTGGAGGTGGAAGACGTCGAAGTCGTGGTCCTCGACCCAGGCGGCGTCGAGCATCACCGGGGGCCACCACTGCTGCGTGGTGGCCGCGCCAGGAGGCGTGGGGTCGGGCAGGCGCACCGGACCCGAGCCGTCCTCGGGCGCGAGGTGACGGACGTACACGTGGTTGGCAGGCACCGAGGCGATGACGAGGCGCCCGGCACGCGGACGCGGCACGGACGACGCCGTGCGCGCCCCCGTGGTCATGTCGGAGGTGGTCACGCGCAGAAGTACCCGCAGGGTTGGGGCTCATGCGCACGGGCGTGCCCCGGAGGGCGGACCACCTCCCTTGGGAGGAGCCTCGTCAGGCCGGGAGCGCGCCGGTCTCGAGGACGTGCTCCGACACGACCCCGATCTTGGTACGACGGCTGCGCGCCGCGGTGCGCAGCGCGTTGAACGCGCCGACCGCGTCCAGCGAGTCCTTGGCCATCAGGTAGCCGACGGCTCGCTCGATGAGCACGCGGTAGTCGAGGGCGTACTGCAGCTGGCGGGCCAGCTCGCCGGCCGTGTGGGCCTGGAGCGCGGCGCCCAGGGTCGTGGCGATGATCTCGGCATACCTGCCGAGCGCCGCTGCCTCGCTGTCGTCCCAGTCATGGGGGTGACTCTTGTAGACGTCGAGCGTGCCGACCGGCACGCCCCCCAGCAGCACCGGCGTGCCGAGCACGGCGCGCACCGGCTGGTCGGCCATCGCGCTCGCAAGCGTGGGCCAGCGATCGGACTCCGCTGTCACGTCGCGGCTGGTGACCACCCGCCCCTGGACGAACGCCTCGGTGCACGGGCCCTCGCCCGCCTCGGCCTCGGTCTGCTCCAGGAGACGGCCCGGGCCGTCGCTCGCCGCGGCGTAGACGAGGATGTCCTGCTCGTCGGCGATGAGCACGCCGGCGCCGTCCACGCCGAACAGGTCGACGCAGGCGGCGACGACGACCTGGAGCGCCGAGGTGATGCTGCCGTCGTCCTCACGGGGCTGGGACAGCCGGCGCAGGCTGTCGGCCAGCGCGGCGTCGTCGATGTTCATGGAGTGGATTATCCCTGAGCCGTCGGCCCTCCGGGCCAGCCCGACGCCGGAAGGTGATCGACGAACCTCTCCAGGGCCTCGCGGTCCTCGGGTCCGGCGGTGCCGTCGTGGGTCGTCACGAGCACCCGCGCGACGGTGCGGACCTTGGTGTTGCTGTCCTGCGAGATGCGCAGCATCGTGCGCCAGGCCTGCTCCGTGCTGAGGTCGAAGCGCGCCGACAGCAGCCCGATGGCCATGCCGATGTCGCGCTGCGACTTGACGGCTTCGTGCAGGTGCGCGACCTCGTCGCGCAGCGCGTCGGCGTGGGGGGCCGGCTCGCCCGGAGATAGGGGTGTCCCTGACATCGTCACCTCTTGCATGACGTAGGTCCGCGGACACAGGGCGGAGATCGACGGTTTGTGCGGGTCCACCCTACAGGCTGTGCTCCAGCCCTCCCGATGGGCGGGAGGCCGGATCCTGGGTTACGCTCGACCCGACTCAAGCCGTCGGGTCGTCCGCACGCTCCACCAGGAGGTGCTGCATGCCGCACACGCGTTCGAGGCGTGGCATCCCCGAGGTGTTCGAGTTCGAGGGGGTCGGCGACGTCGCCCGCGACTGGCTCGACAAGGCCTTCGGCGCCCGGCTCCGGCTGGCGGGAGAGCTCGGCACGGTCCGCCACCAGCGTGCCGACCACGGCACCGTCGCCTTCGACCACCTGACCATCGGCGGTCCGGTCACCTTCGACGCCGACCCCATGCCGGCGCTCGTCGTGGTCGACGTGCTCGGCGGGAGCGTCTCCTACACCCGCGACGGCGTGACCGACGTAGCCCGCGACGGCGAGACGATCCTGGCGGCGGGCTGGGACATGGCCTTCTGCGGCAGCGGTGAGGGCTACGACATCCGTACCACGAGCATCACAGCCGACCTCCTCGCGACGGCTGTCGCCGAGATCGACCCCGAGCGGTCCGGCCCCCAGGTGAGCTTCCGGTCCTACGTGCCGCACTCCCGCGCAGCCGGCGCGCGGTGGCGCGCCACCGTGGACGAGCTCGCTGCCCACTTCCCCGAGGTGACGGCGGCGCTCGGGCACGCCGACGCGTCCTTGCTCCTCGGCCACACCCTCCTCGACACGTTCCCCAACGACGTCGTCGACGGCGTCACCCGCGCGGGGGCGCGCGGCGAGCTCTACGGCGACAGCCCGTCCGCCGTACGCCGTGCCCTCAGCGTCATCGAGGACCGCGCGCACGAGGAGCTCACGCTGGAGCAGCTGGCGGGGGCGGTCGCGGTGACGCCGCGGGCCCTGCAGTACGCCTTCCGCAAGGAGCTGGGCTGCACGCCGCAGGACTACCTGCGGCGGGTGCGTCTCGACCTCGCGCGCCAGTCGCTGCGCGACGGCTCAGCGCAGTCGGTCGGCGACGCCGCCGCCCGGTTCGGCTTCTTCAACCCGGGCAGGTTCGCCTCGGACTACCGCCAGGTCTTCGACGAGAACCCAGGACAGACGTTGCTCCGTCCCCCGTCCTGAGGGGTGGCTTCGCTTTGCGGCTGTCCGGCTGGTCCAGACCATGCGAAGGTGGATCCTGATCGTCTTGCTGGAGACCACGGCAGGCACCATCACCACCAGGAAGCGAGCCGTGGTTTCCATGACTGTCGCCCCTGTACGCCCCTCTGGACCCAACCCCGTCCAGTCCCGCCCCATCCAGTCCCGCTCGGCCCAGCCCCTCGAGGGCAAGGCACGAGCCCGGCGCACCGATGCCATCGTCCGCGACCTCCGTGAGGTCAGCCGTGAGGCCGACACCGATGAGCTGACCCGTCAGCTGATCGAGACCAACGCGGCCGTGGCCCGCAGCATGGCCTCCCGCTACCGCAACCGCGGCATCGACCTCGACGACCTCGAGCAGGTGGCGCTGCTCGGGCTGACCAAGGCCGCGCAGCGCTTCGACCCCAACGCCGGTCACGACTTCCTGTCGTTCGCCGTGCCCACCGTCCGCGGTGAGCTGCGCCGACACTTCCGTGACTCGGGATGGATGGTGCGTCCGCCCCGGCGGGTGCAGGACCTCCAGACCCGCATCGCCTCGGCCCAGGAGGAGCTCGAGTCGCGGTTGGGCCGATCGCCCCGACCCAGCGAGATCGCCATCCACCTCGGTGAGGACACGTCCGACATCGTGGAGGCGCTCGCCGCGGACGGGTGCTTCACGCCCACCTCGCTGGATGCCCGGGTCGCGGACGGCTCGTCGTCGCTCGGCGACCTGCTGGGCCACGAGGACCGCGCGCTCGCCCAGGCGGAGGCCAAGGTCATGCTCGACCCGCTGATGCGCGGCCTCACCGGGCGCGACCGGCGCATCGTCCGGCTGCGCTACTACCAGGAGCAGACGCAGCAGGAGATCGCCGAGTCCGTCGGCCTGACCCAGGCGCAGGTGTCGCGGGTCCTCACGCGGATCCTGACCGACCTCAAGGCCGGCCTGGTCGAGCGGCCGCCGGCCGCCTGAGGCCCAACGAGGTCGTTGCGGGTCGCCGTGCCACCATGGCGCGGTGACCTCCTCCCTCGCCGTCGGTTACAAGGCCTCGGCCGAGCAGTTCGGCCCGCGCGAGCTCGTCGAGCTCGGGGTGCGCGCCGAGGACGCCGGCCTGGACAGTGTCTGGGTCAGCGACCACCTCCAGCCGTGGCGCCACGAGGGCGGCCACGCGCCCAGCGCCCTCGCGGCGCTGGCGGCCCTCGGTGAGCGCACCGACCGCGTCGTGCTCGGGACGAGCGTCCTGACGCCGACGTTCCGCTACAACCCGGCCGTGCTCGCCCAGCAGCTCGCCACCATCGCCCTGCTCAACCCGGACCGCGTGGTGCTCGGCGTCGGCACGGGCGAGGCGCTCAACGAGATCTCCGTCGGCCTCCCGGACTGGCCCGACTTCAAGGAGCGCTGGGCCCGCCTGCGGGAGGCCGTACGCCTCATGCGCGAGCTCTGGGCCGGCGAACGGGTCACCTTCGACGGCGACTACTACCGCACCGTCGACGCCACGATCTACGACCGGCCCGACGGCGGCGTCCCGATCTGGGTGGCGGCCGGCGGGCCGCAGATGGCGAAGTACGCCGGACGCGTGGGCGACGGCTTCATCTGCACCAGCGGCAAGGGCATGGACCTCTACACCGACAAGTTGTTGCCCGCCGTCGACGAGGGTCTCGCCGCGTCGGACCAGTCAGCGCGCGACTTCACCCGGATGATCGAGATCAAGCTGTCGTACGCCGCTCACCGCGAGGAGGCGCTCGAGAACACCCGCTTCTGGGCGCCGCTCTCGCTCAGCGCGGAGGACAAGCACCGGCTCCACGACCCGGTCGAGATGGCGGCGGCCGCCGACCGCCTGCCGATCGAGCAGGTGGCCTCGCGCTGGATCATCGCCACGACGCCGTCCGAGGTGGTCGAGGCGGTCCGGCCCTATGTCGACGCGGGCTTCGACCACCTCGTCCTCCACGGCCCCGGACACGATCAGGAGCAGTTCCTCGCCGACCTCGGTGAGCACGTGGCCCCGGCCATCCGCGCGCTCCGCGGCTGACTCGTGAGGTCGGGCCGGTGGGCGAGCCGCGGCTACGGCGCCGGCCGGACGAAGTCGGGCTCGATCTCGACCACGGCGAGGGCCCAGATGACCGCGACGTTCAGGCCGATGAGGGTGATCGCCCAGAACGGGTAGTAGGGCAGCCACATGAAGTTGGCCGCCATCGCCAGGACGGCGACCACGATCCCTGCCCATCGGGCCCATGCGGCCCCGGTGAACAGGAACGCACCTACCGCCATCAGGACGACCCCGATGAGCAGGTGCACCCATCCCCAGGTCGTGAGGTCGAAGTGGTACGTGTACTCAGGCCCCCTGACCACGATGTCGTCGTTGGCCAGGGCGGCGATGGCCTGCAGGATCTGGAACAGCCCGACGGTCAGCAGCATGGCGGCCGCGAAGAGCATCAGCCCGGAGGCCCAGGCGTTGCGGGTGGAGTAGGTCGACGTCGTCATGTGCACCTTCCAGGTCGTAGCCCCCGGGTGGGGGCGATGGGTCGAGACGAGCGGCGGGTCAGCCCGCAGCGGTGTAGCCGGCCGGGTCGCGGTTCGGGACGGGCGCGCGCATGCCGAGGCCGATCAGGGTGAACACGATGCCGACCCCGAAGGCCATGAACGCGACGCCGAACGCGACCACCGAGGTGAACAGCGAGGCTTGCAGGAACGCGGAGTCCATCGCGGTCGCCCGGTTGGGGTCTTCCCTGTCGAGCTCGGAGTAGGTGAGGCCGCCGGTGATGGCCTTGGTGTGCTTGTCGATGACGTCGGCCTGGCAGAAGGCGGAGAACGGTCCGTTGACCTCGTCGCCCGCGAGGCAGTTGGCGTCGTCCGCCACCACGATCTTCTGCTCCGACAGGGTGTTGCTGACGACCACCCAGGTAGCGATTCCGGCAACGGCCATCACGATCCCCACCACGATGGCGACCAACGAAGCTGTCTTGCGCATGTCATCCCCTCCTGTGCCCACGCCTCCGCTCTGGGCGGGAGGTGTCGAGTCCCCTCACCGTGGCCGTCCTGGCCGGGGCACTGCTTCACCCGGACAGGGTGACCTTGGCGCTGCGCGGTCGGTGCCGGGTGCGTCTCTGGGGAGCTTCGACGCTAGTTCGACGAGCGAGTCTCGAGGAGACGGCGCACGACCCGCTCGATCAAGGCGTAGTCGACCTCGGGGTACGGCAGCTTGAGCGTGCCTTTCGCTCCGGCATAAGGCACGAGGTCGGCGTCCAGACCAGAGTCGCCTGCCGGTGGCACGGGATAGAGCGAGACGTGCTGCTTCCACGCCGCCACGTGAACGAGGGAAACGCCTTCAACCTGCCAGGTCGGCATGTCGTAGCGGATCACGCGATCGGCTCCGGGCACCACCAGCAGCACGCGCCGTTCGATCTCCTCCACCACCTCCCTCTGCTCAGCGGGCAGCGAGGCGAGGTAGTCGTCGACCGACGCGAACTTCGGCATGAGGGCAGTATGGCTCGACGACGACGGCAACGTCGGTCCCGTGCATGTGAACCAGACGACGTACGGAGTCCGGTTCCGGCCGCTGGTCGGAACCGGACTCTCGTCAGTCCTGGGCGGCTACTGCACCACGACCTGGCCGACCATGCCCATCCCGGCATGGATGAGGCAGACGTACGAGTAGGTGCCCGCCTTGGTGAACTTCACCGTGAACGTGCTCGGCGGCGGTCCGAAGCCCGGAGGGAGGATCACCCCGGAGCTGAGGGCGGCACCCTGGAAGTTCGTCGGGTCGCCGGTCGGCGCGAACGGGTTGGCCGGGGGCGGACCGAACGTGATCGTGTGCGGGACCGGGAACGCGTTCCTCGCCATGTCGAAGGTCACGCTTTCGCCGACCTTCACCACGACGTTGGCAGCGATGAACCGGTTGACCTGCACGCGCATGTCGGCGGCGCCCGCGAACACGTGGTGGGAGTCAGCGGCGCCCATTGCTGCGTCCCACAGGTCGAGCCCGTGCTCGATGTCCGCGTTCGACGCCTTCGTGGTCATCGCGTTGTAGTCGGCCTGCGTGTGCGGGTAGGGAGTGCCCGCCTTGCGCACGACGACGACCGCCTTCATGGCCTTGCCGTGGACGTAGCACAGGTAGTGGTACTTGCCCGGCTTCTTGAACTTCAGGTCGTACGTCTTGACCGCGTCCGGGAAGAGGGCGTCGGGTGCTGGGGCCATGATCCCGGAGCTGCGGAACTTCCCGGGCTTGGAGATCGTGYCCTGCGACGTCGGCGCCGTCATGTACGTGGTCGTGGGACTGAACGCGACCGCGGGGTGCGCGTCGTCGACGAACGACACCGTGTGCGGCTCCATCGACTTGGAGACCCAGTGCACCGTGTCGCCGGCGTTGATCCAGATCTTCGTCGGCCCGTACGCCATCGTCTGGATGGCCCCTGAGCTCGACTCTGCGCCGACCATGACGTTCCAGGTCTTGGCCTTGGTAGTGGACGCGGCGTGGGCGTTGCTGGCCAGCAGTGCGGGCATGGCGGCAAGCAACAGGGCGAACACCGCGAGGAACACCGAGGACCTCCTCGGTCGAGCGGACATCGGGGGCATGCTCAACTCCTTCGCAGTTGGATAACCTCCTCACTCTCCTCGCGGCATCGGTCCCCGACAACCGACCATCGCCGGAGGCATAGACCAGCTCAGGAGTCGAAACCCAGCCCGGCCCGGTCGAGCACCCGCAGGAAGCCGTTGCGGCGCCCCTCGCGGTGGTCGGCGCGGTCGAGCGACCAGCGGGTGAGGTTGATGCCGGCCGAGGCGAGCGGCTCCGGCGGGAAGGGCAGCGGACGTTCGCGCACCATCCGCAGCTCGGTGCGCTCGGTCGGCCGACCGCTGAGGAGGTCGAGCAGCACCTCGGCCGCCCAGCGGGTGGCGCCGACGCCGAGGCCGGTGAAGCCGGCGGCATGGGCGACCCGGCCACCGTGGGTGGTGCCGTAGAACGCGGCGAACTGCGTGGACGTGTCGATGGCGCCCGCCCAGCGGTGCGTGAAGCGGACACCCTCGAGCTGGGGGAAGGTCGCGAGGAAGTGGGCGGCGAGGCGCTCGTGGCTCTCGGGCCGGTCCTCGTGGCGCGGGTGCAGCCGCCCGCCCGCGGGGTAGACCGCGTCGTACCCGCCCCACAGCACGCGGTCGTCGGCGGTGATCCGGGCGTAGTGGAACTGGTTGGCGAGGTCGCCGAGCCCCTGCCGCCCGGCCCAGCCGATCGAGGCGCGCTGGTCGGTGGTGAGCGGCTCGGTGACGAGCACGTAGTCGTAGACCGGCACGGTCATCAGCCGGTTGCGGCGCAGCAGGGCGGGGAAGACGCCGGTCGCGAGCACGACGTGGTCGGACGTGACGGTTGCGCGGTCCGTGGCGACCTCGACGACGTCGCCCTCGCGCCGGATCGCGGTCACGGCCGAGTGCTCGTGCACCTCCACGCCGAGGTCTGCGGCTGCCCGCGCCAGGCCGAGCGCGAGCCGGGCCGGGTGGACCAGGGCGGTGGTGTCGGGAGCGAGTCCGCCGGCCAGGAAGAGCGGGCTGTCGATCGCCTTTCGCACCTGTCCGCCGTCGAGGAAGCGTGGCGAGTCGCGCAGCCACTCGACCTGGTGGTCCTCCACCGCGACCGACAGGGCGCCGGTCCGCTCCCACTCGCAGGCCAGGCCGAGGTCGCGCACGTCGGCCTCGAAGGCGTCGAGGTTGGCCGCGCCCAGCCGTTCGAGGACGTCGTACTCCTCGGGCCAGCGCGAGCGGCCGTTGTCCTCACCGTGCGTCAGCGACGCCTCGCAGAAGCCTCCGTTGCGCCCCGACGCCGCCCACCCGACGGTCTGCGCCTCCAGCAGCACGACCCGGCGGCCGGGGTCGCGGCGCTTGGCGTGGACGGCCGCCCAGAGTCCGAGATAGCCGCCGCCGACGACGGTGAGGTCGGCGCGGGTCGGAGCGGTCAGCGGGTCGTACGCCGCCGCCGCGCCGACGTCGTCGAGCCAGAACACCGCCTGCACGCTGTCGGCCAGCGACTCCGCCACGAGCCGCGGGTCTGGGGCGTGCCGCTCGTAGGCGGTGAGGTGGGCGGTCACCGGGAGTCGGGCGTCAGCCGGCGGCCGCGGCCAGGGCGGCGTCGAGGATCGCGAGACCCTCGCGCGCCTCCTCGTCGGTCGTGGTGAGCGGCGGCACGACGTGGATGCGGTTGTAGTTGACGAAGGGCAGCATCCCGCGCTCCTGGCAGCCCTTCACGACCGCGGCCACCTCCGGGCTCGATCCGCCGTACGGCGCCAGGGGCTCCCGGGTCTCCCGGTCGCTGACCAGCTCGAGCGCCCAGAATGCTCCGGTGCCGCGCACCTCGCCGATCCACTCGTGCCGGTCGGCGAGCTCGCGGAGGCCGGGACCGAGCACCTCGGCGCCGAGGCGGTCGGCGCGACCGACGACGTCGTCGTCCTCCATCGCGCGGATCGTCGCCACCGCCGCGGCGCACGCCAGCGGGTGGCCGGAGTAGGTGAGCCCGCCGGGGTAGGTGCGGTGGGCGAAGGTCGCGTGGATCGCGTCGCTGATCGCGACGCCACCCAGCGGGACGTAACCGGAGTTCACGCCCTTGGCGAAGGTGATCAGGTCAGGGGTGATGCCCCCGTGCTCGACAGCGAACCACCGCCCGGCGCGGCCGAAGCCGGACATCACCTCGTCGGCGGCGAGCACGATGCCGTGGCGGTCGCAGATCTCCCGGACGCCTGAGAGGTAGCCCGGCGGCGGCACCATGATCCCCGCGGTGCCGGGGATGGCCTCGAGCACGATCGCGGCGATGGTCGACGGGCCCTCGAGGGCGACGACCTGCTCGAGGTGCTCGAGCGCCCGCTCGCACTCCTCGGCCTCGGTGGTCGCGTGGAAGGCGCTGCGGTAGAGGAATGGGCCGAAGAAGTGCACCGTGCCGGCCGATCCGTGGTCGCTGGCCCACCGGCGCGGGTCGCCGGTCATGTTGACCGCGAGGTGGGTGCCGCCGTGATAGCTGCGGTAGGTCGTCAGCACCTTGTGGCGGCCGGTGTGCAGCCGCGCCATGCGTACGGCGTGCTCGTTGGCGTCGGCACCGCCGTTGGTGAAGAAGACGTGGTCGAGGTCGCCGGGGGTGTGGCTCGCGACCAGCCGGGCGGCCTCGGACCGGGTGCCGTTGGCCACCGCCGGGGCGATCGTGCACAGGTGCTCGGCCTGCTCCCTGATCGCGGCGACGATGCGCGGGTGCTGGTGGCCGAGGTTGGTGAAGACCAGCTGCGAGGAGAAGTCGAGGTAGCGCCTGCCGTCGCCGTCCCACACGTGGCTGCCCTCCGCGCGGGTGACGACCATCGGGCTGATCTCGGCCTGGGCCGACCAGGAGTGGAAGACGTGCGCGCGGTCGAGCTCGTAGGCCCGCCCGGCGTCGTACGTGCTGGCCAGGTCGCTCGTGATCAGGTCAGTCATTGCGCGGGAATCCCAGCTCGAGGCCGCCCTCGGGGCGGTTGGCGGGGTCGATCCACCGGGTGGTGACGACCTTGCCGCGGGTGAAGAAGTGGACGCCCTCGGTGCCGTGGGCGTGGGTGTCGCCGAACAGCGAGCGCTTCCAGCCGCCGAAGGAGTAGTAGGCGACCGGCACCGGGACGGGCACGTTGACGCCGATCATCCCGACCGTCACGTCGGCCTCGAAGCGGCGGGCCGCGCCACCGTCGTTGGTGAAGACGGCGGTCCCGTTGCCGTACTCGTTGGCGTTGACCAGCGCGACCGCCTCCTCGTACGACTTCGCGCGGACCACCGACAGGACGGGGCCGAAGATCTCCTCGCGGTAGACGTCCATGTCGGGGGTGACGTCGTCGAAGAGCGTCGGGCCGAGCCAGAAGCCCTCCTCCCCGCCCCGGGCCGCGACGTCGCGGCCGTCGACGACCACCTTCGCGCCGGCGGCCTCGCCGGAGTCGATGAACGAGCTGACCCTGTCGCGGTGGGCCTTCGTGACGAGCGGCCCCATGTCGGCCTCCTTCGCCTCTCCGGTGGCCTCCCGGCCGCCGTCGCCGATCAGCAGGGTGCGGGTGCGGTCGGCGATCCGGGCGACGAGCTCGTCGCCTATGGGGTCGACCGCGACGAGCACGCTGATCGCCATGCAGCGCTCGCCCGCGCTGCCGTAGCCCGCGTTGACCGCCGAGTCCGCGGCGAGGTCGAGGTCGGCGTCGGGCAGCACGACCATGTGGTTCTTGGCGCCGCCGAGGGCCTGGACGCGCTTGCCGTGCCGGCTCGCGGTCTCGTAGACGTACTCCGCGATCGGCGTGGAGCCGACGAAGCTGATGGCCTGCACGTCGGGGCTGGTGAGCAGCGCGTCGACGGCGGTCTTGTCGCCGTGCAGGACGTTGAAGACGCCGTCGGGGAGCCCGGCCTCCTGCCACAGCGCGGCGATCCAGCTCGCCGCGCTCGGGTCCTTCTCGCTCGGCTTGAGCACGACGGCGTTGCCCGCCGCGATCGCGATGGGGAAGAACCACATCGGGACCATCGCCGGGAAGTTGAAGGGGCTGATGATGCCCACCACGCCGAGCGGGACGCGCTTGGAGTGCACGTCGATGCCGGTCGAGGCCTCCTCGCTGTGGCCGCCCTTGAGCAGGTGGGAGATGCCGCACGCGAACTCCACCACCTCGAGCCCGCGGGCGATCTCGCCCATCGCGTCGGAGTGCACCTTGCCGTGCTCGGCGGTGATGATCGCGGCGAGCTCGTCCTTGCGGGCGTTGAGCAGCTCGCGGAAGGAGAAGAGCACCTGCGTACGACGTGCCAGCGACGTCGTGCCCCAGGCCCGGGCGGCGCGCGACGCGGCGGCGATGACGTGGGCGGCGTCGGCCTCGCTCGCGAGCGCGACGCGACCGGTGACGCGACCGGTCGCGGGGTTGGTCACGTCGGCCCAGCCGGTGGGGGAGCCGGTCAGGGGCGAGCCGTCGACCCAGTGCACGATCTCGGCGGGGACCTCGTGGGGAGTGGCTGTCATGCGGCTCATCCTGCTCGGCGTACGACACGTCGGCGGGTGTCGGATCGTCGGCATCGGACGCGGCGGCCGGACACTTCGTCACCCCGTGCGCGCGTAGGCTGGGCGCCGTGGTCGACGTGACGCCGGGAGTGACGCTCCGCGAGGCGCTGGAGCTCCCCGCCTTCCGCCGCGCCGCACCCGAGGTGCTCGCCGGCGCCGCCGGGACGGACCGGGCGATCCGATGGGTGCACGCCACCGAGCGCCCCGACGTGCGCCAGCTGCTCCGCGCGGGCGACCTCCTGCTCACCATGGGCACCGGCCTGCCGGGCGACGACGACGCGGCCGGACTGGTGTCGTTCGTCGACGAGCTCGCCGACGTCGGCAGTGCGGGAGTGGTCGTCGAGCTCGGCCGGCGGTGGGGGTCCGCGCTGCCCGACGCCCTGGTCGACGCCTGCGAGCGGCACGGCCTGCCCCTGGTCGTGCTGGCCCGGGAGACCCGGTTCGCGGCGCTCGCGCAGGAGATCGGCGAGCGCGTGGTCGACCAGCAGCTCGCCGAGCTGCGCGAGGCGCAGCGCGTGCACGAGACCTTCACCGAGCTCAGCAACGAGCTGGCCAGCCCCGTCGAGGTCCTCCGGGCCGTGCAGCGTCTCGCCGATGCGCCCGTGGTCGTGGAGAACGCCCAGCACCGGCCGCTCGACTTCTTCGCCGGGCCGGACGAGGACGACGGCTTCCTCGACGGGTGGCCGGCCCGCTCGCGCCGCGTCGAGGTGGCCGGCCGCACCGGCTGGGACGCCGCCAACGGCTGGCTGGTGACCAGGCTCGGCACGGCCGACCGGACGTGGGGCCGGCTGGTCATCGGGTCGCCCCAGGCGCCGTCGCAGCGGCTGGTCGCCGTCGCCGAGCGCGCCGCATCCGCACTCGCGCTGCACCGGCTGCACGACCGCGACCGCGGCACCCTCATGCGTCGCACGCACCTCGAGCTGCTCACCGGGCTGGCCGAGGACCCCGGCTCCGACGACGTACGACGTCGCTGCGAGCTGGCCGGCTTCCCGGTGCACCGTCGCAGCCTCACCGGCGTCGTCGTGCGCGGCCGGGTGGGCAGCGTGGCGCCCGTGGACCTGGACGAGGTGGCCGCCACGGTCGTCCGGGCCGCGCACGCGCTGCGGGTGCCGGCGCTGGTGTGCGAGGTCGAGCGCGACCTGCGGGTGCTCGTGTCGACCACCCCCGGCGCGGACGCCGACGAGCTGGTCGACCGGCTGGCCGCGCGCGTGCTGGCCCACCACGACGTCGTCGTCGCCGCGGGCCGCACCGCACCCGACCGCACCGGCGTCGCCCGCACGGTCGCCGAGGCCGGGCAGGTCGCCGACGCCGCACCGCAGGCGCGGCGCGAGCAGGACCCCGACGTGCACCGGCTCGCCGACCTCCACCTGCGCGGCCTGCTGGCGCTGCTCGGCGAGGACGAGCGCGTCCGGCTCTTCGTCGAGCGCGAGCTCGGGCCGCTGCAGGAGCACGACCGGGCCGACGGGTCCCGGACCGAGCTCCTCGCTGCCCTCCGCGCGCTGCTGCTGCACCCGTCCAGCAAGACCGAGGCGGCCGCCAGCCTGCACCTGTCGCGGGCCGCCTTCTACGACCGGCTGGCGCGGATCGAGGCGGTCCTCGACGCCGACCTCGACGACCCCGATGTCCGCGTCTCGCTCCACGTCGCGCTCGTGGCAGACGAACTGTTGGGCGGGCGGCCGAAGTGACGACAGATCGTCGGCCCACCGGTGCCCCGCCGCTGGGGACGATGCTGGACATGACCCGCGTGACCACCCGTGTCCTGGACGTCGCCGCCACCGTGCCGACCACTCCGCTCGACCCCGGCACCGTCGTCGACGGCGCCCCCGCAGCGGGCTCACGCGCGCTGGCCGCGGTCTCCGGGGTCGAGGTCGGCGTGTGGGAGATGACGCCGGGCACCGCGACCGACGTCGAGGTCGACGAGGTGTTCGTCGTGCTGTCCGGCTCGGGCACGGTGTCCTTCGACGACGACGGCGAGCAGGTCGACCTCGCGCCCGGCAGCGTCGTCCGCCTGCGGGCAGGCGAGCGCACCACCTGGGTCGTCCGCGAGACCATCCGCAAGATCTACGTCGCCTGAGCACCGGAGGAGCCCCCCATGACCGAGCCCACCGACCAGACGGTCCGCAACTTCATCGACGGCGAGCTCGTCGCGTCGGCGACCACCGACTTCATCGACCTCGTCGACCCGGTGACCGGCGAGCCCGACGGTCGCTCGCCGATCTCGACGCACGAGGAGGTCGACCGGGCGTACGCCGCTGCCGAGCGCGCGTCGACCACGTGGAAGCGGCTCACCCCCGGGGCGCGACAGGCGTACCTCCTCGACCTCGCCACCGCGATCGCCGGGCGACGCGAGGAGATCAGCGCGGTGCAGGCCCGCGACACCGGCCAGCCGGTGCGGTACATCGCCAGCGAGGAGGTCGACCAGGGGGTCGACCAGCTGCGGTTCTTCGCCGGCGCCGCGCGGCTGCTGGAGGGGAAGTCGTCGGGGGAGTACCTCGAGGGCCACACCTCGGCGATCCGCCGTGAGCCCATCGGCGTCGTCGGACAGGTGACGCCGTGGAACTACCCGTTCGCGATGGCGATCTGGAAGGTCGCGCCCGCCCTCGCCGCCGGCAACACGGTCGTGCTCAAGCCCAGCGACACCACGCCCCGGTCCACCGTGCTGCTCGCCGAGATCGCCGGCGGCGTGCTGCCTCCCGGGGTGCTCAACGTCGTCAACGGCGACGCCTCGACCGGTCGCTACCTCGTCGAGCACCCGACGCCCGGACTGGTCGCCATCACCGGCTCCGTCCGGGCCGGCACCGAGGTCGCGCTGTCGGCGGCGAAGTCCCTCAAGCGCGTGCACCTCGAGCTCGGCGGCAAGGCGCCCGTCGTCGTGATGCCGGACGCCGACCTTCCTCGCGCCGCGGAGATGATCGCCGCGGCGGCCTACTTCAACGCCGGCCAGGACTGCACCGCCGCCACCCGCGTCATCGCGCACAGCAGCGTCCACGACGAGCTGGCCGACCTGCTCGTGAAGGCGGCGGAGGACACGTTGCCCGGCGCGCCGTCGGACGAGGAGGCGGACTACGGGCCGCTCAACAACGCCGGCCACCTCGCGAAGGTCGAGGCGTTCCTCGCCGAGCTGCCCGACCATGCGACCGTCCGCACCGGGGGGAGCCGGCACGGCGAGGCGGGGTTCTTCTTCGCCCCCACCGTCGTCACCGGCGTACGCCAGGACGACCGCATCGTGCAGGAGGAGGTCTTCGGACCGGTGCTCACCGTGCAGTCCTTCGACGACGAGGCCGACGCGGTCGCGATGGCCAACGGCGTGCCCTACGGGCTCGCTGCCAGCGTGTGGACCCGCGACGTCGGCGTCGCCGACCGGCTCACCCGCGAGCTCGACTTCGGGTGCGTGTGGGTCAACACCCACATCCCGTTCGTCTCGGAGATGCCGCACGGCGGCTTCGGCGCCTCCGGCTACGGCAAGGACCTGTCCGGCTACGGCTTCGACGACTACACGCGCATCAAGCACGTGATGACGGCGCACTACTGACGGCCTGCTGCAGCCCCGGCGGCTACTCCTCCGGCATGCCCACGTCGAACACGTCGAGCAGCTGCGCGAGCGTGCGGTAGTAGCCGACGAGCACGACCAGCTCGGTGAGGGTCGTGGTGCCCAGCGCGGCGGCGTACGCGCCGTAGGTCTGGTCGTCCATCCGGGCGCCCGTGCCGGCGTCGGCCACCAGTCGCCGACACAGCTCGTGCGCGGCGTGCTCGTGGGGGTCCGCCGAGGTGAAGGATCCGTCGGCGAGAGCGGCCAGCTCGTCCTCGGCGAGCCCGGCCGCCCGCCCGACGCGCTCGTGGGCGTACGCCTCGAACTCGCTGCCGGTCGCGCTCGCGACGGACAGGATCGCGATCTCGCGCGTGCGGGCGCTGAGGCCGGTGGCGTAGCGGATCGCGGAGCCGAGCTCCTGCAGCGGGGCGCCGAGCGCCGGCTCGTGGAGCATGACCCCGAACGGGCCGGTCAGCGAGCCGTCCTCGTGGACGAGCGGGAAGTGCTGCGGGCCGTTCCCGCGCGGTCCGCCGAGGATCTGCTCGCGCAGCGCACGCTGCGCGTCGCCCAGCTCGGCGGGGGTCAGGTCGGGCAGGCGCACGCGGTCTCCTGCTGGTGGGGTGTGGGTGCCGTCGTGCGCGACCGTACCGGGGGTGGCGCCGGCCGCCCCCGGTACGGAGTCAGGTGCGCGTCACTTCTTGCGCCGGGCCTCCGCGGGCGGGCCGTCCGCGGTCGGGGCAGACTGGGACCCATGCGCTTCACCGAGCACGAGCTGACCGTCGCCGTCACCGCCGCCGCCAAGATCGTGGCCGGCGGCAAGGTCGGCCGCCGCGCCAAGGGGGAGGAGGCGTGGGAGTCGATGAGCAAGATCGACCGCTACCACCTCCTCGAGGCGGTGGGCAGCCAGGTGCTGCCCGTGCTGCTCGCGCTGCCCGACGTGGAGGTGGCCTCCGGCACCCGCCCCACCTTCACCGACGCCCAGATCGGGGAGGCGGTGGAGCAGACGCTCGGCGAGACCGGGGTGGGCCGGCTGCGCCAGAAGGTCACGGTGGCCGCCCGTCTCACGCTCGTGCGCACGGCGCTCGCGCAGCTCCCGGTGCGCCAGGACCCCGACGCGCTCATCGTGCCCGACTCGCTCGACGGCCTGTGACGGGGACCACGCTCTGAGAACCCTGAGGACGGCGCTCAGGTTGGGTGCGTACCGTCGGGTGCGATGACTTCCACGATGACTTCCCTGTTCAGCACGCGCGCGCGCACGGCCCTCGGCGCCCTCTCGGTCGCCGCCGTCCTCACCCTCTCCGCCTGCGGYGGCTCGGGCTCCTCCGACTCCGACGCCGGCAAGGACGCCTCCAAGGACGCCCCGTCGAGCGCGTCGCCGTCGGCCGGTGCCTCGGACGGCGCCGCCGAGGGCCCCCAGCCCGACCTCGACGCCATTCCCGACGTCGTGGCCGAGGTCAACGGCGAGGAGGTGACCAAGGAGGAGTTCGTCCCGATCTACGAGGCGGCCTTCCAGCAGGCGGCCGCCCAGGCCCAGATGGGTGGCGAGGACCCCGACGAGGAGGCGCTCCGCAAGGAGACCGCCGACAACCTCGTCGACACCGAGCTGCTGCTCCAGGAGGCCGAGTCCCGTGGGCTCGAGGTCTCCGACGAGGCCGTCGAGGCCGAGCTCACCAGCCTGGCCGAGCAGAACGGCATGAAGACGGCCGACGAGCTGCTCAAGGCGGTCGAGGCGCAGGGCGTCAGCGCCGACCAGGCGCGCGAGCAGGTCGAGACTCAGGCGATGGTCGAGCAGCTCGTCGAGGACGAGAACGGCCCCATCGAGCCGACCGACAAGGAGCTGCGCAAGCTCTACGACCAGGTCAAGAAGCAGCAGGCGGCCTCGGGCGGTGGCGGCCAGGAGATCCCGCCGTTCGCCCAGGTGCGTGACCAGCTCGCGGAGCAGGCGTCGAGCCAGGAGACCGGCAAGGTCGCGACGGCGCTGGTGAAGGACCTCCGCAAGGACGCGGACATCACCATCAACCTCTGATCAGCCTCTGATCAACCTCTGATCGACCCCCGGCCGAGGAAGCCCGCCAGGAGCTCCCGGAACGCCGACGGCTGCTCCAGCGGCGGCGCGTGACCACAGCGGCCGAGGACGTGGAGTCGTACGTCGGCGAGGTGGTCGAGGAGCGGCAGCGCGGCTGTCCGCAGCGGCGTCAGCCGGTCCTGCGCCCCGTGGACCAGCAGCACCGGTGCGCGCACGGCGGACAGGGTGGTCGCGGACAGGGTCAGGTCGTCGACCCACCGGGTGCGGGGCGGAGGGAACAACACCGCGAACGACTCCGCACCGGCCTCCATCGCGTCCGCCCGCCCGGCGACCGCCTCCTCGGTGACGAGTGACTGGTCGAGGACGAGGCGGCCCAGCATGTCGCGGGCGCCGGCGCGGCCGGGAGCCGCTGCCCACACGGCGTTGAGGTCGGCGGACAGCGGCGCGCCGGGAGCACCCATGGTGGCGACGGCGACGACGCGGGTGACCTGGCGTGGACGGGCGGCCGCCAGGGCGAGCGCGACGGCGCCGCCCATGGAGTGGCCCACGACGGCGTACGACGTCTCGCCGAGGGCGTCCATGAGGCCGGCCGCCTGGTCCGTCCAGGCCCGCAGGCCCCCCGACGTCCCGGGAGGCAGCGGCGTGCTGCCGAAACCGGCCTGGTCGGGGGCCACCACGCGGTGCGACCCGGCGAGGGCCGCGGCGGTCGCCGCCCACGCGCCGGCACCCGTGGTGCCGGGCCCCGACCCGTGCAGCATCAGCACGGCGGGCCCGGCTCCGGCATCGAGCACCTGCACGGGCGATCCGGCGACTTCGACGGTGCGGTGGCCCGTCACCGCGCCGTCGAGGACGCGCGGGTGGAGGCGGTCATGCCGACGCGTCGCCGATGGACTTGTCGAAGACCTCCATCATGGCCCGGCCGAACTGCGGCATGTCGGGCCAGCCGCGGCAGGAGACGAGGTTGCCGTCCACGCAGTCCGGGGCGTCGACGACCGTCGCGCCGGCGTTCTCCATGTCGCCGGTGATGGGCGGGAAGCACGCGGTCCGGCGCCCCTTGAGCAGGCCGTAGACGGCGGGGACCTGCGCGCCGTGGCAGACCAGCGCGATGGGCAGGTCGCGGGCGAAGAAGTGCTCGGTGATGCGGCGCACGTCGGCGTCGACGCGGATCCACTCGGGGGCTCGGCCGCCCGGGATGATCAGGGCGTCGTAGCGCTCCACGTCGACCTCGGCCCAGGTGAGGTCGACCGGCAGCTTGCGGCCGTTCTTCTCGACGTAGGCGTCGCAGTTGGGGTCGAACTCGTGGATCACGAGCTGGATGTCGCGCGTCGTCAACGAGGCGACGTCGACGTCCCACCCGCCCTCCTGCACGCGGTAGTAGGGGTACATGGTGTCGAGCTCTTCGGCGGCGTCGCCGGTCATGAGCAGTGCTCTGGGCACCTGGATCTCCTCGCACTCTGCAGCGGGTGGGCTGACGGTCGATCCCATCGGATCGGATTGGATCGGGTGGCCTAGGATTCCGCCGACCGCGGGCTGCCGTCAAGACCCTGTCCGGACCGGCCCGCCTCCTCGGACTCGTCGAAGAGCCGTCGGAAGCGGTCGCGCGACAGCAGGATGTGGCGCCGCATGGCGTACGCCGCCGCGTCGGGGTCGCGCGCGGCGATGGCGCTGAGGACCTCCTCGTGCTCGCCCATCGCCAGGAAGGTCACCTCGGCGTCGTAGAGCAGCCGGAAGAGGTGCACGTGCGTGTGCAGCCGGGCCAGCGCCTCGCGGACCACCTGGTTGCCGGCGCTGTCGGCGACGAGGTCGTGGAAGGCGGCGTCGCGCAGGCCGAAGGCGCCGTAGGCGACGTGCCGGTCCCCCTCGCCCAGCTCGGCCATCTCGTCGAGCATCAGCCGCAGGCCGCTGACCTGCTCGGACGAGGCGCGTTCGGCCGCGTGGCGGGCGGCGGCAGGCTCGAGGAGGAGGCGGATCTCCACCATGTCCTCGAAGCGTTCGCGCGTGATCTGCGGCGGGATCCGGTAGCCGGCGTGCGGCACGCGGACGACGAGGCCGTCGGCCTCCATGCGGTTGAGCGCGTCGCGGATCGGTGTCTGGGAGACGCGCAGCTCGCGCGCCAGCGCGTCGATCGTCACCCGCGATCCCGGCTCGATGCGCAGCGACATCAGCTGCCCCAGGAGGGTGTCGTAGACCTCGTCGGCCAGGCGGCCGCGCGTGCGGTCCACGCGGAGCCCGTCGCCGGTGGCCGGGGCCCACGGCCCGCCGGCGTGGCCCGTCGTCGCCTCGCTCATGTCCCCGTCCATGTCCTGGTCCCTTCTCCCGCGTGTCGAGCCCGGACCTGTTGACAGCGGCCGGTGCCGTGGCTCATGCTCTCGCACCAATCGGATCGTATAGGAAATGGGTCCGCTGGCAAGGCCACTGGTCGGCCGCCCACCACCTCCACCCGGTCCCGATCCCCATCCCTCCTCCCCCTCGGAGCACCCATGAGCTTGCTCGGCGTCCTGCGCGGTCCCCGCCAGGTCCTGTTCGGAGCCGGGCAGCGCCATGCGCTCGGGACGGTCGTCTCGGCCCTGGGCTCGCGCGCCCTGGTCTGCACCGACGCCCGGTTCGGAGCGACCCCGGAGTTCGCCCAGCTCGTCCGGCTGCTCGAGGACGCCGGCGTGCAGGTGACGGCGTACACCGAGGTGGAGCCGGACGTCCCGGTGCACCAGGTCGTCCGGTGCGCCGAGCTCGCCGCGGCAGCCGAGCCCGACGTCGTCGTCGGGATGGGAGGGGGCAGCTGCCTCGACCTGGCCAAGGCCGTGGCCGTGCTGCTCTCCCACGGCGGGACGCCCGCCGACTACTACGGCGAGCTCCGGGTGCCCGGGCCTGTCGTGCCGGTCGTCGCCCTGCCCACGACGGCGGGCACGGGCTCGGAGGTGACGCCGGTGGCGGTGCTCACCGACCCCGACCGGATCAGCAAGGTGGGGATCTCCAGTCCCTACCTGATCCCGCACGCCGCCGTCTGCGACCCGGAGCTCACGGTCGGCTGCCCGGCCCCGCTCACGGCGAGCGCGGGTGCGGACGCCCTCTCCCACGTCGTCGAGGCCTTCACCGCGATCCGCCGGCCGGTGACGTCCGAGCTCGCCACCGAGCGGGTCTTCGTCGGCAAGAACGAGCTGACCGACACCTACGCGCTGCTCGGTGTGCGCCTGATCGCCGGGAGCCTGCACCGCGCGTGGTCCGCCCCCGACGACGTCGAGGCCCGCGAGGCGATGATGCTCGGCGCGACCGCCGGCGGTTTCGCCCTCGGCACGGCCGGTACGGCGGCGGCGCACGCCATCCAGTACCCGGTCGGAGCCCTGACCCACACCCCGCACGGCGTGGGGGTCGGCGCCCTCCTGCCCTACGTCATGGAGTTCAACCGACCGGCCCGGGTCCCCGAGCTGGCGGCCGTGGCCGTCGCGATGGGCGCCTCGCCCGACTGGTCGGCCGAGGACCTCGCCGACGAGGCGATCGACCGGGTGACCGCCCTGCTGGCCTCGGTGGGGATCCCCGCCACCCTGGCCGAGCTCGGGGTGCCGGCCGACCAGCTGCGGTGGACGGCCGAGCAGGCCGCAGGCGCCGAACGGCTGGTCGCCAACAACCCGCGGCCGCTCGACGTCGACGCGCTCGAGCACATCGTGCGCGCCGCCCACGCCGGCGACCGCTCGGCGCTGCGCGAGGCCGTGCCGACGCCTGCCGGGCTCGCTGCGAAGGGAGGTGCGTGATGACGGTCGTGGACGAGGTGCTGCGCCCGGTCGCCGACGTGATCGACGTACCGACGGACCTGTTCGTGGCGGGCACCTGGCGTCCCGCCGCCGCCGGCCGTCGACTGGAGGTGGCCGACCCGGCCACGGGCTCGGTGCTCGCCACGGTCGCGGACGCGGACACCGACGACGCGACCGCGGCCGTCGACGCCGCCGCCGCGGCCGCCGCCGACTGGGCGGCGACGTCGCCCCGCTCGCGCGCGGACCTCCTGATGCGCGCGTTCCACCTGATGCAGGAGCGGAGCGAGGAGCTCGCGCTGCTGATCTCCCTCGAGAACGGCAAGTCGTTGGCCGACGCCCGCGGCGAGGTGGCCTACGCGGCGGAGTTCTTCCGCTGGTACGCCGAGGAGGGCGTGCGGCTGCGGGGCCAGGTGGGCCACGCGCCCAGCGGGGCCAACCGGCTGATGGTGACCTACCAGCCGGTCGGCGTCAGCGTGCTCGTCACGCCCTGGAACTTCCCCGCGGCGATGGCCACGCGCAAGATCGCGCCGGCCCTCGCGGCGGGGTGCACGACGGTCCTCAAGCCGGCGGCGGAGACACCCCTGACCGCACTGGCCGTGGCCGCGCTCCTGGAGGAGGTCGGGCTGCCCGCCGGCGTGCTGAACGTCGTCACGACGTCGCGCCCGGGCCCGGTCGTGGAGACCATGTTGACGGACCGGCGCACGCGCATGGTGTCGTTCACCGGCTCCACCGAGGTCGGCCGGGTGCTGCTCCGCACCGCGGCCGACCACGTCCTCAAGTGCGCGATGGAGCTCGGCGGCAACGCCCCCTTCGTGGTGCTGGCCGACGCCGACGTCGACGCGGCGCTCGACGGGGCGATGGTCGCCAAGATGCGCAACGGCGGCCAGGCCTGCACCGCGGCCAACCGCTTCTACGTGCACGACTCGGTCCACGACGCCTTCGTCGAGGGCCTCATCGCCCGGATGGCCGCGATCCGGGTCGGCCCCGGCACGGACGAGGCCACACAATGCGGTCCCCTGATCAACGACCACGCCGTCCGCAAGGTCGACCTCCTGGTCCGCGACGCCGTCCGGCGCGGCGCCCGCGCCATGATCGGCGGCCGCGCACCGGACGGACCCGGTTCGTTCTACCCGCCCACCGTGCTGGTCGACGTACCCCTCGACGCGCAGGTCCTGCACGAGGAGGTCTTCGGGCCGGTCGCGCCCGTCGTCCGCTTCGACCGCGAGGAGGACCTGCTGCCCCTGGTCAACGACACCGACCTCGGCCTCGTCAGCTACCTCTACACCCGCGACCTCGCCCGTGGGCTCCACCTCGCGGAGCGCCTCGAGAGCGGGATGGTCGGGCTCAACCGCGGGCTCGTCTCGGACCCCGCCGCCCCCTTCGGCGGCACCAAGCAGAGCGGACTCGGCCGCGAGGGCAGCACCGAGGGACTGCTCGAGTTCATGGAGGCCCAGTACGTCGCCACGTCCTGGTAGCCCACCACTTCTTCAGCAGCGTCGACCGTCTCGGCACCAGCCCAGCACCACCCGATCACCCACCCCGAGCAGGAAGCAGGAAGCAGATGCGGTACCTACAGCGAGCGGGACGCAGGTCCCTCCCCGGCCGGCAGGCACGCCTGGCCACGGCGGCCATCCTGATGGCGACGGCCCTCGCGGCCTGCGGCGGCGGTGACGGCGACGGTGGCGGCAGTGCCGAGGCAGCGAGCGGCGCCAAGGCGCCGGCCACGATCCCCGAGCTCACCGACGACCCCCTCACGCTCAGCTTCATCTGGTTCGAGTGGCCGCCGGCCCAGGCGCTGGAGGACTTCGCCAACGCGGAGTACACCAAGGAGCGGCCCAACGTGACCATCGAGGTCAACACGGTGCCCAACGCCAACTGGCACGACGCGATGTTCACGCAGTTCGCCGCGCGGCAGACCGACTTCGACATCCCGATCCTGGACTCCCAGCACATCGGTGAGGCCGTCACCAACGGCAACATCCTCGACCTCACCGACTTCGTCGACGAGAACATCGAGGTCGACGCCTACGACCCCTACCTGCTGGCGGCGTACGGCCAGTACCCGCAGGCCGAGACGGGCCAGCGCGACGAGGACGCGAGCCTCTACGGCCTGCCGCTGCTCGGCGACACGTGGACGATGATCTACCGCAAGGACCTCATCGGCGACGAGCCCCCGAAGACGTGGGACGAGATGATCGACGCCGCCAAGACGTGCCAGGACGAGAACCCGGGCGTCAGCGGGCTCGCCTTCCACCAGGCCAACGGCTCCGACGCCGCAGCCGTCACCTACAACACGGTCAACGGTGTCTACGGCGGCAACCTCTGGAACGCCGAGGACAAGACGATCGAGGGCGTCATCAACGACGAGGCCGGCCAGAAGGCCATGGACGTCCTCGTCAACGAGATGAAGCCGCTGACCGCGAAGGGCTCGGGCAACTGGTTCATCGACGAGGTCAACGCCGCGGTCGCGCAGGGCAAGGCCTGCATCGCGTTCCAGTGGATCGCTGCAGCCGGGGGCCTGGTCGACCCGGCACAGTCGACGCTCGGCACGACCGAGGACGAGATCCTCGACAAGCTCGGCTTCGCCACCCTGCCGACCCAGGAGGCCGACGTCGTGCCGCTCGGCGGGATGGGCATGCACGTCTCCGCCTACGCCCCTGCCGATCGGCAGGCCGAGGCGCTCAACTTCATGAAGTGGTTCGAGCAGGAGGACATCCAGAAGAAGTGGGCCGCGGCCGGCGGCGTGCCGGCGCGCACCGACGCGCTCGAGTCCCCGGAGTTCCTCGAGGCCGGACCGTTCAACCAGGTGTATGCCGACTCGGTGTCCCGCATGCGCGACATGTGGAACGTGCCGGAGTACGCCCGCCTGATCGACATCGAGAACACCAACGTCAACGCCGCGCTCAACGGGGCCAAGGACCCCGAGGAGGCGCTCGACGACATCGCCGAGCAGCAGCAGCAGGTGCTCGACTCCAGCGGTGGCGGGCTGTGAGCCGACCGCGATGACCACCACGACCGACCACCCGGTGCAGGAGGCGTCTGCGGCGTCGCCGCCTGCACCGGGACGGTCCCCCCGCCTCACCGACCGCCGGCTGGCGCTGGTGTTCATCTCACCGGCCATGCTGCTGCTGCTGACGATGTCGGTGTTCCCGCTGCTGTGGGCGCTCTACCTGTCCTTCACCGACTACTCCGCCACGCGCGACGCGCCGGCCGACTTCGTCGGGTTCGAGAACTACACCACCATCCTCACGTCCCCGGAGGTGTGGCAACGGGCCCTCACGACACTGGTCTACGTCACCGGCGCCGTGGCGCTGCAGACCGTGCTGGGCTTCGGCATCGCCTACCTGATCTCGCGGCGGACCCGAGGACGAGGGGTGCTGACCACCCTGTTCCTCGTCCCGATGATGCTGTCGCCGGTCGTGGTGGGCCTGTTCTGGAAGTTCATGCTCGACGCCCAGTTCGGGGTGATCAACTCCATGCTCGGTTCGCTCGGCTTCGGGCAGGTGGAGTGGCTCACCCGGCAGAGGACGGCGTTGTTCTCGCTGATCGTGGTCGACACGTGGCAGTGGACGCCGTTCATCATGCTCATCGCGCTCGCCGGCCTCACCGCGGTCCCGAAGTACCTCTACGAGGCCGCGTCCATCGACCGCGCGTCGGAGTGGTTCCGCTTCCGCCACATCACCCTGCCCATGGTGTGGCCGCTGCTGCTCATCGCGGTCATGTTCCGTGCCATCGAGGCATTCCGGCTGTTCGACCTCGTCTACATCCTCACCAGCGGAGGCCCCGGGGTCTCCACCGAGACGTTGTCGTTCCACGTCTACAAGGTCGCGTTCCTCGGCTTCAACACCGGGCTCGCGTCGGCGTACGGGATCCTCATGGTCCTCGTCGTCATCGTCCTGGCGCAGCTCTACCTGCGCTACCTGAACAAGCTCAAGGAGGGGTGATGGCCATCTCCATCGACGAGGCCGTGCCCGGCCCCGCCACGGACGACGCGCCGGCGGAGCGTCGCCGCAGCGGTCGGGGCCGGATGGTGGTCGAGGTCCTGCTCCTCACCGCGCTGGCGGTGGCCATGCTCTTCCCGGTGCTGTGGATGCTCGAGACGTCCATCAAGGAGAACCGCGACGTCTACGCCGTGCCCGCGAAGTTCTTCGGCTTCGACATCACCCTGGAGCACTACAAGGACGTGTTCGTCGCGCGGGGCGGCGGCCAGTCGGACCTGTCCGGGTCGTTCCTCAACTCGGTGATCGTGGCCGGCGCGTCGACCGTGCTGGCCACCGTGCTGGGAGTCCCCGCGGCGTGGGCCTACTCGCGCTTCACCCTGAAGGCGAAGAAGGACCAGCTGTTCTTCATCCTGTCGACCCGCTTCATGCCGCCCGTGGTCGTGGTGATCCCGATCTTCCTGATGTACCGCGAGCTGGGGCTCATCGACAGCAAGCTCGGCCTCGTCCTCATCTACGCCGCGTTCAACGTGCCGTTCACGATCTGGATGATGAAGGGCTTCGTCGACGAGGTCCCTGCGGAGTACGAGGACGCAGCGATGCTCGACGGCTACACCCGACTGCAGGCGTTCTGGCGCGTCACGCTGCCGCTGCTCGTGCCGGGCATCGCCGCGACGGCGGTCTTCGCCCTGATCTTCTCGTGGAACGAGTTCGTCTTCGCCATCTTCCTCACCTCCAGCCAGGAGGTGCGCACGGCACCACCCGCCATCGCCGGCCTGATCGGCGGCACCACCGTGGACTGGGGCCTGGTTGCGGCGTCGGCGGTGGTGTTCGCGGTGCCGGTGCTGGTGTTCGCCTACCTCGTGCGCAAGCACCTCGTGGCCGGCGTCACCCTCGGGGCGGTGCGACGCTGATGGCCGGCATCGAGGTGGCCTCACTGCACAAGCGCTACCCCGACGGCACCGTCGCCGTGGAGCACGTGGACCTGTCGATCGGTGACGGCGAGCTGTTCGTGATGCTCGGCCCGTCCGGATGCGGCAAGACGACGACCCTGCGTGCGATGGCCGGCCTGGAGCGACAGACCTCCGGCGACATCCGCATCGGCCGGACGCTCGTCAACGACCTGCCGCCGGCGGAGCGCGACATCGCGATGGTCTTCCAGTTCTATGCGCTCTACCCGCACCTCAAGACCCGCGACAACCTCGCCTTCCCGCTCCGAGCCGAGGGCAAGCCCGAGAAGGAGGTCAGGGAGCGGGTCGCCGAGGTCGCGCGGATGATGCAGCTCGAGCGACTGCTCGACCGCAAGCCGCAGCGCCTCTCGGGCGGCGAGCAGCAGCGGGTCGCCCTGGCCCGCGCCCTCGTCCGCCGGCCGCAGGCCTTCTTGATGGACGAGCCGCTGACGAACCTCGACGCGGAGCTGCGTGCGGACGTGCGCACCGAGATCAAGCACCTGCAGGCCGAGCTCGGGACGACGATGGTCTACGTCACCCACGACCAGGTGGAGGCCATGTCGCTCGGGCACCRCATCGCGATCCTCAACAAGGGCCGCGTCGAGCAGGTCGGCACGCCCCTCGAGGTGTACGACCGCCCGGCGAGCCTGTTCTGCGCCGCCTTCATCGGCTCGCCGCCGATGAACCTCATCGAGGTGCAGGTGGAGGAGGGTGCGCTGCACGGGCCCGGCGGGCTCGTGCTCACACCGCCGGACGGCCTGCCGCGCGACCGCTCGCTCGTCGCCGGCGTACGACCGGAGGCGCTCGAGGTGACCGCACCGGGCGCGGAGCACACGGTGCCGGCGCGGGTCGTCTCGGCCGAGGCCCTGGGCGACGAGATCATCTACGTCGTCGACCACGGCGGCGCTGCCGACGTCCGGGTCCGGATGCCACCGACGGTGCGCTTCGCTGCCGAGGACCGGGTCGGGCTGCGCCACGCCGGCGGGACCCCGCCGGTCTACGACACGAGCACGGAAGAGCTGGTGGCCTGATGGGAACCGTGGAAGCGCACGGGCTGCGCAAGTCGTTCGGCGACGTCCAGGCCCTCGACGGGGTCGACCTCGACGTGCCGGACGGATCGTTCTTCGTGGTGCTCGGCCCGTCCGGGGCCGGCAAGACGACGACCTTGCGCGCGATCGCCGGCCTCGAGAAGCTCGACGGCGGCTCGGTGCACCTCGACGGCCGGGACGCGACCGCCGACACCCCGGCCGCCCGCGACCTCGCGATGGTCTTCCAGAGCTACGCGCTCTACCCGCGGCGCACAGCGTACGACAACATCGCCTCGCCGCTGCGGGCCCGCAAGACCTCCTCGAGCGACATCGCGGCCGCGGTCCAGCAGGTCTCGGCCCTGCTGCACATCGAGCGACTGCTGCAGCGCCGTCCCGCGCAGATGTCGGGTGGGGAGATGCAGCGCGTCGCGCTGGCGCGGGCCCTGGTCCGTCGCCCGCGGGCGTTCCTCATGGACGAGCCGCTCACCAACCTCGACCTCAAGCTGCGGGTGGAGATGCGCACCGAGCTCACCCGGATCCACCGCACCCTCGGCGGGACGTTCCTCTACGTGACCAACGACCAGGTCGAGGCGCTGTCGATGGCCGACCACATCGCGGTGCTCCGCGACGGGAGGGTGCAGCAGGTCGGCACGCCGACCGAGGTCTACGAGCGGCCCGCCAACCAGTGGGTCGCCGGTTTCGTCGGCAGCCCCCGCATCAGCCTGCTCGCCTGCCGGGCCGAGGGCGACCGGCTGGTCGGGGCGGAGGGCTGGTCCCTGCCGCGACCGCGGTGGACCACCGCCGAGGACGGACGGCCGCTGCTCCTCGGCCTGCGTGCCGAGGACGTGTCGGTCGAGAAGCGTGGCGAGACGGCGCTGGCCGGCGAGCTCTACGGCCTCGAGCCGCTCGGCGACCGCACCGTCGTCGACGTCAAGGTCGGCTCGGAGACGGTGAAGGTGAAGGCCAGGCCCACCGTGACCGGTACGCCGGGGGAGCGGGTGTCGGTCACGGTCGACCTCGACCGCGCCCACATCTTCGACGCCGGCACCGGGCTGGCGCTCTCCACCACGGGGCGGTAGCCGACCGCAGGGACCTCCCGCTCAGCCCGCCCCGCTCCCCATGCCGGGCACGGCGAGCAGGGTGTCGACGGCGGTGAGGAACTCGCCCCGGTTGAACGGCTTCGGCAGGAAGTGTCGGTGCTCGTCACCGACGTCGAGGTCGCCCGACATGATGAGCACCTTGGTGGACGGGCTGGTGCGGCGCAGCTCGTCGGCGACCGCGAGGCCGGTCATCCGCGGCATGTGGTGGTCGATGACGACGAGGTCGAAGCTCTCCGTCGCCGTGTGCGCGAGGACCTCGGCGCCGTCCCCGGCGGTGGTCACGACGTGGCCGGCACGCTCGAGCACGTGGCCGATGAAGTCGCGGATGTCGGGCTCGTCGTCCGCGACGAGGCTGCGCAGGGCCATGGGACCGAGTGTGGACCCCCGGGGGTGCTGGTGTCCCGCCGTGGCGCGATTCTGGGGCGGATGTGAGCGGATCGTGAGGTCTGGGGTGCGCCGAACCTCGCTCGGGGGACTGTGAGCGGCCTTAGTCTTTGCGCATGACGAGGGCCCTGTCGCCGGCGCGGGCCGCAGCCTTCGCCACGGCGTACGCCCTGCTGACCCTCATCGGGCGGGCCACCGCCACGGAGGGCCAGGTCGTCAGCCTCATCTGGCCGGGCTCGGGTGTCGCCCTCCTCTGGCTGCTCGCCGAGTCGCCGCGCCACGTCCTGCGCGTGCTCGTCCCGCTGATGGCCATCCACTTCGGCGTGGTCCTCGCGACCGGGGTGTCGCCGCTCCTCGGCTTCTTCGGGGCTGCGTCGGTGACGCTGCAGACCGCCGTCACCGGACTGCTGCTGCGGCGCTGGTGCCCGACGATGCTCGGCGCCGGTGGTACCGCCAGCATCCGCTCGCCGCGCAACCTGGCGGCCATGGCGGGGGCAGCGGCCATCGGCTGCGCCCTGGGTGCGGCGATCGGGACGCTCGGGGTGTGGCTCGACGACGCGCCGGTGACGGTCCTGACCCCTCTTGCCTGGTTCGCCCGGCACGTCGCCGGCGTCCTCACCGTCGGTGCCGTCGGTCACCTGGCCTGGGAGTGGCGCACCCAGACGATCCCGGACCGTGTCCACGGTGGCTCGCGCACCGAGTGGGTGACGCTCTGGGTCGTCTCGGTCACCGCGACGGTCCTGCTGTTCGTGCAGCCCTACCCGGTCGTCTTCCTCGTCATCGGCTTCGCGGTGTGGTCGGCCGCCCGGTTCCCGACGTTTCCCGCCGCGCTGCACTGCCTGGTCCTCGGCGGCATCGCGCTCTGGCTGAGCCTCACCGGGCACGGCCCGTTCGACGCGATCAAGGACCCGGTGGCTGAGGTGCTGGTCTCGCAGCTCTTCATGGTCGCCGTGCTGCTCACCGGCCTGGCGGTGGGCGCGCTCGGTGACCGGGTCGACGAGTCGTACGCCGCCGCGACCGCGGCCCGCGCAGAGTCGGCCGAGCAGGCCGAGCTGCTCGCCGAGATGACCGAGAGCATGGACGAGGGGCTCGTCGTGCTCGACGCCGACGGCGGCGTCGAGCGCAGCAACGGCGCCAGCCGGCGGCTGGCGCACCGGGTGAGCCTGGCGACCACCGACGCCGAGGCGCTGGCCGAGCTGGTCGGCCTGCTGCTGGACCCCGACCCGTCCGCCACCGGCGCGATGCGTGCCGAGCTGGGCGTCGGCGACGTCGTCATCTCGTTGAGCAGCGGTGAGGAGGTCGTCCTCGCCGTCTCCCGCGCGACGCTCTCCCGTGCGAGCGGTCGCGCCGGCGTCCTGCTCGTGCTGCGCGAGGTGACCGAGCACCGCTCCGGCCTGCGGCCGCTCGCGGGCTTCGCGTCGACGGCCGCCCACGACCTGCGCGGTCCGCTCTCGGCGATCCGCTCCTGGGTCGGCCTGGCAGCCGACGACCTCGAGCCCGAGTCCCCGGCCGCTGAGCCGCTGCGCCGCGCCGAACGGGCGTCGGAGCAGATGGGGGAGCTCATCGGCGACCTGCTCGAGCACGCCCTCGCGGAGTCGGGTGAGCTCGCCGCCCGCGAGGTGCCGCTGACCGGCCCCGACGGGGTGCTGGACCAGGTCTCCGGGCTGCTCGGCCCCGACGACGTGCTCATCGCTGATCCCGACCTGCCGTCGGTGCGCGCCGACCCGGTGGCGCTGCGGCAGCTGTTCGGCAACCTGGTCGGCAACGCGGTGAAGTACGCCCGGCCCGGCGAGCCCGCGACCATCGCCGTCCGCGCGCGGCGCAAGGGATCGCGCGTCGTGGTCGAGATCGAGGACCGCGGCGTCGGGGTCGAGGACTCCGAGCGGTCGCTGATCTTCCAGCGCTTCCACCGCAGCGGCGCCGTACGCGCGCACTTCCGGGGGACCGGGATGGGGCTCTCGATCTGCCAGACCATCGTGCAGCGCCACGGCGGCACCATCGAGTGCCTCACGACCCCGCCGGGGAGCGGGACGGTCTTCCGGTTCGACCTGCCGGCGGCCGAGCCCGCCCTCGGCGGTCCGACCCCCGGCTGACCGACGCCGCCGGCCCGTCCGAGGTGGGAGGTTTCGACCGCTCGCTCCCGTGGCACGATCTCACCGTGAGGTCTTCGGGGGCGGCGGTCTGCGGCGTGCTGCTGCTCGGCGCGCTGGTGACCGGGTGCACCGACGACGCGGACGGGTCCGCCGGGCCCGCGGGCCGGGTGGACGACGGGTCATGGCGCACCAGCACGGCGCCGGTCGACGCGTCCGGCCTGTCCTGGGCCGTCGGCTCGACGGTCCACCTCGCGGACGGCACCACCGTGGACACGGGCCGCCCGCCGCGGGCCTACGTCGTTGCGGGTGACGGGGTGTACTTCGTGCCGGCCGAGGATGACGCATCCGCCGGCGACTCGGCGTTCACCGGCGCGGACCTGTGGTTCGTGCGCCCGGGAGCGGACCCGGGGTCGACCGGGCTCGAGGTCGCCGGGACGGGCCTTGCCCGCACGCCCGACGGGTCACGCCTCGTGGTGCTCGACCCGGACTACGACGAGGGCACCGCAGTGATGCGGTTCCTCGACCTGCCGTCCGGCGAGGAGACCACGTCCGAGGACGGGATGGACACCTCCGGCATCGACGACCCGGTCGACCACCTGCTGGAGGCGGAGGTGGAGATCCTCGCCGTCGACGACGAGCGCGTGCGCGCCCGCGTCATCGAGGGCGAGGAGGTCTACGACCTCCGCACCGGAGAGGGTGCGCCTGCGAGACACGACGAGCCTCCCCTCGTGCGTGATCCGCTGACCAGCCCCGACGGGACGTGGCGCATCGAGAAGCCCGACTCGGGCCCCGACCGTGTCGTCGACGCCGACGGACGGGCCGTCGACCTCCAGGTCCCGCAGGAGCGGTGGAACCTGTCCTGGTGGGCCGACGCCGACACCGTGGTCGGCACCGTGATCACCGGACCGGGCACGGGCAAGAAGACCACCGAGGGCGACACGGTCACCCTCCTGTCGTGCGCGGTCGCCACCGGTGAGTGCACGGTTCACGAGGGCTCGGCCGGCGAGACCGTGCTGTTCCCGCTGCGGTCCTCCGTGGCCGCGATCATGCTCCAGGGCGGGGAGTGACGAGGCGATGACCGATCCGGAGATCGAGCACCGGCGGCTGGTGTCGGGCGATGCCGCCTCCGTGCGTGGGGTGGTCGACGCCCTCGACGGCGTCCTGCACACGATGGTCGGCGTGCGGCAGGACCTCGCCGCCGCTGCGGAGGTCCCGGTCTGGTCGGGACTGGCCGCGATGGCGTTCGCCGTCCGGGCCGCGGGCCTGCGGCAGGGACTGGGGGTGACCCGCGCGACGCTGGTCCGCGGGCGCGGGGCCCTGGAGACGGCCGCCTCGGCCTACGAGTCCGCCGAGGACCAGGCCGATCACTACATCTCCTTCTGGCGAAACCGGCCCTCGGGGCTGCCGCCGGCGATCGAGGAGATCTTCGCCCGCGTGGTCAACGCCCGCCTGCTGTCGGTCGGCTCCTCCTACAACCATCAGCTCGCCGGGGTCGAGGCGGTCCTGCGCGGCGAGGACGTCGACCTCGACGACCTCGACGACGAGACCCGCACGTGGGTCGAGGAGGGGATGGCGAAGAACGAGGAGTGGCTCGAGGGCAACGCCAGCGAGCTCGGGCCGATCATCCCCAACACCGCGGCCACGGGCGACGGCAGGGGTTGGATCCCGCAGGGCCTGGGCTACGACCCGGTGACCGGGACGCTGCTCCAGTCCTACTACACGAAGGACGTCGAGGGGCACGGCGATGCGTCCTACCTCGCCCTGATCGACGAGGCGACCGGCGCCGAGGTCGGCGAGGTGACCCTCGGCGACACCCATCTCGATGCGGACGGCAACCCCGTCAGCGGCGGCAAGCCCACGCACGCCGGCGGTGTCAGCGTGCGCGGCGACGACGTCTACGTCGTCGACAACGGCGAGGTCTACACCTACTCCCTCGCAGCCCTGCAGGCCGCGTCGCACGGCGAGACCGTCCCGCAGAAGGCGCCCCCGCAGACCGGCCTCGACGGCGGGTCGTACTCCGCGGTCAAGGGCGGGAGGCTCTACCTCGGTGACCACGAGAAGGACGAGCTCCACGTCTACGAGCAGGACTCCTCCGGGCAGTGGGTGAAGGTCGAGACCGTCGACACGCCGCCCCACTGCCAGGGCGTCCTGGTCCGCGACGGGGAGTACGTCTTCAGCGCCTCCTCGGGCCGCCACGAGGACCACAGCCAGCTCTACGTGCAGGACCTCGACGGCAACCGCAGCGAGCCCTACGACCTGCCGAGCATGTCGCAGGGCGTGGTCGAGGTCGACGGCCAGCTCGTCGTGACCTACGAGTCGGGAGCCGAGGAGTTCGACCACGCGATCACTGGGACCTCTGGCTGGTGGTGGCTTCGCGACGACTACGGCGACCTCTGGGCCAACCCCCACATGACCCGCACCCCGCTGTCCGAGCTGGGTCTTTCGGAGGACGTCGACGTGGAGCCCGGCACCCTGCTGGGTGCGGCCGCCGAGCTCTCTGCGCTCGTCGGGCCCGTGAAGGCCGCGGCCGACGAGGTCCGCGGCCTGCGGGTCCCGGGTGGGGCGCTCGGCGAGGTGCCACGCGCCGCCACGCTCGCCGCGACGGTCGAGGGCCTGCTGGGTGCTGCCGCGAGCAGCCTGGGCACGGGCGCCAGCGCGATCTCGGCGGCGGCGGAGCTGCTCACGACGACCTCGCACGACTACGCACGGACCGACGACCACGTGGCCGTCGGCTTCCGGGGCGTCACGCCCGGCTGAGCCGCCACCGCCTCACACGTTGCGGCGGTACTGGCCCCCGACCTCGAAGAACGCCTCGGTGACCTGCTGGAGCGAGCAGACGCGAGCGGCGTCCATCAGCACGGCGAAGACGTTGTCGCCCGAGATGGCGGCGTCCTTGAGCCGGGCGAGCGCCTCCTGCGCCTCGGCGCCGTGCTCGGCCTGGAAGCCGCGCACGCGGGCGAGCTGCGACTCCTTCTCGGACTCGGTCGCCCGGGCCAGCTCGACCTCCTTGGGCTGCGCGTCGGCGGCCGACTCCTTGACGAAGGTGTTCACGCCGATGATCGGCAGCGAGCCGTCGTGCTTGCGGTGCTCGTAGAGCATCGACTCGTCCTGGATCCGGCCGCGCTGGTAGCCCGTCTCCATCGCGCCGAGCACGCCGCCGCGCTCGTTGATCGAGTCGAACTCGGCCAGCACGGCCGCCTCGACGAGGTCGGTGAGGTCGTCGATGACGTAGGAGCCCTGGAGCGGGTTCTCGTTCATCGCCAGGCCCCACTCGCGGTTGATGATCAGCTGGATCGCCAGCGCGCGGCGCACCGACTCCTCGGTCGGGGTCGTCACCGCCTCGTCGTACGCGTTGGTGTGGAGGCTGTTGGCGTTGTCGTAGATCGCGATGAGCGCCTGCAGCGTGGTGCGGATGTCGTTGAAGTCCATCTCCTGCGCGTGCAGCGACCGACCGCTCGTCTGGACGTGGTACTTCAGCTTCTGCGAGCGCTCCGAGGCGCCGTACTTCTCCTTCATCGTGACCGCCCAGATGCGGCGGGCGACGCGGCCGAGGACGCTGTACTCCGGGTCCATTCCGTTGGAGAAGAAGAACGACAGGTTGGGCGCGAAGTCGTCGATCTTCATGCCGCGCGCGAGATAGGCCTCGACGTAGGTGAAGCCGTTGGCGAGGGTGAAGGCGAGCTGGCTGATGGGGTTCGCCCCGGCCTCGGCGATGTGGTAGCCGGAGATCGACACCGAGTAGAAGTTGCGCACCTGCTGCTCGATGAACCACTCCTGGATGTCCGCCATCATCCGCAGGCAGAACTCCGTGGAGAACAGCGCCGTGTTCTGGCCCTGGTCCTCCTTGAGGATGTCGGCCTGCACGGTGCCGCGGACGTTGGCGAGGGCGTACGCCGCCACGCTCGCGCGCTCCTCGGCCGACGGCTCGCGGCCCTCCCGCTCGCGGAACGCCTCGATCTGCTGGTCGATGGCGGTGTTGAGGAAGAACGCCAGGACGGTGGGGGCGGGGCCGTTGATGGTGAGGGACACCGACGTCGTCGGGGCGACGAGGTCGAAGCCGTCGAAGAGCTCCTTCATGTCGTCGAGCGTCGCCACGCTGACGCCGGACGTGCCGACCTTGCCGTAGACGTCGGGGCGCGGGTCGGGGTCGCGGCCGTAGAGAGTCACCGAGTCGAACGCCGTCGACAGGCGGGTCGCGTCGTTGCCCTCGGAGAGGATCTTGAAGCGGCGGTTGGTGCGCGCGGGATCGCCCTCGCCGGCGAACATCCGCGCCGGGTCCTCGTTGTCGCGCTTGAACGGGAAGACGCCGGCGGTGAAGGGGAAGTAGCCGGGCAGGTTCTCGTTGCGCCAGAAGCGCACGAGCTCGCCGTGGTCGGTGAAGCGGGGGAGCGCGACGCGCGGGATCTTGTTGCCGCTCAGCGACTCCCGGGTCAGCTTGGTGGTGATCTCGCGGTCGCGCACCACCACGACCTGCTCGTCGCCGGAGTAGGACTCCACGACGGCGGGCCAGCGCTCGACCTGGTCGGCCACCTCGTGCGGGACGGCCTTGCGCGCCTGCTCGAGGAGGGCGGCCACGCCGCCCGCGTCGCCGTCGGCCAGCTGGTCGGCGACGTACTGCACGCGCTGGAGGTTGCGCGCCGCCTCGGCCAGCTCTGTCGTACGACCGTGGTAGCCGCGGACGGTCTCGGTGATCTCCGAGAGGTAGCGGACGCGGTCGGCGGGCACGACCTGCCGGATGCCGGAGGAGTGGCGGACGTCGACGTGGGGGAGCGTGCCGTCGGTCACCTCGAGCCCGGCGCCGGCGAGCTCGGCGCGCAGGTGCTGGTAGAGCGCGGTGACGCCGTCGTCGTTGAAGGTCGCGGCGCTGGTGCCGAAGACCGGCATGTCGTGCGGCTGCTTGCCGAAGGCGCCGCGGTTGCGGACGAGCTGGCGGCCGACGTCGCGCAGCGCGTCCTTGGCGCCGCGGCGCTCGAACTTGTTGATCGCCACGCTGTCGGCGAAGTCGAGCATGTCGATCTTCTCGAGCTGCGAGGCGGCGCCGAACTCCGGCGTCATGACGTAGAGGGAGTGGTCGACCAGCGGCACGATGCCCGCGTCGCCCTGCCCGATGCCGGGGGTCTCGACGATGACGAGGTCGTTGCCGGCGGCCTTCATCACCGCGATCACGTCGGCGAGGTGCTCGGGAACCTCGTGCGCGCCGCGCGTGGCCAGCGAGCGGAAGAACACGCGGTCGCCGTCGAGGGAGTTGGCGCGGATCCGGTCGCCGAGCAGCGCGCCGCCGCCCTTGCGCCGGGTCGGGTCGACCGCGATGACCGCGATGCGGAGCTTGTCCTGCTGGTCGGTGCGGAAGCGGCGGACGATCTCGTCGGTGAGGCTCGACTTGCCCGAGCCGCCGGTGCCGGTGATCCCGAGCACGGGTACGACGCGGTTCGCGGCCGCGCGGCGTACGTCCTCGACCAGCGACTCGTCGAGGCGGCCGCCCTCGGCGCCGGTGATCGCGCGGGCGACGGCGAACCGGTCGCCCGAGAGCACCTGCTCGACCGTGACCTGGCGGTCGGCCCACAGGTCGACGTCGCAGTCGGCGACGACGGAGTTGATCATCCCGACGAGGCCCATCTTCTGGCCGTCCTCGGGGGAGAAGATCGTGACGCCGGAGTCGCGCAGCCGCTGGATCTCCTTCGGCACGATGACGCCGCCGCCACCGCCCACCACGCGCACGTGGCCCGCGCCCGCGGCGCGCAGCGACTCGACGAGGTACTCGAAGTACTCCACGTGGCCGCCCTGGTAGGACGACACCGCGACGCCCTGGACGTCCTCCTCCAGCGCGGCGTCGACGACCTCCTGCACCGAGCGGTTGTGGCCGAGGTGGATGACCTCGCAGCCCTGGCTCATGAAGATCCGCCGCATGATGTTGATCGAGGCGTCGTGGCCGTCGAACAGCGCGGACGCCGTGACGAGGCGGATCGGGTGCGTGGGGGTGTGGAGGTCGGCCATGAGCCGATAGTAGGACTTCCAACTAATACTCGCGAGTCACCAGGTTGTCCCCGGCGCGATCCCCGGATATCCGGGGAAGTTCCCCGCGCCAGCTCAGACGTCGCCCAGCCCCGACCGCAGGCCGGTCAGCCGGTCGGTGAGCTCGCGTACGGCGCCCTCGGGAAGCCCGGGGGTCTCGAAGACCTTGCGGTTGAGGGCGTGCGTGGCCTCCTCGACCGCGTCGCGGCCGGCGTCGGTCAGCACCGCGCGCACGACACGCTTGTCCTCGTCGCTGCGCACGCGCTCGACGTAGCCCTGGGCCACCAGGCGGTCGACCGCGCTGGTGACGCTGGTGGGGTGCACCTGCAGCAGCGACCCGAGCCGCGACATCGGCATCGCGGCGCCGCGGCTGAAGGACAGCAGCCGCAGCACCTCGTAGCGGGCGAACGTCAGCCCGCGCGGGCGCAGCACGGCGTCGATGCGCTCCATCAGCAGCTGCTGGGCGCGCACGACCGAGGTCACCATCGCCATCCCGTCGGCGGCATCGGCCCAGCCGTGGGCCACCCACTGCCGGTGGGCCTCGCTGATCGGGTCGCGCGTCATAGGACGGGAGGCTACCCAGCCAGGCCGGTCAGCACGGCGTGCGCCTCGACCATCGCCGGGCCGTACCACGTGAGCAGCCGCCCCGACACCAGCCGCGTCGGCGTGCGCAGCGCCTCGGGGCCGTCGTCGGCGGTGAAGACGTAGGGCTCGTCCGGGAGCAGCACGACGTCCGCGCCGGCGCCGTCGATGTCGTCCGGGGTCACCGTCGGGTAGCGCCCGTCCCTCGCTGCCGGACCGTGGGCAACCACGTTGGTCAGCCCGGCCCGGGTGAGGAGGTCGTCGGTGTAGGTCTGCGACCCGACGACCATCCACGGGTCGCGCCAGATCGGCACGGCGACGCGGAGGCGCGGGGCGGCGGGGGCGGACCACAGGGCGCGGGCATCGACCAGCCACGCGGGGTCCGGCAGCCCGAGGGCCTCGTGGAGCAGCCGTGACATCGAGTCGAGCGACTCCTCGACGGTCTCGATCCGCGTCACCCACACCGCGACACCGGCGTCGCGGAGTCGTCGTACGTCGAGCTCGCGGTTCTCCTCCTTGTTGGCCACGACGAGGTCGGGGGAGAGGGCCCGGATCGCCGCGAGGTCGGGGTTCTTGGTGCCGCGCACGCGGGCGACGTCGAGGTCCGCGGGGTGGGTGCACCAGTCGGTCGCACCGACGAGACGGTCGGGTGCCGTGACCGCGAGCGCCTCGGTCAGCGACGGCACGAGCGAGACCACCCGCGTCGCCGGCCCCGGCAGCGGTACGTCGGCCCCGAGGTCGTCGCGCATGTGCCCGAGGCTAGCCACCCCGTCGCACGGCGGGGTTCGCACCACCGGGTGAGGAGCGCCGGGTGGTCGGCGTGGTGGAGTTGTCCCATGAGCAAGCACGCCCGTCCCCGGGGGCTGCCGGTGGACGGCGTGGAGCGGCCCACGGCCGACGGCTGGACCTTCCCGGCGCGCAACCCCGCGACGGCGGAGCCGCTGTGGGACGTGCCCGACGCCGGGCCTGCCGACGCCCGCGACGCGGTCACCGCCGCGCGCCGCGCCTTCGACGCGACGCAGTGGAGCACCGACGCCGACCTGCGCGCCGACGCCGTACGACGTCTCGCCGCCGCGGTCGCCGAGCACGCCGACGACCTGGTCGCGCTGATGGCGGCCGAGACCGGGGTGCCGGTCGCGCTGCGGTCGGCCCACCTCGACGACGCGGTCGCCGCGATGGCGTCCGGGACGGCGTCCGACCCGCGGCGAGGACCGGCCGGCGTCACGGTCGTCGTCACGCCCGCCACCTCACCCCTGTCCGTCGCGCTCGCGGAGATCGGTCGCGTGCTCGCCGACGGCGGGACCGTCGTGCTGAAGCCCGCGCCGGAGGCCGCGACCGCCGCGCTCGAGCTCGGCCGGATCGCTCTCGACGTGCTGCCGCGAGGTGTGCTCAACGTCGTCACCACCCGCGACGTCGACGTCGCCATCGGGCTCAGCCTCGACGAGCGCGTCGACGCGGTCTCCCTCACCGGGTCGCCCTACGTGGCCGAGCGGATGCAGGTCGCCGGTGAGCGGGCCGGCAAGCGCGTCCGCCTCGACGTCGGCGGTCCGCGCGCCGTCCGGGTGGCCGACGACGCCGACCTCGCGGCGGTCGTCTCCGCGGCGGCGTACGACGTCGCAGCCAACGCCGGACAGGGCTGCGGGCTCCCGACGAGCGTCGTCGTGCCCGTGCACCGGCACGCCGAGGCGCTGCAGGCCGCCGTCGCCGGCATGGCGGACGTCGCCGTCGGTGACCCGACCGATCCCGCCACCCGGTGCGGGCCGCTGCGCTCGGTCGTCGCCCGCGACCGGGTGCGCCGCTACGTCGACCTCGGTCGTGCGGAGGGCGGCGACGTCGCCCTCGGCGGTCAGCCGCTCGACCGGCCCGGGTGGTGGTTCGCCCCGACGGTCGTCGGCGGCGTCGCCCCCGGCTCGCGGCTGGTCCGCGAGGAGGTGCTCGGCCCGGTGCTGATGGTGGTCCCGGCCGGCTGACCCGCGGGCGCGGCGCTCACTCCTCCTCGTCGAGGTGCGGGTCGGCGAGCAGGTACTGGGTGAGCTTCCCCTGGTGGGTGCGGTCGTGGTGGCGTACGGGCTCGGGGACCATGCGGCCCTCCGCGGCGTCCCAGAAGCGGTCGATGCGCCGGGCCACCGCCCGGGCGAGGTGACCCGCGACGCCCTGGTGCGGGATCCACGGGTGCGGGCGGGTGGGCGAGGCGAGCTCGGCGTGGTGGAGACGGGTGCCGAGGTCCTCGGTGCCGTGGTCCTCGTCGAGCAGCGCCTCGGCGAGCCGGAGCTCGAGCGTGCACACCGTGCCGAGCTCGCGGCGCACCTCCGCCCAGATCTCGGGCCACGGCCGGCTGACGGCGTAGGACGAGCCGTAGAGCCGGGCCTTCACCTGGCCGAGGGCCTCCTCGTAGGTGCGGCTCGCGGCGAGGTACTCGTGGGCGAGGTCGTGGCCCCCGGGGAGGTGGCGCACGAGGGGGGCGATCGCGTCGACCATCGCCGCGTTGTGGCGGCTGGCGATGGCGAGGAAGGTGTCGATCGCGGTGTAGTGGTCGCGGGGGTGACGCCGGTCGCCGCGCGCGCTGCTGGCCAGGTCGAGGCGGTACTGGAGGTCGTGGTGGGTCGTGGCGAGGTCGTGGGCGAGGGTGATCACGGCGATCATCTCCTTCGAAGAGCCGTGTCCCTCCAGTCTCGCTCGCCCGGCACCGATCACAAGGTGGAGGGATGCCCCTCGCGGGCCATCGGCACGTGCATGACGCCGTCCTCGTCGAACTCCGGACCCGTCACCACGAAGCCGTAGCCCTCGTAGAAGGTGGTGAGCCCGGTCTGGGCGTCGAGGCGCACCTCGCGGTCGCCGCAGAGGGCCATCGCCTCGTCCATCATCACGGCCGCCAGGCCACGCCCCCGGGCGGCCGGGGCGACCACCACGCGGCCGATCCGCGACCACCCGCCGTCGTCGAGCACGCGCAGGGTGCCGATCACCGCGTCCTCGTCGTCGAGGAGCACCAGGTGGCGGGTCGGGTCCTCGAGGTCACGGCCGTCGAGGTCGGGGTAGGGGCAGTCCTGCTCCACGACGAACACCTGCTGGCGCAGCCGCCACACGTCGTACGCCGTGCGCACTGGCAGCTCGTCGAAGCCGGCGACCAGCACCCTCACCGGAGGAACTCCGTCACCTGGCGGAAGGCGCGGGCGCTCTCGGGGACGAAGGGGAGCAGGCCGTAGACGTGGATCAGGTCCGGCTCCTCGATCGCGCTGAGGTCCCAGCCGGCCTCCGCGCCCCGACGCGCCAGCAGGCGGCAGCCGGGGGCGAGCAGGTCGCGCGTGCCGTAGAGCATCAGGGCCCGCGGCAGCCCGGTGAGGTCGCCGAGCGCGGGCGACACCTCGGGACGGTCGAGGCCGTCGGCCGACCCCGCCCACCACGCGGCGTACGCCTGCACCTTGCCGATGAACAGCCACGGGTCGATCGCGTCGGCGGCGAAGGTCTCCGGCGTCGAGGTGGTGAGGTCCACCCACGGCGCGTGCATCACGAGCGACGTCGCCTGCGCCAGTCCGCGGTCGCGCATCGACAGCGCCATCGACAGCGCGAGCCCGCCGCCGGCGGAGTCGCCGGCGAGCACCGCGCCGCCCTCCGAGCCCGCCCACCGCGCGGCGTCGTCGACGAGTGCGTCGTGGGAGTCCTTCCACGTGTGCTCGGGCGCGAGCGGGTAGTCGGGCATCACCACCCGGGCGCCGATCGCGTCGGCCAGGCGGGTGGCGTAGCGGACGTGGAAGGGGTCGATCGGCGCCATGTAGCCGCCGCCGTGCACGTAGTAGAGCGTCCGCGTCACCGGCCGGCCGCGCGGGGTGAGGACGTGGCACGGGAAGCCGATGTCGGTGACCGTGGCCTCCCACCGCTTCGCGAAGCGAGGGACCGCGCGGGTCGGCAGCGTCCGGTCGAGGGTGGCGTGCCAGGCCTCGACGCGTGCCCGCTCGGTCGGCTCGTCGTCGAGCTCGCGCGAGCGGCGCAGCGCGGGCACCAGGCGGGCGAGGAGGTCGTGGCGGCGGCTCGGCATGGGAGGCAGCGTAGGGGGAGGCTAGGGTTGGACCACGAAGACAGGGGAGCACGTGCAGGCGTGCTGAGAGTGCGGACCAGCCGCAGACCCTCCGAACCTGATCCGGTTAGCACCGGCGCAAGGGAGTCACACATGTTGCACGTACGCGTCCGCGCTGCCCTCACGGCCTCGAGCCTCGCCTCCGTGGCGGCGCTGTCCCTGGTGGGCTGCAGCCTCGCCGGGGGTGGCGGTGACGGGTCCACCGCCACCGAGCCGTCGGCCTCCTCCTCGGGGGCCGAGCAGGGCGGCGGCACCGTCGTCCTGGCCACCCACGAGTCCTTCCACCTTCCCAAGAAGCTGGTGAAGGCGTTCGAGACCGAGACCGGCTACGACCTCGAGGTCCGCGCCGCGGGCGACGCCGGCACGCTGGCCACCAAGCTCAGCCTCACCGCCGACAACCCGATCGCCGACGCGGCGTTCGGCATCGACAACACCTTCGCGTCCCGCCCGCTCGGCGAGGGCGCGTTCGCCGAGGTCACGACCACGGCGACTCCGCCGGCGGAGTACGCCCTGCCCGAGGGCGGCGACCGGCTGGTGCCGATCGACTCGGCCAACGTGTGCGTCAACGTCGACACCGCGTGGTTCGAGCAGGAGGGCCTCGAGCCGCCGCGCAGCCTCGAGGACCTCACCGACGACCGCTACCGCGACCTCTTCGTGACGCCGGGCGCCTCGACCAGCAGCCCCGGGATGGCCTTCTTCCTGGCGACGGTCGCCGCCTTCGGCGACTCGTGGCCCGACTACTGGACCGAGCTGCTCGACAACGGCACCAAGGTCGTCGACGGGTGGGAGGACGCCTACTACGGCGACTTCACCGCCGCCGCCGACAACGGCACCCGCTCGATCGTCGTGTCCTACGACTCCTCCCCGGCCTTCACCGTGAGCGGCGGCAGGACCACGACGGCGGCGCTGCTCGACACGTGCTTCCGGCAGGTGGAGTACGCCGGTGTGCTGGCGGGTGCCGACAACCCCGACGGCGCCGCGGCCCTGGTCGACTGGATGCTCACCGACGAGGTGCAGAGCGCGCTGCCGGAGTCGATGTACGTCTTCCCGGTGATGCCGGGCGCCACCGTCCCCGAGGACTGGGCCGAGTTCGCGCCGCAGCCGAGCGACCCCTTCGAGGTGGACCCCGCCGAGATCGACGCGAACCGCGAGCAGTGGCTGACCGACTGGACGGACGTCATCTCCCGGTGAGTCCCGCCACGTCCGGGCTCGTTCCTCGCCCGGCCACTCGACCACCGAGGGCTTCGCGCCGGATCGCCGGCCTGCTCGCCCTCGCGGCCGCGCCGGTCCTGGTGCTGGGCGTCCTCTTCGTCCTGCCGGTGGCCGGCATGGTGGCCGAGGGGTTCGTGGTGGACGGGCGCTTCGCGCCGGGCGCGGTGCTCGACGTCCTGGCGCGGCCCCGCGTGCACCGGGTCGCCTGGTTCACCGTGTGGACCTCCGGGCTCGCGACGCTGCTCGCGGTCGCCGTCGGGCTGCCGGCGGCGTACGCCCTGCACCGGCTCGCGCTGCCGGGCCGCACGGCGGTGCGCGCGGCGCTGCTCGTGCCGTTCGTGCTCCCGACGGTCGTCGTCGGCGTCGCCTTCCGCCAGCTGCTGGGGGAGGGCGGCCCGCTGGGGTTCCTCGGCCTCGACGGCACGCCGATCGCCATCGTCTGCGGGCTGGTCTTCTTCAACGTCGCCGTCGTGGTGCGCACCGTCGGGGTCGCGTGGGAGTCGCTCGACCCGCGGCCCGGGCAGGCCGCGGCTGCGTTGGGTGCCTCGCCGTGGCAGGTGCTGCGCACCGTGACCCTGCCGGCTCTGCGGCCCGCCATCGTCGGCTCCGCGAGCATCGTCTTCCTCTTCTGCGCGACCGCCTTCGGCATCGTGCTCACCCTCGGCGGGGTCCGCTACTCGACGGTCGAGACCGAGATCTACCTGCTCACCACCACCGTCTTCGACCTGCAGGCCGCGGCCGCGCTGTCCGTGCTGCAGATCGTGGTCGTCGTCGGCCTGCTCGCCCTGTCCGCACGGCTGCGGGCGACCCCGGACGCGACGGCCCAGCGCGTGGTGACGCCCGTGCGGGCCGTCCGCCGCTCCGACGTGCCCGTCGTCGTCGCGACGCTGCTGGTGCTGATGGCGATGCTCGTGCCGATCCTCACGCTCGTGCTCGGGTCGCTGAGCGTCGGCGACGGCTGGGGACTCGACAACTACCGTGCGCTCACCACAGCCGGCGACGACCAGGTCCTCCTCGTGCCGGTCACCGCCGCGCTCGCGACGAGCCTGCGCACCGCCGTCGACGCCATGTGGATGGCGCTCCTGGTCGGCGGCGTCGTGTCGCTGATCGTCACGCGCCGCTCGCACTCGGTCGGCGAGCGGCGCGTGCGCTCGACCCTCGACGGCTTCTTCATGCTGCCCCTGGGCGTGAGCGCGGTGACGCTCGGCTTCGGCTGGTTGATCACCCTCGACGAGCCGCCGCTCGACCTCCGCGACTCGCCGCTGCTCGTGCCGATGGCCCAGGCGCTGGTCGCCCTGCCGCTCGTCGTGCGCACCCTCGCCCCCGTGCTGGGCGGCATCGACGACCGGCAGCGCCAGGCCGCCGCCTCGCTGGGCGCCTCCCCGTGGCGGACGCTGCTCACCGTCGACCTGCCGGTGGTCTGGAAGCCGATGCTCGCCGCCTGCGGCTTCGCCTTCGCGGTGTCGCTGGGGGAGTTCGGCGCGACGTCCTTCCTGGCCCGCGACACCAACCCGACCCTGCCGGTCGTGATCTTCCGGCTGATCGGGCATCCCGGCGAGATGAACTACGGCATGGCCCTGGCCGCCTCGGTCGTGCTCGCCGTCGTCACGGCCGTCGTGGTCCTGGCCGTCGAGCGCCTGCGCGTGCCGGGTGTGGGAGCGTTCTGAGGTGCTGGCCCTGCGGGACGTGACCGTGCGCTACGGCGACACCGCGGCCGTCGACGACGTGTCGCTCGAGCTCGCATCGGGACAGGTGCTCGCCGTGCTCGGCCCCTCGGGCTGCGGGAAGTCCACCCTGCTGCGCGCCGTCGCGGGCCTCGAGCCGCTCGCGTCCGGCTCGATCGCGTGGGACGGCGCCGACCTGGCCGGCACGCCCACCCACAAGCGCGGCTTCGCGCTGATGTTCCAGGACGGCCAGCTCTTCGCCCACCTGACCGTCGCCCGCAACGTCGCCTATGCGCTCCGGCTCCGTCGTACGCCGTCGGCGCGCGTCGCCGCGCGGGTGCGCGAGCTGCTCGACCTCGTCGGGCTTTCGGGGTACGACGACCGGCTTCCCGGCACGCTGTCCGGGGGAGAGCGGCAGCGGGTCGCCCTCGCCCGGGCGCTGGCCGTCGAGCCGCGGCTGATCCTGCTCGACGAGCCGCTGTCGGCGCTCGACGCCTCCCTGCGCGAGCGGCTGGCCGGCGACCTGCGGTCGATCCTGCACGCGGCGGGGACGACCGCCCTGCTGGTCACCCACGACCACGAGGAGGCCTTCGCGCTGGCCGACCGGCTGGCCGTGATGCGTGGCGGGCGCGTCGTGCAGCACGGCGCGATCGACGAGGTGTGGCGCGAGCCGGTMGACGAGGAGACCGCCCTGTTCCTCGGCTACGCGCGGGTGGTGCGCGACGATGCTGCGCACCGCGTGCTGGCCGCCGCCGCGCTGCCGCCGGCGTACGCCGTCGCGCTCCGCCGCTCCGCCCTGGTCGTCGACGACGCCGGCTCCCTGCACGCCGTCGTGGAGTCCGCACGCGTGACACCGGAGCTGGTCCGGCTGGTCGTCCGCGTCGAGGGCGTCGGCATCGTGGACGCCGTCGCTCCGCTCGGCGGCCGGGTGGCCCCCGGCGACGAGGTGTCGCTGCGCGTCGACGTGACACGTCTCGCTGTGCTGCCGATCACCCGGTGACGGTGCCGCGTCCCTAGACTGGCCCCCGTGTACAGACCGGCCTATGCCCTGCTCGTGGGAGTCGCCGCCACCATGGGCGCGCTGGCTGTCACGGCTGCGCTCGTGCTCGACCGCCCTCTGGTCGACCCGGAGGGCTTCCTCGGTCCGTCGTGGCTGCGGCTGCCCCTGCTGATCCTCGGCGCGTTCCTGCTCGACATCCTGCCCCGGACGCTGTGGTACTCGCGGATGAACCCAGCGCTGATGCGCGACATCGCGCACACGCGGATCCGCGAGCACTGGGACCGCGAGCGCATCACCCTGGTGGTGCTCGGGCTCGTGTCCTTCTACATCACCTACGTCTGCTACCGGAACCTCAAGTCGTTCCTCCCCTTCATCATGGGCGAGGACAAGTACGACCGCGAGCTGCACCTGGTCGACCGCGCGCTGATGTTCGGCCACGAGCCGGCGACGATCCTGCACACGGTCTTCGGCACCGGGTTCTCCGCCCACATCCTGTCCACGATCTACCTGTGGTTCCTGCCGCTCGTGCCGCTGGCGCTCGCCGCCTGGCTGGTGTGGTCGCGCAACATCACCTTCGGCTACTGGTTCGCCACCTCGCAGTGCCTGGCCTGGTCGCTCGGCACCGCGTCCTACTTCGCGCTGCCGACCCTCGGTCCCGGCTTCCAGTACAGCTACCTCTACGCAGACCTCCCGGACACCGGGTCGAGCGCGTTGATGGAGTCCCTGTTCTACGGACGCAAGGGGGTGATCCGCGACGGCGCGGAAGGAGCCGTGCAATCCGTGGCCGGCTTCGCCTCGCTCCACGTCGCGATCACCCTGCTCGTCGCGCTGATGGTGCAGTACACGCTCCGCAACAAGGTCCTGCACATCGTGTTCTGGACCAACTTCGCCATCACCGTCGTGGCGACTCTCTACTTCGGCTGGCACTACATCGCCGACGACCTCGCCGGCGTCGTGATCGCCCTCTTCTCCTTCTGGCTCGGCGGGCTCGCGAGCGGGCAGAAGTTCGATCGACATGGCTTGGCGAGCCATCCGACCTCGACGACCAGCCAGGTTCCCGTCGACGCCGAGTGACCGGCGTACGCCCTCGTCCCTCGTTGCCCGCGCGATCCCCRGATATCCGGGGAACCTCCCCGGCGTGCGCATAGAACTACATCCATGTAGTTCGCAAGTCGACACGCCGGGCGAAGGTGAAAAAGTTGAGGAAACTGTTCCCAGTGTGACGAAAGTTCACTAACGTGCCTCGAGTTGCCCGTGCGAAGGGGAAGTCGCACGGGCCCGAGACCACCCAGGGAGCCCCGTGCCCGTCGCAGCACCGCACGACCACGAGCCACGACGGCGTACGACGTCGCGCTGGGCGAGCGCGGTCGTCCTCGTCGCCGGCCTGGCCGTCGGCGGCGGGCACGCGGCGTACGCCGACGACGACCCGACGCCCAGCGAGTCCGACGTCGCGGCCGCGAAGGACCGCGCCGACGCCAAGGGGCGCGGCGTCGCCACCGTGCAGGCCGACCTGATCCGCGCCAACCTCGCGCTCGAGACCGCCGGTGACCGCGCCGCCCAGGCCGCCGAGGCGTGGAACGGCGCCCGCTGGCGTGCCGAGCAAGCGCGGGCCGACGCTGACGAGGCCGAGGACGCCGCCGAGGCAGCGCGCGAGGACGTCGAGTCGCAGCGCGAGCTCTACGCCGCGACGGTCGTGCAGTCCTACGAGGACGGCACCCAGGTGCAGGGACTCTCGGCGATCGTCGAGGCCGACGGGGTCGAGTCGCTGATCGACCGCACGGTGACGATGGGCAACACCTCCGACGCGCTCAACCACCAGTACGACTCCTTCCTGGCCTCGTCGGCCGTCGCCGACGTCACCGCCTCGACCGCCACCCAGGCCTCCGAGCGGGCCGAGGTCGCCGAGGCGGAGGCCGAGGAGGCGTACGCCGCCGCCGGGGCCGCCGAGGCCACCGCCGGTGCCGAGGCGCAGTCGGTGTCCGCCACGAAGGCCGACCTGATCGCCGAGCTCGCCGAGCTCGAGGGGATCAGCGTCCGCCTGGCCGAGAAGCGGCAGTCCGCGCTCGAGCGGGAGGCCGCCGAGGCGGCGGCCGCCGCAGCCCAGGCGCAGGCCGCGGCCCAGGCTGAGGCGCAGGCCGAGGCGGACGCCCAGGCGCAGGCCCAGGCGGAGCAGGAGCAACAGTCCACGCCGACGCCGACGCCGACGCCGACGCCAACTCCGACCAGCACGCCGACCACGGAGCCCACGCCCACACCCACGCCGTCCGCGACGCCTACGCCTACGCCTACGCCTACCGAGACGCCGACGGCGACCCCCACGCCGACCCCAGCGCCGACAGCGACCCCGACCCCGGCTCCGACCCCGGTACCGACTCCCACCGCGCCGCCCAGCACGCCGCCCACCACGCCGCCCACCACGCCGCCCACCCCGCCGCCCACCCCGCCCCCGCCGGCGTCGACCGGTACCGCGGCCGTGATCGCCTTCGCCGCCGCACAGATCGGCGAGCCGTACAAGTGGGGCGCCTCGGGCCCGAACGCCTGGGACTGCTCGGGCCTCACCGCGGGCGCGTGGGCGGCGGCCGGCAAGGCGCTGCCGCACTACTCGGTCGCGCAGTACACCCAGTCGACGAAGATCACCGCCGGTCAGCTCGCACCGGGAGACCTGGTCTTCTGGGGGTCCTCGAGCAGCCCGGGCTCGATCTACCACGTCGCCCTCTACATCGGCGACGGCCAGATCATCCACGCTCCGCGCACGGGCCGGCCGGTGAGCCAGGAGTCGATGTACTACTGGCGGGCGCCGAACTTCTTCGCCCGCCCCTGATCGTCGGACTTGTCGTCCGAAGCTCCCGCCTGGCGTCCGAAGTTTCGGCCGACAAGCGGGAAGTTCCCCGGATATCCGGGGATCGCGTCAGCGGACCTTGCGCGCCAGCCGCGCGGCCAGCTCGCCGGGGTCGAGCTGCCCGTCGAGGATGAGACGCGTCGGCCAGGCGGACGTGTCGATGCCCGACAGCTCCTCGAAGAGCGCGAGGTCCTTGGCGTAGACCTCGGCGACGTGCGCGAGGTCGTCGCCGGTGGGAGCGGTGCCGGGCACCTGCTCGGCGCCGGCGTGCCAGTTCTGGAGCGGCGGCACCTGCTCGAAGCGGGGCAGGTCGAGGAAGTCGGTGGTGCGGTCGACCGTGGCGGAGAAGTCGCCGAGCATCGCGCGCAGCTCGATCAGCAGCCACTGCCGCCGGTCGAAGAGCTCGAAGCCGCGCTGCAGCTGCTCGCCGTAGAACCCGCGCGCCAGGCCGGTCATGTGCCGCCACCGCATGGTGCGTACGTCGTCGGGGACCTCGTCGGGCAGCGAGGTGTGCGGCCACTCGGTGAGGAAGTCCGGCCAGTCGGGCCACGCGAGGTTGCGCGAGCGCAGCATCACCCAGTGGGAGAACAGCCGCTCGAGAGGGTCGCGGAACACCGCGACGAGCGGCATGTCCGGCTTGTAGGCGCGCATCCGCTCCAACGCGTGCGGCCAGTAGAGGTAGGTGGGCGAGGCGTCGCCGAGCAGCCGGTGCACGCGGGCGCGACGCGGCGCGGTGTAGTCGCGGTCGTAGTCCGGGGCCGACCAGTCGACGGTCTCGTCGTCGAAGTAGTGGCGCTCCTTGTCGGGCGCCTGGCACACGAGCCGGTGCTGGTTCAGCGTGACCGCCAGCGTCGACGTACCGCCCTTCTGCACGCCCACGACGGCGAAGTTGTAGGGCATCGACCCCAACGTCTCGCCCTGAGGGGTGGCATCCGACACGTTCATCGCGGTGAACCTACAGGGATGGCTACCGTTGGCGACATGGCCACCGACCAGGTCCCGCCCATTGCCGACGAGCTGCCCACGCCTCTGCCGGAGACGGCTCCGGCCCGCGTCGAGGACGACGGCGTCCACGCCGACGACTCGGGCTACCGGCGGCCGGAGGTCGACGTCGACGCGATGCGCACGCTGCTCGACGGCCGCTACGGCGAGGTCCGCGACCTCGTGCGCGACAACCTCACCGAGCACGCGCAGATCCTGCTCGACCAGGAGCAGATGACCACCGCCGACTTCCGCGAGCGCGTCAAGGACGTCGTGGTGATGATGGCCGAGACCGGCCAGACCGGCATGGGCTTCCCGGAGGAGTACGGCGGTGGCGGCGACATCGGCGCCTCGATCGCCGCCTTCGAGACCCTCGCCCTCGGCGACCTGTCGGTGCTGGTGAAGGTGGGCGTGCAGTTCGGCCTCTTCGGCGGCGCGATCCTGCAGCTGGGCACGAAGCACCACCACGACGCCTACCTCGCCGACCTCGTGAGCGGCCGCACGATGGGCTGCTTCGCGATGACCGAGAGCGGTCACGGCTCCAACGTGCAGGCGCTGGGCACCGTGGCGACGTACGACGCCGAGGCGCAGGAGTTCGTGATCACGACGCCCGACGACACGAGCCGCAAGGACTACATCGGCAACGCGGCGGCCCACGCCGAGCTGGCCGTCGTGTTCGCCCAGCTCGAGGTCGGCGGCGAGCGACACGGCGTGCACGCCTTCGTCGTCCCGGTCCGCGAGGACGGCCGGGTGCTCGACGGCGTCCGCATCGAGGACTGCGGCCCGAAGATGGGCCTCAACGGCGTCGACAACGGACGCATCTGGTTCGACGGGGTCCGGGTGCCGCGCACCGCACTGCTGAACCAGTTCGCCGAGGTGACGCCCGAGGGTCGCTACCTGTCACCGATCGACAACCCCAACAAGCGCTTCTTCACGATGCTCGGCACCCTCGTCCAGGGCCGCGTCTGCGTCGGCGGCGCGGGCATCAACGCGTCGAAGGTCGCGCTCGCCATCGCCACCCGCTACTCCGTGCGCCGCCGCCAGTTCGAGGCGAGCGACCCCGACGAGGAGCAGGTGCTCCTCGACTACGGCATGCACCAGCGCCGCCTGCTGCCGCTCATCGCGCGGACGTACGCCCTCCACTTCGCGCAGGAGATCGTCGCCGGGCAGCTGCACGAGGTGTTCTCCGGCCCCGGCCCGATCGAGGGGGGCAGCGACGAGCACGCCCGGCGGATGCTGGAGTCGCGCGCCGCCGGCACCAAGGCCCTCGGCACCTGGCACGCCACCCGCACCATCCAGGAGTGCCGCGAGGCGTGCGGCGGTGCGGGTTACCTCAGCGAGAACCGGTTCGCCGCGCTGAAGGCCGACACCGACGTCTTCACCACCTTCGAGGGCGACAACCACGTCCTGCTCCAGCTGGTCGCCAAGGGGCTGCTCACCGACTACGCCGGCGAGTTCGAGGAGATGGACCAGCTCGGCATGGCCCGCTTCGTCGCCGGCCTGGCGGTCGAGACCGTCGTCGAGCGGACGGCGGTGCACAAGCTCGTGCAGTCGGTGCGCGACCTGCTGCCCGGGGGCGACACCTGGGACCAGGAGGCCGGGCTGCTCGACCCGAACTACCAGCTCGCGATGCTGCGCTTCCGCGAGGAGCACATGATCGGCGGCGTCGCGCGCCGGCTCAAGCGCGGCATCGACCAGGGGGCGAACCCCGGGGCCGTCTTCTCCCGCGTGCAGGACCACGTCATCGCCGCCGCCCGCGCCCACACCGAGCGGCTCGTGCTCGAGGCGTTCGTCTCGAAGACCGCGAACCTGCCCGACGGTGACCTCAAGGTCGCCCTCAACCTGCTGTGCGACCTCCACGCCCTCGCCACGATCGAGGCCGACCGGGCCTGGTTCATGGAGCACGGCCGACTCTCCAGCGCCCGCTCCAAGGCGATCAGCCGCGAGATCAACGCGCTGTGCCGCAAGGTGAGGCCGCTCGCGGTCGACCTCGTCGACGCGTTCGGCGTGCCGGAGCAGATGCTGCGCAGCCCCGAGCTCCTCGGCTGGCCCATCGGATCGGACGACTGACGTGCGGCTCCGCGCGCTGGGTGGCTGGCACGAGGACCCGCTGTGGTCCTACGTCTACCCGTGGCTCGTGGAGCACGACCGCGTCGGCGGCGCGGCCTGGCGGGCCGGCACCGGCAGCGACCTGGCCCTCCTGCGCGAGACGGCCGACGAGATCGGCACCCTCCCGGGCGGTGCCCGGGTCCTCGACGTGCCGACCGGGTCGGGCGTCGCCCTGCGCGGCCTGCGTCCCGGTCAGGGGATCGACTACGTCGCCGCCGACATCTCGCCGACGATGCTCGGCCGGGCGCGCGCGGCCGCGGCCCGCCTCGGCGTCATCGACCAGGTCACCACCGTCCCGGCCGACGTGGGCGCCCTTCCGTTCGCCGATGCGTCGTTCGACCTGGTCATCTCCCTGACCGGCATCCACTGCTTCCCCGACCCGCGCCGTGCCATCGCCGAGATGGTGCGCGTGCTCGCCCCCGGCGCCGCGCTGACGGGGAGCTCGCTGTTCACCGACACCGGCCCGCGCTACGAGCTGCTGCGCCGGGTCGGCACGCGGGCCGGGATCCTCGGGCCGATGTGCACCTCGACCGAGGCGGTCACCTGGCTGCGGGAGCACGGCTGCCGCGACGTCGAGCTCACGCTCCACGGCGGGCTCGGCTACTTCCACGCGACCAAGCAGGAGGACCGCGGATGACCTTCGGAGGACTGCCCACCCGCTTCGAGCCGGCGGGCCGCAGCCACGGCGTCGCGCTCGTCGCTCCCGGCCGCGCGTACTCGCCGGCCGCGCCGCTTCTCGAGCTCGCCAGGAACGCGCTTCTCCAGCACGACCTCACCGTCCAGCAGATCTGGTGGGACTCGACCGCCCGCGGCGACGAGGACGCGGAGGCGTGGGTACGTCGGCACGTGGCCGCCGCGCACGCCCGCGAGGACGCCGACCACGTGCTCGTCGTCGGCAAGTCGCTCGGCACCCGCGCAGCGTCGTACGCCGCCGAGCGCGGTCTCGACGCGATCTGGTTCACGCCGCTCCTCGTCGACCCGGTCGTCGCCGAGGGGATCGCCGCCAACCCGGGGCGGCAGCTGCTGGTCGGCGGTGTCGCCGACGAGCTGTGGGACGTCTCCGTCGCGCGCGAGCTCGCCGACGCCGGCTGCGAGGTGCTGGAGGTGACGGACGCCGACCACAGCATGGGCACCGCCGACGTGGTCCGCACCGCCGAGATCCACCTCGAGGTCGCGCGAGCGGTCGAGGCCTTCCTGACCGACCTCCCGGGGGACGTGTCACAGGTCTGAACCGGCCGGTGTCTCCATGTCATCGAGACCCCCACCAGACGGAGTGATGACATGCCCAGCCAGTTCCCGCCCCAGAGAATGAGACTGCCGAAGGCGACCATCGACGGCGCCTACGGCGCGATCATGACCCGCGTCGCCCGCCGCATGTGGGGCAAGGTCCCCGACAACGCCTACGTGCTCTGGCACAACAAGCCGGTCCTCAAGGCGGTCTTCGGCTTCGAGCGAAAGGTCGGCACGTGGTCCGCGCTGGACCCCCACCTCAAGACGTACGCCGAGATGGCCAGCGCCGGAGTGATCGGTTGCTCGTGGTGCCTGGACTTCGGCTACTTCCTCGCCCACACCAACGGCCTCGACGAGGCCAAGGTGCGCGAGGTGCCGCGCTGGCGCGAGTCGGACGTCTTCACCGACCTCGAGCGCGACGTGATGGCGTACGCCGAGGCGATGACCGTGACGCCGCCGGGGGTCACCGACGAGATGGTCGCCGACCTGGACCGGCAGCTCGGCCACGCCGCCATGGTCGAGCTGACGATGATGGTCGCCGTGGAGAACCAGCGCTCGCGCTTCAACTCGGCGATGGGCCTGGTCTCGCAGGGTTTCAGCGACGTCTGCGAGCTCCCGCTCGCGGAGGCTGGGACGATCAGCAGGTGAGCGCGACCGATCACTTCACCGCCCACCGCAACCTGCTCTTCACCGTCTCCTACGAGATGCTCGGCTCGGCCGCCGACGCCGAGGACGTGCTGCAGGAGGTCTGGCTGCGCTGGGCGGACGTCGTGGTCGAGGAGGTGCGCGACCCGCGGGCCTACCTGGTGCGGATGACCACCCGGCTCTCGCTCAACCGGCTGCGGACCCTCGCCCGGCGTCGCGAGGACTACGTCGGCACCTGGCTGCCCGAGCCGGTGCTCACCGCGCCCGACGTGGCGCAGGACGTGGAGCTCGCGGACAGCGTCTCGACCGCGATGCTGCTCGTGCTGGAGACGCTGCCGCCCACCGAGCGGGCGGTCTTCGTGCTGCGCGAGGTCTTCGACGTGCCGTACGCCGAGATCGCGGAGGCGGTCGAGAAGTCCGAGCCCGCGGTGCGTCAGATCGCCAGCCGCGCGCGGGCCCACGTCGCCGACAAGCGCCCGCGCGCGTCCGTCAGCGCAGCCGAGCGCGACGCGGTGATCGAGCGGTTCCGTGCGGCCACCGAGACGGGCGACCTGCAGGGCCTGATGGACGTGCTCGCCCCCGACGTCGTGCTGATGACCGACGGCGGCGGCAAGGTGAAGGCGGCGCTCAACCCCATCTTCGGGCGCGAGAAGGTCTTCCGCTTCCTCACCGCCGTCGCCCCGGAGGCGCTCGAGCTCGAGCCGGTCTGGCTCAACGGGTCGCCGGCGATCCAGTTCGTGGTCGCCGGGCACCGCGACGGCGTCGGCACGATGCTCGTCGAGGACGGCGTGGTGACGCAGCTGTTCCTGGTCCGCAACCCCGACAAGCTCGGCTCGGTGGCCGGCGAGGTGCCGCTCTCCCGCTCGTGACAGCGGCCGCCGGCCGTTCGCGGTGGGCGAAACCCGTCCGGGCATCGACCTCGCGATCCCGTGCGTTGGGAGGGACATGACGCAGAACGTTTCGCTTCCCATCTCCCTCCCGGTGGTGTTCCTCCACGACACGGTCGTGCTTCCCGGCATGGTCGTGCCCATCGAGCTCGACGACCAGGCCCGCGCGGCCATCGACGCCGCCCGCCTCGCCCACGACGCCTCCCAGAAGTCGGACACCGCCGACAACGAGCCCACCCGCGTCCTCGTCGCCCCGCGGCTCGAGGACCGCTACGCCACCCACGGCGTGGTGGCCGTGGTCGACCGGGTCGGCCGCTTCGCCGGCGGCAGGCCCGCCGCGGTGCTGCGCGCCGAGCGCCGCGTCGCCATCGGCGCCGGGGTGACCGGACCCGGTGCGGCCCTCTGGGTCGAGGCCGAGCCCGTGCCCGAGGCGGTCGTCACCGACGAGCTCCGCGCGCTCGCCGAGGACTACCGCACCCTCGTCGTCTCGATCCTGGAGCGCCGCGAGGCGTGGCAGGTGATCGAGACCGTCCGACACCTCGCCGACCCCGACGCGCTCGCCGACACCTCCGGCTACGCGCCGTACCTCTCCGACGACCAGAAGCGCCAGGTGCTGGAGACCCCCGACCTGGGCGACCGGCTGCGCCTGCTCATCGAGTGGACGCGGTCCTACGACGCCGAGGACGAGGTCAACGACAAGATCAGCCAGGACGTCCGCGAGGGCCTGGAGAAGAACCAGCGCGAGTTCCTGCTGCGCCAGCAGCTCGCCGCCATCCGCAAGGAGCTCGGCGAAGGCGAGCCCGACGGCTCGGACGACTACCGCGCCCGGGTCGAGGCAGCCGACCTGCCCGAGGCAGTCCGGCATGCCGCGCTGCGCGAGGTCGACAAGCTCGAGCGCTCCAGCGAGCAGGCCCCGGAGGCCGGCTGGATCCGCACCTGGCTCGACACGGTCCTCGAGCTGCCGTGGAACGAGCGCACCGAGGACAGTGCAGACGTCGCGGCCGCCCGAGCGGTGCTCGACGCCGACCACCACGGCCTCGACGAGGTCAAGGACCGCATCACCGAGTACCTCGCCGTGCGTGCTCGTCGCGCCGAGCGCGGCCTCGAGGTGATCGGCGGTCGCGGCTCCGGCGCTGTGGTGCTGCTCGCCGGTCCTCCCGGCGTCGGCAAGACCTCGCTCGGCGAGTCCGTCGCCCGGGCACTGGGCCGCACCTTCGTCCGCGTCGCCCTCGGCGGCGTGCGTGACGAGGCCGAGATCCGCGGCCACCGGCGCACGTACGTCGGCGCCCTGCCCGGCCGCATCGTGCGGGCGATCAAGGAGGCCGGCTCGATGAACCCGGTCGTCCTGCTCGACGAGGTCGACAAGGTCGGCGCGGACTACCGCGGCGACCCCGCCGCGGCGCTGCTCGAGGTGCTCGACCCGGCACAGAACCACACGTTCCGCGACCACTACCTCGAGCTCGACCTCGACCTGTCCGACGTGCTCTTCATCGCCACCGCCAACGTGGTCGAGCAGATCCCGTCGGCCCTGCTGGACCGCATGGAGCTCGTCACCATCGACGGCTACACCGAGGACGACAAGGTCGCCATCGCGCGCGACTTCCTGATCCCACGCCAGCTGGAGCGGGCGGCGCTGACCCCCGAGGAGGTCACCGTCTCCGACGACGCGCTCGGCGAGCTCGCGGCCAACTACACCCGCGAGGCCGGCGTACGCCAGCTCGAGCGGCTGCTGGCCAAGGCGTTCCGCAAGGCCGCCACCCGGCTTGCGACCGGCGCCGTCGAGCGGCTCGACATCGACCGCGACGAGCTCGTGGACCTGGTCGGGCGGCCGCGCTTCACGCCCGACAGCCACGAGCGGACCGACGTGCCCGGTGTCGCCACCGGCCTCGCCGTGACCGGCCTCGGCGGCGACGTGCTCTACGTCGAGACGTCCGTGTCAGCCGGCAAGGCGGGGCTCACCGTGACCGGCCAGCTCGGCGACGTGATGAAGGAATCGGCCTCGATCGCGCTGTCCTGGGTGCGCGCGCACGCGGACGAGCTCGGGATCGACCCGGACGTGTTCGAGCAGTCGATCCACGTGCACTTCCCGGCCGGCTCGATCCCCAAGGACGGCCCGTCCGCGGGTGTGACGATGGTGACCGCCCTCGTCTCGCTGCTCACCGGACGGCCCGTGCGCTCCGACGTCGGCATGACCGGCGAGGTCACGCTCTCGGGGCGGGTGCTGCCGATCGGTGGCGTGAAGCAGAAGCTGCTCGCCGCCCAGCGGGCCGGTCTGGCGACGGTCTACGTCCCGGAGCGCAACCGTGCCGACCTCGACGACGTACCCGCCGAGCTGCTCAGTGAGCTCGACGTGCGTCCGGTCGGGCGGGTGACCGAGATCCTGGCCGAGGCCCTCGAGCCTGTGGCCTCGTCGCTCGGCGCGACGGACGCGGCCGCCTGAGCAGCTGCAACGCCGGCGACAGCCTCAGGCGTCCTCGCCCAGGCTCTCGTCGGCGATGTTGTCGAGGTCGTTGCCGTGGCCCTCGGTCTTGAAGCGCTCGAACGAGGCCTGGACCTCGGCCTCGGCCTCGACGCGGCCGACCCAGTCAGCGCCCTCGACGGACTTGCCGGGCTCGAGGTCCTTGTAGACCTCGAAGAAGTGCTGGATCTCCAGGCGGTCGTACTTGGAGACGTGGTTGATGTCGCGCAGGTGCTCCAGTCGCGGGTCGTGGGCAGGCACGCACAGCACCTTGTCGTCACCGCCGGCCTCGTCGGTCATCCGGAACATGCCGATCGCGCGGCAGGCGATGAGGCAGCCCGGGAAGGTCGGCGCCTGCAGGATCACGAGCGCGTCGAGCGGGTCGCCGTCCTGGCCGAGGGTGTTCTCGATGAAGCCGTAGTCCGCCGGGTAGGCGGTCGAGGTGAAGAGCATCCGGTCGAGGCGCAGGCGCCCGCTCTCGTGGTCGACCTCGTACTTGTTGCGCTCACCCTTGGGGATCTCCACCAGCACGTCGAACTCGAGCACGTCTTCCTCACCTTCTCCGGCACGCCATCGGGCCGCTCAGCTGCGCCGGGCACGGCCCGACGCATGGGTACGGGGGCAGTGTCGCGCACAATGGCCCCGATGCGCGAAGCGAGAGGGTCGAAAAGGGTGGGACGTGACCTACGCCACTCCGGCCCGCGGCGACGCCGGTGGTCGGTGTGGCACTGGCTGCCGACGGTCCTCGTCCTCGCCCTGCTGGCGGCCGGAGTGGGGGCCTACCGCTTCGAGTGGGGCCAGCGCTACCTGCCGGGTCTGGCCGCCGACCCGCAGACCGAGCCGGAGCAGGTGCTCGCGCCCGCCGGCCTCGACCTGCCCGAGTGGACGCCGCCGGCCGACGACGCCGTCGCCCTCGACACCGCCGGTGCCCTCGACGCGGACCGGGTCGCCACGGCCGTCTCCGACGACCTCTCCGACCCCGACCTCGGCAAGCACGTCGTGGGGGCGGTCGCGCCCCTGGCCCCCGGCTCGGCCGAGTGGACCACCGGGGACGGGCGCTACCTGCCGGCCTCGACCACCAAGCTGCTCACCCTGGGGGCCGCACTGGACGTGCTCGGGCCCGACCACACCTTCACCACGCGGGTCGTGCGCGGCGCCGGTCCGCGCGACGTCGTGCTGGTCGGCGGGGGAGACCCGCTGCTGGCCAGCAGGTCGCTCACGGTCGCCGAGGCCGAGTCGACGTACCCCGCCCGCGCCGACGTGACGACCCTCGCCCTGCAGGTCGCGGAGGCGCTCGGCGGCCAGGGACGCGTCCGGGTCCGCTTCGACGACAGCCTCTTCACCGGCCCGACCGACAACCCGGCCTGGCGCCGCGACTACGTCCCCGACGACATCGTCAGCCCGATCACCGCGCTCATGGTCGACGGGGGCGACGAGCCCGACAGCGACCTCAAGTCCGACGAGCCGTCGCTGGCAACCGCCCAGGTCTTCGCCGACGGCCTCCGCGCCGCGGGGCTGCGCGTGAACGGGCAGCCGCAGCGGGTCGTCGCGCCCGCCGGCGCAGAGGAGCTGGCCTCCGTCGAGAGCGCGCCGCTGTCGCAGGTCGCGGAGCGGATCCTCGACGTCAGCGACAACGAGGGCGCCGAGGTGGTGGGCCACCAGGTCGGCCTCGCCACCTCCGGCACCGGGTCGTTCGAGGCGGGCGCGGCCGGCGTGCTCGACACCCTCGGCGGACTCGGGATCGACGTCGCCGGCGCCGAGGTGTACGACGGCTCCGGCCTGTCGCGGCGCAACCGGGTCTCGACGTCCCTGCTCATCGACCTGATCCAGCACGCCGCCGGCCCGGACGGCGCGGGCATGCGCAGCCTGGTCACCGGGATGCCCGTCGCCGGGTTCACCGGGTCGCTCACCTACCGCTTCGCCGAGGGCCCCGCCGTCGCCCGCGGCCTCGTGCGCGCCAAGACCGGCACCCTCACCGGCGTGCACGCCCTCGCCGGCATCGCCGTCGACCGCGACGGGCAGCCGCTCGCCTTCGTCTTCGGCGCGGACAAGTCCCCGCCGATCGAGCGCTACGACTCGCAGGAGGCCCTCGACCGCGCGGCCGCCTCCCTCGCCTCCTGCAGATGCAGCTCGTCCGCCGACTCGGTGGTCCAGTAGGTCGCGAGCCCCGGCGAGCGTCCGTATCGAGACCCATATCCCTTTGTCGCCCGGACACCGCCCGCGGGTCTCGATACGTCCCGTCACGACCTCGCAGGCTCGGTCGTGGGGCCACTCGACCTCCTTCCCCACGCCGGGGGCTCATTCTTCGCTCCCGGCTAGGGTCACGATATGAACCTCGTCGACTGGGACTTCGCCGTCACCGTGGGAACCCGGGTGGCCGGGCCCGGGCCGGACGTGTCGCCCGACGAGGCGGCCGCCGCGGTCGTCGAGCTCCGCGAGGGTGCGACCCGCTCGACCCCGCTGGTCCGTGAGTTCACCGGGCTGCACACCGAGGCCGGCACCGCGCCGGTGCTGGTCGTGGATCGCAGCGGCTGGCTCCGGGCCAACGCCGACGGCTTCGCCAAGCTCCTGAGCCCGGTCGTGGACAAGCTCATCGAGAAGAAGGGCCCCCCGTCGGCGTTCGCCGAGGCCGTCGGCACCCGGGTCACCGGCGCCGAGGTCGGCCTGATGCTCGGCTTCCTCGGCAGCAAGGTGCTGGGGCAGTTCGACCCGTTCCACGAGCCGTTCGGCCGGCTGCTGCTGGTGGCCCCCAACATCGTCCACGTCGAGCGCGAGATCGGCGCCGACCCGACCGACTTCCGGCTGTGGGTGTGCCTGCACGAGGAGACCCACCGGGTGCAGTTCACGGCCAACCCGTGGCTCGGCCAGCACCTGATGAGCCAGATGCACGCAGTCGCCGACACCCTCGAGCCGAGCGCGGTGCTCGACGGGCTCCGCCGCGGCGCCGACGTGCTCCGCGGCAGCAACGGCAGCATCATCGACCTCGTCTCCTCGCCCGAGCAGAAGGAGATCCTCGACCGGGTCACCGGCGTGATGTCGCTGCTCGAGGGCCACGCCGACGTCGTGATGGACGGCGTCGGCCCGACCGTCATCCCGTCGGTGGCGGAGATCCGCCGGAAGTTCAACCAGCGTCGCAAGGGCGTCGGTGGCGTCGACAAGCTGCTGCGGCGACTGTTGGGCCTCGACGCCAAGATGGCGCAGTACCGCGACGGGGCCGTCTTCGTGCGCCACGTCGTCGACAAGGTCGGCATGGAGGAGTTCAACGCGGTGTGGACCGGCACCGAGACCCTGCCCTCCAAGGCCGAGATCAGCGACCCCGACGCCTGGATCGCCCGCGTGCTGTGACGCTCCACCCCTCGGTCGCGGCGGTCCGGCTGCCGGTGCGCCGGATGCTGTCCCGCCTCGAGGCTCGAGACGGTGGGCGCGCGACCGTCGCCGTGGCGTGCAGCGGCGGTGCGGACTCCCTCGCCCTCGCCTCGGCGGTCGTCTTCGAGGGACACAAGCTCGGGCTGCGCGTGGTCGGCGTGACCGTCGACCACGGCCTGCAGGCCGGCTCCGCGGAGCAGGCCGACCGTGTCGTCGCCCAGCTCGCCGCGATGGGCGTCGACGAGACGCTCACCGCGCGCGTGGACGTCGACGCCGCGTCGGGGATGGGGCCGGAGGCCGCCGCGCGCGAGGCGAGGTACGCCGTCCTGGAGCAGGTCGCCGAGCACCTCGAGGCACGGCTCGTGCTGCTCGGCCACACCCTCGACGACCAGGCCGAGACGGTGCTGCTCGGCCTCACCCGTGGCTCGGGCGGCCGGTCCCTGCAGGGCATGCGGTCGTCCTTCGGGGTGTTCGCACGCCCGCTGCTCGGCGTACGCCGTGACGACACCGTCACCGCCTGCCTGGTGGAGCGGCTCGAGGCCTGGGACGACCCCCACAACTCCGACCCGGTCCACACCCGGGTGCGCGTACGTGACCGGGTGCTGCCGGTCCTCGAGGCCGAGCTCGGACCCGGGATCGCCGCCGCCCTGGCCCGCACCGCCGACCAGCTGCGCGAGGACACCGCGCTGCTCGACGACCTCGCCGACCGGGCGCTCGCCCGCGCCCGCCGCGACGGCGGCCTCGACATCGAGACCCTGACCGGCGAGCAGCCGTCGATCCGGCACCGCGTCCTCCACCGCGCCGCCCTCGACGCCGGGTCACCGCCGTCCGAGCTGACCCGCGACCACGTCCTCGCCGTCGACGAGCTGCTCGTCGGGTGGCGGGGCCAGAAGTGGATCGACCTGCCCGGCCCGCTCCGCGCCCTTCGCCGCGACGGACTCCTGCTCATCGAGGCACCGTGACGGCAGTTCGCGGCACCAGCCACCGCGGGCACGCCCACCTGTGACCGGCGCCGGGCCGAACTGCCTGCACGGTGCCCTCCGTCGCCCCCTAGGCTGACGTCCATGGACTCGTCCCACGTGGAGAACGACCTGGTCAACATCCTCTTCACTGAGGAGCAGATCCAGCAGCGGCTGGCCGAGATGGCCCTCCAGATCACCGAGGACTACGAGGGACGCGACCTGCTCGTCGTCGGCGTCCTGCGGGGGGCGGTGATGGTGATGGCCGACCTCGCGCGGTCGATGCCGCGGCACCTGGAGATGGACTGGATGGCCGTCAGCTCCTACGGGTCGGGCACCAAGTCCAGCGGCGTGGTCCGCATCCTCAAGGACCTCGACACCGACATCAGCGGCCGCGACGTGCTGATCGTCGACGAGATCATCGACACCGGCCTGACCCTGAGCTGGCTGGTCAACAACCTCTCGAGCCGCAGCCCCGCGAGCGTCGAGATCGCCACGCTCCTGCGCAAGCCCGAGGCGCTCTCGATGCCCGTGGAGCCGAAGTACATCGGCTGGGACATCCCCAACGAGTTCGTCGTCGGCTACGGCCTCGACTATCGCGAGCGCTACCGCAACCTGCGCGACATCGGCACCCTCGCGCCCCACGTCTACTCCTGAGCGAGCGTGCCCGAGCGCGCCACTGACCTCGAACGGGTCGCACCGCTTCACCCCGCCTGAAAGAATAAGGGCCCCGGCGGCGTGTAGCGTCGCCTCCTCACCTCCGAAACCGCCGAAAGTTGCCTGTGAAGCGCATATTCAAGGGTCCCTGGCTGTGGATCGTCCTGTCCGCGTTCGCGGTCCTCCTGGCGATCCAGTTCCTCGCACCCAGCGACGGCTACGACGAGGTCGACACCTCGACCCTCGCCTCCTACATCGACGACGGCAAGGTCGACGAGATCGAGTTCAACGGCGCCGACTTCGAGATCCAGGCGACGCTCGACAAGGGCACCCGCGAGGACGGCGACAAGGTCGTCGCGCAGTACATCGACGGGCAGCAGGAGATCTTGCTCGCTGCCGTCGACGAGCAGGTCGCCGCGGGCACGATCGACAAGGCCAACTCGACCGTCCCGCAGCCGAGCTTCCTCGGCTCGCTGCTCGCCACCCTGCTGCCCTTCGCGCTGATCATCCTGCTGTTCATCTTCCTGATGAACCAGGCCCAGGGCGGCGGCGGACGCGGCGTCATGCAGTTCGGCAAGTCCAAGGCCAAGCTGATCACCAAGGACATGCCGAAGACGACGTTCAGCGACGTCGCCGGCTGCGAGGAGGCGATCGAGGAGCTCGGCGAGATCAAGGAGTTCCTCACCGACCCGGCCAAGTTCCAGGCCGTCGGCGCCAAGATCCCCAAGGGCGTGCTGCTCTACGGCCCGCCCGGAACCGGCAAGACCCTCCTCGCGCGCGCGGTCGCGGGCGAGGCGGGCGTGCCGTTCTACTCCATCTCCGGCTCCGACTTCGTCGAGATGTTCGTGGGTGTGGGCGCGAGCCGCGTCCGCGACCTCTTCGAGCAGGCCAAGGAGAACCCGCCGGCCATCGTCTTCATCGACGAGATCGACGCCGTCGGCCGCCACCGCGGCGCCGGGATGGGCGGCGGCCACGACGAGCGCGAGCAGACGCTCAACCAGCTGCTCGTCGAGATGGACGGCTTCGACGTGCGTGGTGGGGTCATCCTCATCGCCGCCACCAACCGTCCCGACGTGCTCGACCCCGCGCTGCTGCGCCCGGGCCGCTTCGACCGCCAGGTGCAGGTGGACGCCCCCGACCTCAACGGCCGCCACCAGATCCTGAAGGTCCACTCGCGCGGCAAGCCGATCGCGCAGGACATCGACCTGCTCAGCATCGCCCGCCGCACGCCCGGCTTCACCGGTGCCGACCTGGCCAACGTGCTCAACGAAGCGGCGCTGCTGACCGCGCGCAGCAACGCCAAGATGATCACCGACGAGTCCCTCGACGAGGCGATCGACCGCGTCATCGCCGGTCCGCAGCGTCGTACGCGCCTGATGAGCGAGCGCGAGAAGCTCATCACCGCCTACCACGAGGGCGGCCACGCCCTGGTCGCCGCGGCCCTGCCCGGCACCGACCCGGTGCACAAGGTGACGATCCTGCCGCGTGGTCGTGCGCTCGGATACACGATGGTGCTGCCGGACCGTGACAAGTACTCCCAGACGCGCAGCGAGATGCTCGACTCCCTCGCCTACATGCTCGGCGGCATGGCCGCGGAGGCGCTGATCTTCCACGACGTCACCTCCGGTGCCGGCAACGACATCGAGAAGGCGACGGGTCTCGCGCGGGCGATGGTCACCCAGTACGGCATGACGGAGCGCCTCGGTGCGGTCAAGCTGGGCGACAGCAACTCCGAGCCCTTCCTGGGCCGCGACATGGGCCACACGCGCAACTACTCCGAGGAGACCGCCGCGGCGGTGGACGGGGAGATCAAGACGCTGCTGGGCCACGCCCACCAGGAGGCCTTCGAGATCCTCCACGAGAATCGCGACGTCCTCGACGCGCTGGTGCTCGCGCTGCTCGACAAGGAGACCCTCGACAAGGGTGAGATCGCGGCGATCTTCGAGCCGTTGACCCGGCGTCCGACGCGTCCGGCGTGGACCGGCTCGCCCGAGCGCGTGCCGTCGACGATCCCGCCGGTCGACATCCCGCAGGAGATCCGTGACCGGGTCAACGCCGACATCGCCTCCCAGCAGTCCGAGACCAGCGGCGCGATCCTCACGCCGCCCGGCGCGGGTGGAGACGTCCACGGCGTCCAGGGCGTCCACCCGGACACCCCCACCCCGCCCAGCCCGGACGCGCCGTGACCGACCCGGTCACCGTGCCCCAGGTCGAGCCGGAGGACGTGCCCGACTTCGACCAGGCCAGGGCCGAGGCCGCCGTGCGCGAGCTGCTCTACGCGATCGGCGAGGACCCCGAGCGCGAGGGGCTGCACGAGACCCCGGCGCGGGTCGCCCGCGCCTACGCCGAGCTCACCCAGGGCCTGCGCCAGAGCCCGCGCGACGTGCTGACCACCACCTTCGACCTCGGTCACGAGGAGATGGTGCTGGTGCGTGACATCGAGCTCTGGTCGATGTGCGAGCACCACCTGGTGCCGTTCACCGGGGTGGCCCACGTCGGCTACATCCCGGCCGAGACCGGCAAGATCACCGGCCTGTCCAAGCTCGCGCGGCTCGTCGACGTCTACGCCAAGCGCCCGCAGGTCCAGGAGCGGCTCACCACGCAGGTCGCCGACTCGCTGATGGAGATCCTGGAGGCGCGCGGCGTCATCGTGGTCATCGAGGCCGAGCACCTCTGCATGACGATGCGCGGGGTCAAGAAGGCCGGCGCCCGCACGATCACGTCTGCCGTGCGCGGCATGTTCCTGACCCAGCAGGCCACCCGCGCCGAGGCGATGGCGCTCATCCACTCAGGCACCAGGTGAGCGAGGGGGCGTCCCCCGCTGACCGGTCGACCCGGGTGATGGGGATCGTCAACGTCACGCCCGACTCGTTCTCCGACGGCGGCCGGTGGGACACCACCGAGGCCGCCGTCGCCCACGGCCGACACCTCGTGGTGCAGGGGGCCGACGTCCTCGACATCGGGGGTGAGTCGACCCGGCCGGGCGCGACCCGCCCACTGGTCGCCGAGGAGCTCGGCCGCGTCGTCCCGGTCATCCGTGAGCTGGCGACCGACGGCGTCGTGGTGTCGGTCGACACGATGCGCGCCGAGGTGGCCGCGGCGGCCATCGACGCCGGCGCGGGGATCGTCAACGACGTCTCCGGCGGCCTCGCCGACCCGCGGATCCTCGACGTCGTCGCCGACAGCGACGCGTCCTACGTCGCGATGCACTGGCGCGCCCACGCCGACCGGATGCGCAACTTCACCGACTACTCGCCCGACGGCGTCGTGGAGTCCGTACGCCGTGAGCTGGGCGAACGGCTCGATGCGGTCCTCGCCGCCGGCGTCCCGCGTGAGCGGGTCGTCCTCGATCCGGGGCTGGGCTTCGCCAAGAAGCCCGGCCACAACTGGGAGCTGCTCGCCTCGCTCGACGGCTTGCGCGAGCTGGGTTGCCCGCTGCTCGTGGGTGCCAGCCGCAAGTCGTTCCTCGGCTCCCTGCTGGCCGTCGACGGCGTGCCGCGGCCGGTCGACGAGCGCGAGCACGCCCACGCCGCCCTGGTCGCCCTGCTGGCCGTCCGCGGGGTCGACCTCCTGCGCGTGCACGACGTACGAGCCACGCGGGACGCACTCGCGGTCGTGGCAGCGATGGATGGAGGCACGACATGACGGACGAGCTGTCCGTGACGGGCATCGAGTGCTTCGCCCACCACGGTGTCTTCGACTTCGAGCGGCGCGAGGGCCAGGTCTTCGTCGTCGACCTCGTGCTGGGCATCGACACCCGGCCTGCGGCTGCCTCCGACGACCTGGTGGACACGGTCAACTACGGCACGCTGGTGGCGGACGTGAAGGCTGCCGTCGAGCGCGACCCCGTCGACCTGATAGAAACCGTCGCTCAACGCATCACGGACGTGTGCCTGTTGGACACTCGTGTTGAATGGGCGCGAGTCACGCTCCACAAACCTGATGCGCCCATCGACGCGACGTACTCGGACGTCGCGCTGACGATCACCAGAACGCGAGGCAACGCTCATGACTGAGACTCCCAACCCCCACATCGTGGACGCCGACTCCCTCACGGGGGAGATGCACCCGATCCGCCGGGTGGTGCTCGGCCTGGGCTCCAACCTCGGCGAACGTCTGGGCTCCCTGCAGGGCGCGGTCAACGCGCTCGCGGACACCCCGGACTTCTTCGTCACGGGCGTCTCGCCGGTCTACGAGACGGAGCCGGTCGACGCGCCGGAGGGCTCGCGCCCCTACCTGAACGCCGTCCTGCTCGCCGACACCACGCTCCCCGCCGCCCGGCTGATGGAGCGTGCGCTGGCCATCGAGGACGCCTTCGACCGCGAGCGCAGCGACATCCGCAACGCCCCGCGCACCCTCGACGTCGACCTGATCGTGGTCGGTGACCGCCGCTCCAACGAGGACTTCCTGCGACTGCCGCACCCGCGCGCCCACGAGCGCGCCTTCGTCCTCCAGCCGTGGCACGACCTCGAGCCCGACGCGGTCTTCCCCGACCGTGGCCCGATCGCCGAGCTGCTCGACGCGTCCGACTCCTCGGGTGTGAAGAGGCGCGAGGACCTCACCCTCGAGGTCGAGTGACCACCCCGCGACCTCCTGCTCCTCCGCTGCGCTCCTCCCCAGGACGCCGCGGGGACCCCGAGTGACCGAGTCCGGCCCGGACGCGCCCCACGAGGACCCTGACGAGCCGCGCGGGACGCTCCGTCCCACCTCTGCGCGCGCCCTGACGGCGTCCATCGTCGTCGGACTGGCGCTCGGCTGGGCGATCCACCCCGTGATGACCTCCGTGGCCGGCCGGCCACCGCTGGTGTCGTGGGCGCAGGCCCTCGTGCTGGTGATGGTCGCCGCGATCATGGGCTTCCTCGCCTGGCACACGTGGCAGACCGTCCAGGTGCGGGGTCAACGGCTCGAGCCGCACCAGGCGGTCAACCGACTCGTCCTGGCCCGGGCGTGCGCCCTCGCCGGTGCCGCGGTGACCGCCGGCTACGTCGGCTACGCCGTCAGCTGGCTCGGCGACGAGTCGCACTACGCCGACCGGTGGATCCTCCGCTCGCTGGTCGCCGCCGCCGGTGCGGCGGGGGTGACCCTCGCCTCGCTGGCCCTGGAGCGTGCGTGTCGCACGGACGGCGGGCTGCCGCGCGCCTAGTCTGGCGCCATGCCTTCCCAGGAGTCACAGCAGTCACAGGTGTCTCGTACGCCTGCTCGTCGCCGCCAGCGCAGCACGCGCCTGGCCGTGGCCGTCACGCTCCTCGCCGTCGGCGCGGCGCTCGTGATCGGCGCGCTCGCGTCCTCGTCGGCCGGACTGACCGCTGTCGCTGCCGTCGTGGCCGTGCTCGCCGGAGCAGCCGCCACCCGCATCACCCACTCCGAGCTCATGCAGGCGCGTCGCGACGCCGCGCGCGACCGCGCCGTGCAGGCGCAGGAGTACCGCACCCTGACGGAGCGCCGTACGGCCGAGTCCGCGGCCTTCGCCGCCGACATGCGCCGCAAGATCAACGAGCGCGAGGAGGCCATCGACGTCCTCGAGCGGGCCCTCTCCAACGCCCAGAAGAACGCGGCCGAGCAGACCCTCAAGCGTGGCCAGGAGGCCCGGCGTGCCGACGCCGCCGAGCGCGGCCGGGACGAGGCGCAGAGTGGCCGCGACGACGCCGAGGGCCGTGCCGCCGAGGCGATCGTGATCGTCGCCGAGCTCGAGGCCGAGATCGACGTCCTCCGCGCGGAGCTCGACTCCCTCCGCGCCGCCGCCGCGCGCCGCGACCACAGGAGCGCCTGAGGCTCCACGACCTGAGCGGTGGCCCAGCCACGTTCCTGGCACCGGG